>JBBRCR010000072.1:0-22397 GCA_038204695.1 Opitutales bacterium | reverse complement strand
CGACTTTCCAGTCGCCCGAGACCGGTCGACCGAACGTACTTCGGCGGCAGGAAAGCCGCCGCTCCGGTGCGAATGCCGACGTGCTTGGCCAGAATTGTGGGGCCAGCGCAGGGCTTGGTGGCTGCAAGATGCTTATGCCTGCCAAGTGGCTGCGAGCACCAGCGAGTGGACGTGTTGCCATCGCCATGCCGGGGGCCTCCACTCGCTGGCGCTTACAGCCATGTACTACAACGTGCGAATCGCTTCATCGAAGATCGCGCACGCTCGTTCAATCGCAGGACCTTCATGCGCAGTGCTGATGAACGCAGCTTCATACGCACTTGGCGCGAGGTACACGCCACGCTCCAGGCAGGCGTGGAAAAAGCGGCCGAACAACTTAGCGTCACCCTTTAGTGCGGTCGCATAGTCGCGCACCGGCGTGTCAGTGAAGAAGATGCTGAACATGGACCCACACTGCGGTACCTGCACGGCAATCCCTTTCGCACGGCAGGCGTTCAGCACGGCGTCGCGCAGTTGCCGCCCGAGTTGATCGAGCCGCGCGTACGGATTCTGTTCCTGGAGCAGTCCAAGCCCGGCAATGCCCGCCGCCATCGCCAGCGGATTCCCGCTCAGCGTCCCGGCCTGGTAAACCGGTCCGAGCGGCGCCAGCATGTCCATGATGTCGGCCCGCCCACCGAACGCGCCCACGGGCAATCCGCCGCCGATGATTTTTCCCAGGCACGTGAGGTCGGGCACGATATTTTCCCGCTCCTGAACGCCGCCTTTGGCGATTCGGAATCCCGTCATCACTTCGTCGAAAATAAGGACGCAGCCATGCCGCGCGGTAATTTCGCGCACGAACGCGAGATAGCCGGGATCGGGCATGATGAAACCGACATTGCCGCAGTACGGCTCGAGGATTACGGCCGCAATCTGATCGGGGTTTGCCGCGAAGGCCGCTTCAAGCGCGGCGCGATCATTATAGGGCAGAACCACGGTTTCGCGGGCGAACGCCGCCGGCACGCCGGCGCTGTCGGGATGGCCATGCGTAAGCGCGCCCGAGCCGGCCTTGATCAACAGCGAATCCGAGTGACCGTGATAACAGCCCGAAAACTTGATGATCTTGTCGCGTTTCGTGAATCCCCGCGCCAGCCGAATCGCCGACATGGTGGCCTCGGTGCCGCTGTTGCACATCCGAACCTTTTGGATGGAAGGCACGAACGACACGATCAGCTCGGCCATCTCGACCTCGTAGGGATTCGGCGTGCCGAACGACGTGCCGTGCTCGAGCGCCGTGGCGATGGCCGCTTTGATTCGGGGGTGATTGTGCCCATGAATCGCCGGACCCCACGTGCAGACGAAATCGATCAACTCGCAGTCGTCCGCCGTGACGAGCATCGCACCATGGGCGGCTTTCACGAAGAATGGAGCACCGCCCACCGAGCGGAAGGCGCGCACGGGCGAGTTGACCCCGCCAGGGATGAGCTGGCGGGCGCGGGAAAAGAGGGCTTCAGACTGTTGATGGTTCACGGGAAAAAGCGATGCAGTGCCGGCGAGAAACTCCTTCGCGTCGCCGGGTGAGGCAAGTCCAAGAGAACGCGAATCCTGGAACTCACCGTTTGAGCAACGAACGCGTTTCCGGATCCAGGGTCTCGATGCCGAGCGCGTCGACGATCTCGTCGATCTCCGGGGCGTACTTCGGCCGCGGCTCGGCCGAAGGGATCGCGCGCGATTTGAGCGCGAAACGCAGGGCGTTGGTGAACGTCGCTCGCGCGAGTTCCCGGTTTCCGAGTTTCGTGTAGATCTTCCCCGCTTCGGCGTTCAGCGCGGCGTACAGCAGGACCTTGTCGCGTGCGATCTCCACCGGCTCCTGTTCGGTCAGCATGGCGAAGTGCTGTTCGGGCGTGAATTGAAACAGCTTGTCACGCTCGAGACTGAAGAGCCGTTCGCAGCCTTGGATCACAATCTCGAGCGCCTCGTGATCCGCGCCGGCCTTTCGTTTGAAGATCAGCCGTGCGAGCAACTGCGTGACCTCGTCAATGATTCGCAGGATGTAATCGCGGCGCGACGTGATCATGAGCTGATGAAACTACATTGGCAGGACGCGATGCCACTGCAAACGCACGGGCGGGACGCGAGGGACGCCGTGCCACCTCGATCCTACGCACCGGATGCCCGCTCGACACCAGCGCAAGATGCAAGATGTGGCTTCAATTCCATGTGCCGGCCGTGCTCGGCGTGGCCTGGGCGTCCCGCCCATGACTTACGTTCCGTATTGGAGTAAGGGCGTCGCGCCCATGTCTCATTTATAATGATCATCGCACCGAAATCTCTCTTGGTGCATGCGCTGCGATTCGCGCGTCCGCGAACGCCGGCCGGGCGCAAATCAGCTTTTGAACAGCACGTCGGAGCCTGTCGTGGCGTCCCGCCCGTGTTGTGGCATGGGCTTCCAGTCCATGTTGGCGGCGCGGAGCGCCGTCCACGGGTAAGATGCCCGTGCCACGTTGCGTGCTGTTCAAAAGCTGATTTGCGCCCACGCCCGCCTGGACGCGGCGAGAAGTTGTTGCGCCGAGCCGGTGTCCTTTGAGTATGCGGGCCGATGTTCACTTGTGACCGATCCCCTGCGGCCGCATTATCGCGCTGGCGCGGTAAACTGATGTTCCTCGCCGCGTTCTCCGTGATCGCTGGCGCCGCCCGCGGGGCCGAAATCAAGCGGGCCGCTCCCCTGCCTCTCCGGCCAGAGGAAGCACTGACAAAATTCCAGATCGAGCCCGGCCTGCGCATCGAATTGGTCGCGGCCGAGCCTCTCGTGGTCGATCCCGTCGCATTCGCCTTTGACGAATACGGCCGGCTCTACGTGGCGGAAGGCCGCGGATATCCCGATCCCATCGGCGGCCAGGTGCGGACGAAGGAGGGCCGCATCGCCTTGCTCGAGGATGCCGACGGCGACGGACGCTACGAACGGAGACATGAGTTCGCCACCGGTCTCAGCCATGTCAACGGGCTCTCCGTCTGGCGCGGCGGCATCTTTGTCACGGCAGCCCCCGACATTCTGTATTTGAAAGATTTGGACGGCGATGGCGTGGCCGACGTGAATCGCGTGGTGCTCACCGGTTTTGACGATACGAAGACGGCGCAAATCCGGGTAAGCCATCCGACCCTCGGGTTCGACGGAAAGATTTATGTAACGAGCGGGCTCAATGGCGGGAAGGTCATATCGCCGGAGCATCCGGAGCGGCCGGCCGTCAGCTTCACGCCGCGGGATGGTCGTTTCGATCCGGATACATTGGAGTTCGAGAACACGGGTGGGCGCGGCCAGTTTGGCCTCGCGTTCGATCCATTTGGCCGCCGCTTCAACGTGACCAACCGGCATCCGGTGCTCCAGGTCATGCTGGAGCCGTGGCACCTCCGGCGAAACCCGCACCTCGCGTTTGGCGAGACCGCACAGGAAGTGTCCAGGGTCGAAGCGGAGGCGAAGGTATTCCCGATCAGCCGCGCCTATGTCACGGCTGATTTCATCCCCAAGCTGATGGGCGCGCCGCACACCGGTACGTTCACCTCGGCGTGCGGGCTCGTCGTCTTCGGCGGGACGGCGCTGACGCCTGATCACGTCGGCAACGTTTTCATCTGTGAGCCGGCGCAGAACCTCGTGCAGCGGCAGGTGTTTCGCGCCGCCGGCGCATCGTTGCGGTCCGATCCGCCTTATCGCGGAAAGGAGTTTCTGGCCACGACGGACGTGTGGTTTCGGCCGGTGTTCCTGGGCAACGGTCCCGACGGCGCGCTGTATGTGGCGGACATGTACCGTCGCGAGATTGACCATCCGCAATATGTGCCGGAGGAGTCGCGCGGGCTGCTGGATTTCGAGAGTGGAAAAGGTTTTGGTCGCATTTATCGGATCGTGAAAGAGGGGCCACGCCCAGCCGCCACGAGTTTTACGCCGGGTTCGGAAAATGTGGCGCAACTCACCGTTGGCCTCGATTCGGCGGATGAATGGTGGCGCCGGCGCGCCCACCGGTTGCTGCTCGAACGGCCGGACCAGGCTGCAATTCCGTTTCTGGAAAAAATTATTCGTGACTCACCGCGGCCCGAGTCCAGGGCGATCGCGTTGTGGACCCTGCGCGGCCTGCACGGACTTTCGAGGGAGACGATCCATGTCGCCTTGCGCGATCCGGACAGCCGGGTGCGCGAGCAGGCGGTGCAACTGGCGGGCGGGTTGCGGTCGAAGGACAGCGAAGTGAACAAAGCGATTCTGGCCGCGGCGCGTGATGCTGATCCGCGCGTGCGCTTTTGCGCCGCGCTCGTCCTGGGTTCGATGGACGAGGCGGAGGCGGTGCCGGCGCTCGCGACGATTGCCGTCCGCGACGGAGAGGACCGCTGGACCCGCGCGGCGGTGCTCAGCGGAATCGGCGCGCGCATGGCGGAATTTCTGGCGGCGTTGCAACACGCGCGCGGAGAGAACCCGAAGGCGTTTGCCGCGGTCATGGAGCATCTGGGACGCGTCTTTGGCGCGGGTGCCACGACGGAGGCTTCGCGGGAGTTTCTTGGGCAGATGCTCGGTGGCGACGGCGAGTTGTCATGGCGGCTCGCGTCGGTCCTGGGACTGGCCGAGGGGCTGCGCGGCCGGGCCGGGGCCAAGGCGGACAAAAATGTTTTTGCTTCGCTCGTCGGTGATGCGAGCGGCAAACGGGCGGCGGAGCTGCAGAGCTTCTTTCGCTCGGCCGCGAAGCGCGCGCTCGACGAGCAGGTGCCGACGGGCGAGCGCGTGACCGCGACCTCATTGCTTGGATACACCGACATGGATTTCGCCGGTGGGGCCCTGGCGCGGCTGCTCGATGCGCGGCAACCGCCCGAGTTGCAACTCCAGGCCGTGCGCGCATTCGAGCGGCTGGGCGACCCGCGGGGCGGCGCGTGGTTGGTGAAAAAGGAAAACTGGGGACGCTATACGCCCGCAATCCGGGAGGCGGTCGTCGGAGCCCTCACCTCCAAGCCGCCCATGATCGCGGTGATGCTCGCAGCGATCAAGGACGGGGTGATTGCGGCGCCGGAGATTTCATCGGTGCGACGGACGCAGTTGCTGAAGCATGCGAACGCCGACGTGCGGGCAGGGGCCGAGGCCATCTTCAAGGAACTGGAAGGCGGTGACCGGATGAAGGTGTACCGCACCTACCGCGAGTTGCTGGGGGTGAACGTTGAGCTCGCGCGTGGGCGCGACGCCTTCATTCGCGCGTGTTCGGCGTGTCACACCCACAACGGACAGGGCGGAAAGGTGGGGCCGGACCTGACGGGCGTGCGCAACCAGCCGGCCGACGCGCTGCTGATGCACATTCTCGTGCCGAACTACGAGGTGGCGCCAAGTTACCAGACCTTGTCGATTGTCACCCAGGACGGACGCTCGTTCTCGGGCTGGCTCGTGAGCGAGACGGAAAGCAATCTAACGCTGCGCACCGCCGCTGGGACCGAGGAGTCCGTGCTGCGGCGAAGCATCACATCACTGAGTGCATCGGGGATTTCGCTCATGCCGGACGGACTGGAACAGACGATGACGAAGGAGGAGGTTGCGAGCCTCGTGGCGTATTTAAAGAGCGAGTAGATTCGGAAGACGGGGAAGATGGGAAGACGGGGAAGATGGGAAGATGGGAAGACGGGGAAGATGGGAAGATGGGAAGATGGGAAGACTGGGAAGACTCGGGAGACGGGTAATCCGTTAGCCTTTCTGCGATGCAAGGGCAGATCGTGCGCCGTGTGCGTAATCGTCAGCCATTGGCTGACCGGTAACGCACCGACCCCGTCGCGCGCGCCGCGTTTCCTGGGCTCCCCGTGAGCAGATTCAACATGACGATGTAAACTCGGCGAAGACCGAGTGTGACCGTTTGTGACCTTTTATGCTTGCGGCGTATCGGCCAAACCGGGCTAGTTGCCGGGTGTTCGCGGCCGAACGTCATCGCGCCATCGAGTCCTTCGTGCGGCAAAAAGGCCGTCTCACGGTGGGCGAACTCGCACTGCACCTGGGAGCCTCCGACATCACGGTCCGGCGCGATTTGCGGTTGCTCGAGTCGGCGGGCAAGGTCGTCCGCACACACGGCGGGGCCTTGGATCCTTCCTTTCTGGATACGGAGCCCGGGTTCGAGCACAAGGCGGTGGAAGCCGTGGAGGCAAAGGTCGCGCTCGCCCGCCTCGCGGCGGCCGAGCTGCCGGAACACGGCCAGATTTTTCTCGATGCGGGCACCACGTGCCTCGAGGTCGCGCGGCAGGTTCTCGATCGCCGCGGGCTCACCGTGGTGACGAATTCGCTCCCGATCCTGCATCTCGGCACCGAGGCCCGCGCAAAAGTGATCGGCGTCGGCGGCGAGGTGCGCGGTCTCAGCCTCGCCCTCGTGGGGGCGCTCGCGCTCTCGTGGCTCCAGGGGCTGCGTTTCGACGTCGCGGTGATCTCCGCGTCCGGCCTGGATCCGATCGAGGGCGCCTCCACGACCGAATTGTCCGAAGCGGCCGTGAAGCAGGCCGCCTGTGCCCGCGCCGCAAAACGCATCCTCGTCTCGCACGCCGCGAAGTGGAACCGGCCCTCCGCCGTCGTGTTCGGCGGCTGGGAAACGTTTCAGGTTTTTGTCACCGACGCGAAGCTCACCCCCGCGGACAAGGCCCGACTCCGCCGCGCGCACGTCGCCGTGAAAACAATTCCCACCTCATGAAATCCGCCCGCCTGAACCGTCTCTTCAATCCCCGCTCCCGCCGCTGCTTCGATGTCGCCATCGATCACGGCTTCTTCAACGAGCACTCGTTCCTGTCCGGCATCGAGGACATCCGCCGCACGATTGACGTGCTGGTGGAGGCCAATCCCGACGCGATTCAACTGACGATCGGCCAGGCGCGGCATCTGCAATCGCGTCCGGGCAGGATGAAACCGGCGCTCGTGCTGCGCTCGGATGTCGCCAACGTCTACGGCCCCGAGCTGCCCCGCACCGTTTTCAGCCGGATGATCGCCGAACCGGTGCTCCAGGCGGTGCAGTTCGACGCGGCCTGCATCGTGGTGAACCTCTTTCAGATTCCGGGCGCACCCGAGGTCACCGATCAGTGTATCCAGAATATCCTCGCGCTGAAACCGCAGACCGATCGTTACGCGATGCCGTTGATGATCGAACCGCTCGTTTTTCAGCGAAATGACCAGGGCGGCGGCTACATGGTCGATGGCGATATCCGCAAAATCCTGCCGCTGGTGCGCCAGGCGGTCGAACTCGGCGCCGATATCATCAAGGCGGATCCATCGACCCCGGTGGATCCCTACGCAAAAGTGATCGCGGTGGCCGGCGATGTTCCTGTGCTCGTGCGCGGCGGCGGCAGGGCGTCGGAGGAGGAGATCCTGGCGCGGACCGAAGCGCTGATCCGGCTGGGCGCGGCCGGTATTGTTTACGGACGGAACATCGTCCAGCATCCCCGCCCGGCCGCAATGACGCGGGCGCTGATGGCGGTGGTGCACGATGGGGCCACGGCCGCTGAGGCGATGAAATTATTACGCTGACGATGACCACATTTGAAACCAAGCCACTCGTCCGGATTGGCGTGATTGGCGGCGGCTTGATGGGCCGCGAGGTCGCCAACGCGGTCGCGCGCTGGTTCGTGCTGGATAATTTTCCCGTACGCGCCGAGCTCACGGCGGTGTGCGACGTCCAGCCGAAGCTGCTCGACTGGTTTCGGCAGGTGCCGACGGTCCGGCAGCTCACGACCGATTACCACGCATTGATCCAAAACCCCGAGGTCGACGTCGTGTATGTGGCGGTGCCGCACCAGTTGCACGAGACGGTTTACCTGGACGTCGTGCGGGCGGGCAAAGACCTCTTCGCCGAGAAACCGTTTGGCATTGATCTCGGCGCCGCGGAGCGAATCGCCGCCGAGGTGCGACGCAGCGGCCGGTTTGTGCGCGTTAGTTCCGAATTCCCTTTTTTGCCCGGGGCGCAGCGGGCGCTGGCGGTGGCGCGTTCGGGCGCGCTGGGTCGGCTGATCGAAGTGCGCGCGGGTTATCTGCATTCGAGCGATCTCGATCCGCAGAAGCCGGCCAACTGGAAACGGCAGGCCGCGTTTTGTGGCGAAGTGGGCGTGCTCGGTGATCTGGGGATGCACGCGGTGCACGGGCCGCTGCGGCTGGGCTGGCGGCCGATCAGCGTCTATGCGCAATTGCAGCGGATTTATACGGAGCGCCCGGACGGCAAGGGTGGCATGGCTTCGATCGACACGTGGGACAACGCCACGTTGAGCACGTATTTCCAATACCAGGACACCCGCGCGCCCATGCGGATCGAGCTGAAGCGATTCGCGCCCGGCGAGACGAACACGTGGTATTTCGAAGCGCTCGGGACGGATGGCGGCGTGAAGTATTCGACCAAGACGCCCAAGACGCTCTGGACGTTTCGCCGCGCCAAAGAGCAGATCTGGGAGCAGACCGATCTCGGTTTCCAGATGGTATTTCCCGTGATCACCGGCGGCATCTTCGAACCGGGGTTTCCCGACATCCTGCTCCAGATGTGGGCGGCTTTCCTGGCGGAGCGCGCCGGAAAATTGGAAGGCCGGTTCGGCTGCGCGACGGTCGAGGAGGCGGTGATGAGCCACCGGATATGGGCGGCGGCGTTGGTTTCGCAAGCGGCGAACAACACGGTCGGGGTGAAGTCCGACCATGGCTGACGCGGCGCGCATCGGCCGCTCGGCGGGATGTGCGTCCAGGGCGCTCGCGCCGTCGCACTTTGATTTCACTTCCACGCGGGCCCGCATCTTTTGGGAGTGAGGTCACAGAGTAAGACAGGCCACATTCGCGTTGCTCGCGCGAAGCTTGATCGAGTAGCGCCGCGTCTCCGACCGGCGGCCAGATCGAAAATCGAAAGGTGGTTTCGTCCCGAAGAAACAGCCATCCACTCGCTGGCTCGCAGCCACGACATGCGCGCGCGGCAACGGTGCGCCGGCTCCTACGCGCCCGTTGTTCCGCAGATTGCGCGGACGCTTTCGCGATACAGATCGTGCAACCGGCAGGTGGTGGCCCCCGGCCTCCCGTTGCCGATCCGCCGGTCATCGATTCGCGATACCGGGATGAGTTCGCGCGTGCTCGATGTGATGAAGACTTCGTCGGCCTTCGCGAGCATCGCGGGCGATATCGGCGTACGCGTGATGTGGAAACCGTGCTGCGGCGCAAGGCCCAGCAGGTGTTCGACCGTGATGCCCTGGAGGACACTCTCGCGTGGTGATACGAGCTCGTTTCCGACGACAACGACGACACTGAACGTCGTTCCTTCGAGAAGGTTTCCGGAGGCGTCACAAAAAACAACCTCATCGAACCCGTTGCGCCTGGCTTGGATCGTCTCCCACACGCCCGCGAGATAGGAAGTCGATTTAGCGATGGGCAGTGTCCGCTCGAGTCGCGACGCCGCCAGCGCGATCCCCTGCTCGAAGTGCCGGGCTGGATACGCGCGCAGCGGATCGACCAGCACGAGGAGTCGTTCGCGATTTTCGGGGATGAAGCCCGTCGCATCGCCGCCGGTGATGTAGATTCGGATGAGGCAATCCGGCAGTGCGTTTGCGGCGACGGTTGCGCGAACGGCGTCACGAAGTTCGGCGCGGGAAAGCGGCGGTTTCAGGAACAGCAGTTCGCAGGTGCGTTCGAGGCGGGCGAGGTGCTGGTCGAGGAGGAGCGGCACGCCGCCGTAGGTGCGCAGGGCATCAAACGCGGCGTACCCGCGGCTAACCGCGAGATCGCTCAACGGCAACACGGCTCCCGTTGCCGGGACAAGTCGTCCGTCGATCCAGTACGTCGGAACGGCGGCGGGAGCCGTGGCAGCGGACGAAGGCGGAAGAGTCGGCGTGGGCATGGGCGATCGCGCGAATGCAGTCACGACCGTGCGTGAAGGCAATCCGCGGGTTCGCGAAAGTGAGTGTCACGCCTTCGCACGAGGCGAGCGCTTGAAGCGTGGCTGCGAGCGCCAGCGAGTGGAGGAAGTGGGAATTGCAGATTCGAATCCATGCGCCCATTCGCGCTTCCCGGTCGCGCCGGATTGTGCACGCTCCCCCTCATGTCGCGTCACCGGAAACCAATCGACCCACGCGTGAATCCGACGCGCGTGACGACCCGCGACGAAGTGATGCGCGGCTGAGCAACCAAGGTTATGAAGCTGTACTTCATGGGGGTGGGCGGCACGGCGATGGGAAATGCGGCGTTGCTCGCGCGGGAAAACGGTCACGAGGTGTCCGGCACCGACGCGGGCGTGTATCCGCCGATGAGCACAGTGCTGGCGCAGGCCGGGATAACGGTGCACGAGGGCTATGACGCGAGCCGATTGGCGCGGCTCGCGCCAGATCTCGTCGTCATTGGCAATGCCATGACTCGCGGGAACCCGGAGGTCGAGTGGTTGCTCGACTCGCGTGCGATTCCGTTTACCTCGCTGCCGGCGATGCTCAACGAGTTCGTGTTGCGGCGCCGCCGGAACATCGTGATTGGCGGGACCCACGGCAAGACCACGACGACCGCGCTGACGGCGTTTCTCCTGCGTGAAGCGGGACGCGATCCCGGATATTTGATTGGCGGCGTCCCCCAGGATCCGCCGACCGGCAGCCATCTCGGCGCGCCCGCGGATCCGTTTGTGATCGAAGGTGACGAGTACGACAGCGCGTTCTTCGACAAGCGCAGCAAGTTCATCCATTACGCGCCGAGCATCGCGGTGTTGAACAACCTCGAGTTTGATCACGCCGACATTTTCCGTGACCTCGCCGATGTACAGCGCACGTTCACCCATTTCGTGCGGATTGTGCCGCGAAACGGCTTTGTGGTGATCAATGGCGACGACGCCAATGTCCGCGCGCTTGGGGCGATGTCGTGGACGCGGGTCGTACGGGTGGGCACGGACGAGTCGTGCGACACGCGTCTGGTCGACTTCGTGGAGGACGGAAACGGCGCGTCATTCCGGCTGCTCTGGCGGGGGGCGCTCTGGGCCGCCGTGCGTTGGTCGATTCCGGGCCTCTACAACGCACGGAACGCCGCGATGGCCGCAACCGCGGCGGGACTCGCCCTGGCGGCCGAGTCGCAGTGGGCGGCGCCGAGCCAAGGGCAACCCCAACATTTGGATACGCCGGATCCGCGGGTGATGAAGCTGGAGCCGCTGGCCCGGTTTCGCGGCGTGAAGCGGCGGCAGGAGGTCTTGCTGCGGAACGACCGGTTGACCGTGGTCGAGGACTTTGGCCATCACCCCACGGCGCTGGCGGAAACGTTGCTTTCATTCCGCACGCGATTTCCCGAGTGCCTGCTGACGGCGGTGTTCGAGGCGCGGAGCAATACGGCGCGTACGCGAACAATGCAGGCCGGCTTCACGCGTGCGCTGGCGCAGGCGGACGAAGTCTACCTTGGCCCCGTCAGCCGCAGCGAGCGACTCCGACCCGAGGAGCGGTTCGATCCGGAAGCGGTGGCGCAACATCTGGAGACGCAGGGGGTCGAGGCGCATTTCGCCGCCACCAATGCCGCGTTGCTCGACGAGTTGATCCAAAACACGCAACCGACCTCGGGCGACGCGGGCAAAGCCCGGGTCGTCGTTTTCTTCACCAACGGCAGCTTCGACGGGATCATCGGCCGGTATGTGACGGCGGCGAGTCGCGCGCACTAAACTGCAGATCGGCCGTCGGTCAGGACACCGCCAACCCGCGGCTGACGAGACCCGTTGAGAAACGCCTGCACTTCGTCCGGCGTGAGCAGTTCCAAATTCCACGATCGCACACGCGCCTCCGCGCCTTCCCCGCCTCCCCCCGTCTTCCAAGTCTTCCAAGTCTTCGTTCGTCCTGCTTTGCCGCTTGCATCAAACGCCTGAATCGCCTCTGTGCGAAGGCCCTTCTTTCCCATGATTTTCCCATCCCGCTACCGGGCGCAGATGTTGATGCGCGTGTTTGCCCTTTTGATCGGGAGCATCGGTGGTGTCGCGGCGGCCGCGAACGCCCCGCGAACCACGGCCGCCGCCGGCCAGGTCATGCCCGCGGAGGATCCCATGCTCACGCGCGTGTTTCCGTCGATTGTCCGCATCGAAGCGATTCGCCTGCGGCCGAGTGACGGACGGCTGGCCAAGCAATGGACCGGCGGCAGCGGTGTCACGATTTCCAAGGAGGGCCACGTCGTGACGAATTGTCACGTGACCGAGGACGGCGATTTTTTTCGCTGCTACCTTTATGACGGCACGCACGTGGAGGCGACGCTCGTCGGACAGGATCCGTTGACCGATTTGGCGGTGTTGCAACTGGACCTGGCGCAGCGCGCGAAATCCGCGGCTCCACTGGTGGTGGCGAAGTTTGGCGACTCTTCAAAACTCGAGGCGGGCGAGGAAGTGTTCGCGTTGGGCAGCCCGGGTTTCCTTTCGCAATCGGTGACGCGGGGCATCGTATCCAATCCGTCACTCGTGCTGCCGGAGCAGACCGTGGGGCGGATGCTGTTGCGGGGGGAAGACGTCGGCATGCTCGTGCGGTGGGTGTTGCACGATGCCCGGATTTTCGGGGGGAACAGCGGCGGTCCGCTCATCAATCGTCGCGGAGAGATCGTCGGGATCAATGAAATCGGGGTCGTCAGCCTGAGTGGTGCGATCCCGAGCAATCTGGCGCAGAGCGTGGCGCAGGAGCTCATTCAGCAGGGTCGCGTCACGCGCGGATGGTCCGGCATCACCGTGCAGCCGCGCCTCCAGGCGGACGGCGAGGGCGGTGGCGTGATCGTGGGTGATGTCGCCGCGGGTTCGCCGGCGGCGGGCGCGGGTGTGCAGCCGGGCGACTTGATCGTCGCGGGTGACGGCCATCCGATCGAGGGCGCGGAGGAGAAGGCCGTGGCGCATTTCAACCGGCTCGAGGCGAGCCAGAGGCCCGGCAGCGAATTTGTGGTCGATCTCCTGCGCCGCGGACAAAAGCAGTCGGTCCGAATCAAGCTGGCGCCGCGGGAGCCCGCGCGCGCCGACGACGTGGAGTTGCGCACGTGGGGACTGGTGGTGCGCGACCTGACGCCGAAGCTGGTGCGCGAAGAACGGCTGCCCGATGTGCAGGGCGTATGGCTGGAAAACATACGGCCGGCGGGACCAGCGGGCCAGGCCGAGCCGACCTTGCGGCGCGAGGATGTGCTGATTTCGGTCGAGGGAAAACCGGTCGCGCGCGTGGCCGAGTTGCGCGCGCTGACGGACCAATTGCTGGCCGATACGCCCGGGAACACGCGCGCCGTGCTGGCCTCCGTGCGACGGGAGGGTGCCGTGGTGAGTTCCGTGGTCGAGCTGCGGAAAACCGATGAACGCAACGTGACACCGCAGGCGCGCAAGGCGTGGCTCGGGGCGTCGTCCCAGCCGCTGACGCCGAAGCTGGCCGGCCGGCTCGGGCTGAAGGCCGAAGGCGGCGCGCGGCTGACGCGCATCTATCCGGGCACGCAGGCGGAAAAGGCCGGACTGCAAATCGGTGATGTCATTCTGGAGATTGACGGGATGGTGGTGCCCGCCCGGCGACCCGAGGATACCGATGTACTTGCCCGTCAGATACGGCAGTATCGGGCGGGCACCGACGCGAAATTTTCCATCTGGCGGGAGGGTAGGAAGGCGGATGTCCCGGTGACGCTGGAGGAGCAACCGGTGCCGCCGCCGGAAATGCCGTGGTGGCAGGATTTGCAGCTGGAATTCTCCGCGCGCGACATCGCCTTTGATGATCGCATCCGGCTGCAGCTGCCCACGGACTTGAAGGGTGTTTTGGTCGAGAGTGCGACGGTCGCGGGCTGGGCGTCGCTCGCCGGCCTGCGTTCCGATGACATCATTGAACTCGCGGATGGCGGGCGCGTGAACACGCTGGAGGATCTGAAGCAGGCGCGTGAACGCATCGCCGGCACGGACAAAACCTGGTGGGTGTTGCTGGTGCGGCGGGGCGGGCAGACGCTGTTTGTGGAAATCAACCTCAAGCCGATTAGAGCCAAAGCATGAAACATTTCTCCTCTCTCGTTGCGTTCACTCTGGCGCTGCCGGGATTTCTCGCCGCGACTGGAAGCGCCGCCACGGAGGCGAATGCCGCCGCGGGTCGCGCGTTGGTGAAACGCTACGCCGACGCGATTGTGGGCGTGGAACTCGTGGTGACGTTGAAAATCAAGCAGGGCGATCGCGAAGCGCCACCGCGCGAACAGCGGGTGGAGGTTAACGGCACGGTGATTTCGCCGAGCGGGCTCACGGTCACATCGCTCGCCGCCGTCGATCCGCAGAGTACGCTCGACGCGATGCGCTCGGGGCTGGGGGGCGGCATGCGGGGCGTGGAGGTGATGAGTTCGGACTTCAAGGAGGTGAAACTGCGACTCGCGAACGGCGAGGAGGTGCCGGCGCGCTTCGTCCTGAAGGACGCGGACCTGGATCTCGCGTTCATGGCGCCGGAGAACGGCGGTGCGACGACGCGTGAATTCGCGCATGTGAAATTGAATGAACAGTCGGAGGGCGTGCTGCTGGGAACCTATTTCTCCATCGGACGCGCGCCCAAATCGCTTCAGCGAGTGCCCCTCGTCCGGGTCAGTGAAATGAGCGGGATCGTCGAGAAGCCGCGGCGGCTTTTTCTGATGACTGACCAGTTGATGGGAACGCCGATGTTCGACGCGCAAGGGATGATGCTCGGGATTTCGCTCCAGTATCTCGCCAACGGACGCCAGGCCGGTTTGGTGGTTTTGCCCACGGCTGATATCGCGGACATGGCGAAGCAGGCGGCGGCGGCGGCGGGCAAACAGAATTAGAGGGCGTCCCGTCCGAGTCCGTCGCGGCGCTCACGGCGTCGCGAAGACGGCGAAGAAAACTCTGTTTCCTTCGCGCGCTCCGCTCACCCGTAGCGCCAGTCTTCGACTGGCGAGATGCCGGTCAAAGACCGGCGCCCAAACTCCAGGCTGCGGCTGGAAGCCGCAGACACGAAGCCAATTTGGCCAGTCTCCAGACGCCGGTCAAAGACCGGCGCCACTCGGGCCGGCTGCAACAGCGTGCAGGTGGTTGTCATCGGGAGTGTGGCAATATCGATCCGGCTCGTCCACGTTGCGACGGTTTCAAAACCCTGAGTACTTACAGGAGGCCGCCGAGGGAGCAGAGGGAAATGCAATTGATGGATTGTCTCTGCTACCTCCGCGACCTCCTGTAAAAGGCTTGGGTTTGGTTGCGGCGCTGCCGCGGTAGGAAATCTCCGGGTGCGCCGCTTGATTGGACTGCTCGCGGATACTCGCACTTTTGCGCGATAGGCAGTTGTCGAGCGCGATGCCGCCCGTTTTGCTCGCGTGCATATGAACCAGTTCAATCTCGGGATGATGGGGGGTGGCACGGTGGGCAGCGGCGTGTTTCACGCGCTGCAACAAAACGCTGAGCTCATCGCCGCGCGGACGGGAATCCGGGTCGTCATCCGCAAGGTTGCCGTTAAAGCCTTCGACGAGCCGCGGCCCTATCCAATTGCCGAACGACTGATGACGCTGAACTGGCGCGAAGTCGTCGAGGACCCGGAAATCAGCATCGTGACCGAACTGGTCGGCGGCACCGGAATCGCAAAGACGATGATCCTGGCTGCCCTCGAACGCGGGAAGGCCGTGGTCACCGCCAACAAAGCGTTGATCTCCGCCCACGGCCCCGAGCTCTTTGCCTTTGCGCGCAAAAACAAAACAAGCCTCTACTTCGAGGCGAGTGTCGCGGGCGGCATTCCCATCATCAAGGTCCTCCGCGAGAGTTTGGTGGGAAACCGGATCGAACGGATCGACGGCATCGTCAACGGCACCTGCAATTACATTCTCAGCCGGATGAAACGCGAAGGCGCGGCGTTCGCCGACGTTCTCGCCGACGCGCAGCGGCTCGGTTACGCCGAAGCCGATCCGACGCTCGATGTGGACGGGCATGATGCGGCGCACAAGATCGGGATCCTCGCCTCACTTGCACACGGTTTCTGGGTCGACCACCACGCGATCCATGTCGAAGGAATCCGCACGCTCACGCCGCTCGACGTCCATTTTGCGGCGCAGCTTGGCTACACGATCAAGCTGCTCGGCATGGTGCGCAACGCCCCTGCGACGGGTCGGGGCAAACAGGCGAAAAACTCCGATCCGCGGATCAGCGTGTCGGTGAGTCCCACGCTCGTGCCCGACGCCCATGTGCTCGCGAGCGTCAACGACGTGTTCAACGCCGTGTTCGTCTCCGGCTTCCCGATTGGCGACACGCTTTTCTACGGTCGTGGCGCCGGCAAGGACGCGACGGCCAGTGCGGTGTTGAGCGACATCACCGACGCGGCGCTCGATCGACTCCATGGCACCGCCGAGCGGGTGCCGGCATTCTCCGCCCACGCTGCCAATGGTCGGGTGCTGGCGCATGCCGAGTCGGAATCCCGTTTCTATCTGCGGCTCAATGTGGCCGACCGTGCCGGAGTGCTCGCGCGAATTTCCGGGATTATCAGCAAGGCTGGAATCAGCCTGTCGTCCATCGTGCAACCCGAGGGCCACGAGGGCGAGACGGTGCCGTTGGTCCTGATGACACACACGACGACGCGAGCGGCGATGGATAAGGCAGCCGCGCAGATCGGCAAGCTTCCGGCCGTAAAGGGGCCGTCACTGCTGCTGCCGGTTGAGGATTTTGCCTGAGTTGATCGAAGGCTTCGGGGAAGTCCATTCCACCTCTCGCTTCGCGATATCGCGTGATGGGATTCCCCTTCATCGCCGTGGCGGCGAGCGACAGCCTCGCCGCCGCGAACGAGCCAGCGGCCGGTTGCTCCGGGCTCGGAACGTGTTGTCCTCAGCTGCTGTGCTTGCGCTGGCCGTAATACGCCCCCGGCCCGTGTTTGCGCGTAAAGTGTTTCTGCGCGAGTTCAGGCTCCAGTGACGCGAGTGCCGGGTCGATTTGCAGCGACATCAGCGCCATGTGCGCGCAGCACTCCGCCGCAATCGCATTCTCCACCGCTTTCGCGACGGTTGGCCCCCAGGTGAACAGCGCATGCCGGTTCACCAGCACGGCCGGACATTCGAGCGGAACGATGCCGCTGAACCGCTCGAGAATCACCGAGCCGGTTTCCCACTCGTAGGCCGTGGCGATTTCGGGTGGCGTCATTTTGCGCGTCACGGGGATTTCGCCATCGAAGTAATCGGCGTGCGTTGTGCCAAAAATGGGGATCGGCCGGCCGGCCTGCGCAAACGCCGTGGCGTGCGAGGAGTGCGTGTGCACCACGCCGCCGATTGAAGAAAAGCCGAGATAGAGATGCCGGTGGGTGGGCGTGTCCGACGAGGGATTCAGCCGGCCCTCCACGATCGCGCCCTCGAGATCCACCACCACCATGTCCCCGGGCTGAAGTGCCGCGTAATCGACGCCACTCGGCTTGATCGCGAAGACGCCCCGGTTCCGGTCGAGCGCGCTGGCATTGCCGAAGGTCAGGTTGATCAATCCGTGCTTGGGCAGCAGCAGGTTGGCTTCGAATGCTTCTCGTTTGAGTTCAGTCAGCATGGAGGTCGCTTTTGCCGTCGCGATTACCGGCCGGGCTCACATCCGACCCAGGCCGGACGCCAGATGGTAGTACACCTCGTTATTGCGCAGGTCCTGCTTGAACTGGCTCAACGTCGTATCCGCATTGATGACGGCGAGCTCAACGCCTGCGATCGTCGCAAAATCGTCCATGTGTTCAGTCGTCACCGCATAGCTGTAACCCGTGTGATGCGCACCGCCGGCGAGAATCCACGCGGCGCACGCCGTCTTGAAATCCGGACGGCACTCCCACACGGCACGCGCCACGGGCAGCTTGGGCAGTCGGGGAGTTTTCACCGCGTCGACTTCATTCAGGACGAAACGAAAACGGTTGCCGAGATCGATGAGGGAAACGTTGAGGGCCGGGCCCGGCCGCGCATCGAACACCAGGCGCACGGGATCCTCCCGCCCGCCAATCCCAAGCGGATGGATGGCGAGCGCGGGTTTCGTGGCGGCAATCGATGCGCAGACTTCGAGCATGTGCGCGCCGAGCACCTGGTGGCCGTCAGGAGAAAGATGATACGTGTAATCCTCCATGAAGGACGTGCCGCCCTCGAGGTCCGCGCCGATGACTTTCATCGCCCGCAGGAGCGCGCAGGTTTTCCAATCGCCCTCCGCGCCGAAACCAAAGCCGTCCGCCATCAAGCGTTGCACCGCGAGCCCCGGCAGCTGGCGCAACCCGTGCAGATCCTCGAACGTGGTGGTGAAGCCCTTGAAGCCGCCTTCCTCGAGGAAGGCGCGCAAGCCGAGTTCGATGCGGGCGCCGTAACGCAACGACTCGTGACGCGGGCCGCCACGGCGCAGGTCTTTCGGCACGACGTACCGGTCGGCATATTCCGCACACAAGGCGTCGACGCGGCGATCGTTGATCCCCGCCGCGGAAATCATGGCCACGAGATCGCCGATGCCGTAGCCGTTGACGGAAAAACCGAAACGCATCTCGGCCGCGACCTTGTCGCCCTCGGTGACGGCCACCTGTCGCATGTTGTCGCCGAACCGCGCAAACTTTGCGCCCTGCCAGTCGTGCCACGCACGGGCCACGCGCATCCACGCGGCGATCCGGTCCTGCAACTCGGGATCCTGCCAGTGGCCGACGACGACCTTTCGACCCAGCCGCATGCGGGTGTGGATGAAGCCCGCCTCGCGATCCCCATGCGCCGACTGGTTGAGGTTCATGAAGTTCATGTCGATCGTACCCCACGGCAGATCGCGATTGAACTGGGTGTGCAGATGCAGGAAGGGTTTTCGCAACACGTTCAATCCGCCAATCCACATCTTGGACGGCGAAAACGTGTGCATCCAAAGGATGAGTCCGGCGCAGTTCGGTGCGTGGTTCGCTTCCAGGCAAAGCGTGCGAATCTCTTCCGGCGTTTTCAGCACCGGCTTGAACACCACTTCGAGCGGGATGCGATTCGCGGTGGCCAAGCCGCCGGCGATGGCCTGCGAGTTCGTGGCGACCTGGCTGAGCGCGACCGCGCCATACAGGTGCTGGCTGCCGGTAACGAACCAGATTTCAGGCGAAGCGAGAAGGTGCACGAGGACAAAGGCCGAGGATTGAGCGGAGGACGGTTGCCGTCGGGTCGATGTCATCCACCCGCGGCAAAATGCGCAGGTCAGGGTGCGCCATTCGGAGCGCGAGGTCCACGGATTTTTGCGCCGACACTTTCGGTTGCGCCCGCCACCCGTGGCTGTCTGCGCGTGGCGGTGAGCGCGGAAGCTGCGAGTTTCGTGGCGGCGCGCGCCAGCGAGTGGATGAGCTCCACTCGCTTGGCGCTCGCAGCCACTAACGGCTACTCGGCGCCGACGGCCGCGGGCACCTCGATCTCTCCGGCGAGAGCCTGGTCAATCCACTGTCGCATCCGCAGCAGCCCGTCGGTGCGCTTGGGATCGTCCGGCTTCATCGTGGCAAGCAGCGCGATCACGGCGTCCGCATAGTCCAGCGCGGTCGCAGAGCGGAGCGTTCGCAGTTCGAACGGATTGATTTCTCCCTTGCGAATCATCGCCCGCGCCTCGCGTTCGATTTCGAGACTCGTCCCGCCAAAACCACCCGGGTCGCCTTTGCCCTTCGCTCCGCCACCCCCGCCCGCGCCCGCGCCCGCGCCCGCGCCCGCGCCCGGCGATTCGTCACTCGAAGACCCTTCGGTTTTCTCCCGTGGCTGATGTTCCATTTTCGAGGGATATTCCTTGCCGTCACGGCCGGTGACCGTGCCCGGCTGGGCCAGCCGGCCGGACTGGGCGAGCCCGGCGCGCGTGCGGCGGACAAACTCGACTGAAACGCGACAGATCCCGGCGATCACGGGATTCGCGCGATCGGTCCATTCCTCCAGCGCGATTTCCACCGCGTTTCGTTTGTCGGCATTATTGCGAAAAACCCCATTCGTCGCATTTGCGCCAAGCGCATGGCGCAACGCGTCGGCGCGTCCGCCCGGCTGAACCTCCGCGAGGATTGATGTGCGCGCGATACGCTTTGCGGCCAGGTAGCGGTGAAAACCGTCGGCGAGCCAGTGAGTCGTCCCGTCGAAGTACACCGAGATCGGCGGGAAGACCGCCCCCTGCGACATCTCGTCGGCGTAGCTTTCGACGGCGTCGTCGGTGGCTTTCACGCGCGCCTGCGTGCCGCCGTAGATGTTGATCGCTTCGAGGGGAAGTTCCTGGGTCTGCATGAGAAAAAAAGGTTTGTTGCTGGGCCAACCGCAACCGACCGCAAGGATAAAACGCGTCGCCCGGCCGCGGGATCAAAATTGCCCGGGCAACTCCTTGGAAAGGCGCGCGATTACCTTGCGGCGTGGGCCCGCTTGTTCGTGAAATTCATCGAGCTCCTCCCGGGAAACAGGGCCTGGCCATCCGCTCAACCCGGCCTCGTTCACCCGTGTGGAATCGTTACAAGATCTGCACGGGCCGCGCGTGCATCGCCCACAGCGCCACGGTGCAGCTGCGTCAGCGGGTGCCTCCTCGTTCATAAACCCGGCGATGGCCATCTCCTCGCCCCGTTCGACACGCGCAGGGCACAGAGCCCCGTCGAGGGGCTGGCGCTCGCCGCCACGGAGGCGTTTAGAACTGCGGTGCGCCCGGCACGACTTTCTCCCGGTGCGATGCAATTGCCGCGAGGATCTGCTTCAGGATTTCGGGATGTTCCTTCGCAAGGTTGAACTTTTCACCTGGATCCTGTGCGAGATCGAAGAGCAGCGGTGGCTCATGCATGTCCGGCTTCGGTTGGCCGTAGCCGTTCTGGGTGAAGAAATGCAGCTTGTATCGGCCGAGCCGGCACGCGGCGAGTTTGTCCTTGCGGTAAAAAAAGAAGGCGCGATCGGGCAGCGAAGCGCCCCCGAGCACCGGGGCGAGATCCACGCCGTCAATGATGCGATCCGCCGGCATCGCTGCGCCGCCCAGTTTCAGTGCAGTGACAAAGAGATCCATCGTGTTCGCGGGCGTTGATGTGACCGCAGGTGCGATCCGGCCGGGCCACCACAGGATGCCCGGAACCCGCATGCCACCTTCCCACGTGCTGCCCTTGCCTTCGCGCAGAAGTCCCGCGCTGCCGCCCTGCAACCCCTGCGTCAGCCACGGCCCGTTGTCGCTGGTGAAAACAACCAGCGTGTTCTCTGCGATGCCCGCGGCGCGCAAGGCTGCGAGCACCTGGCCCACGCTCCAGTCGAGTTCCTCCACGGTGTCGCCGTACAGACCGCGGCGGCTGCGACCCTTGAAGTCGGGCGAGGCAAACAGCGGCGTGTGCGGGAACGTGTGCGCGAAATAAAGGAGGAACGGCGCGTCCTTGTGTTCGCGAATGAAAGTGACCGCGGTCTCCGTGTAGCGGCGCGTCAAAGTCGTCTGGTCGACGGGTTGTTCGATGACTTTGCCGTTGTGCAGGAGCGGAAACGTCCAGCCATCCGGCGGTGGATTCGCGGAAGATGAGGTCGCTCGCGGCAGGCCCGGACGCGGATCCATGTCGTTGGAGTAGGGCAGACCGAACGAGAAATCGAAGCCATGATCGCGCGGCGTGTGGCCGGGATGGATACCGAGGTGCCATTTGCCGACATGGGCCGTGGCATAGCCGCGCTTTTTCAGCGCGGTGGCCAGGGTGATTTCATCCGCGGGCAATCCGCCTTTGGAATCGGGGTACAGCACGTTGCGCTCGCCAAACATTCCGTTTCGAATCGGATACCGGCCGGTCAGCAGCGCGGCGCGGCTGGGCGAACATACGGCGGCGGCGACATAAAAATCGGTGAAGCGAAGCCCGTCCTGCGCCATCTGGTCCAGATGCGGAGTCCGGATGGACGGTGAGCCGTAGCAGCCGAGATCGCCGTACCCAAGGTCGTCCGCCAACACGATCACGATGTTGGGCAGGCGATTGGGCGCGGCGTTGGCGGCGGCCAGAGACAGCAGCGGAAGCAGCAAGCCAAAAGCGAGAGGTTGAAGGCGCGGAAAGTGTGTCATCGCGGGGAGAGGGAGAATGATATCCGCGCTTCGGCAGGCGAATCAAAATCCGGCGAGGTCCCGAAGGTGATCGAGACACGGGCGGGCGGCCGAGCATTCACGCGAAGAAACCCCGCCCGCGCCCCTTCGTCATTAGGGCGATGATTGCGCGAATTCGGACCGGGAAATTCATGCCCTTTTGGCACTGTTCGGAATTGCGGGCCGCAGGGCGCTGAATGCAATTTGAGCCGTTCATGATTTCGTTCCTGTGCATCCCTGGAGCGTGGCGCTGGTTCGCCGTGGTCGGCGCGCTCGGGGTGGCCGGGGCCCTCACGGGCCGGGCAGCGGGGGCCGGCTCGAGTGGTGATCGATCTGCCCCCGGGAGTAGCCCGGGAGCGGAGTCTTTTCTCGTCGTCCCGGAACGCCCCGCCCGGTTCGAATCCGGCCCTGGCCTGCGCGCAGCGACCACCCGCGTGCGGGATGACGACACGATTCACCTGAGTCCGTTGGAGGTGAAAGGCACGGCGGATA
>JBBRCR010000071.1:0-22530 GCA_038204695.1 Opitutales bacterium | reverse complement strand
GCCCTTTGCCCACAAATTCGCGACAGAACGACCGCTCTGACGGAGGGGCGACGTCCCCGTCGCCCGACGCCCGTCAGGGCCCCGGGATGGCGTGGCTGTCGCCACGTCCGGCGACGAGGACGTCGCCCCTCCTGCAAAGTCGCCCTGTGCTGCGTTGAAAATGTGGGGCAAGCGCAGCGTTAGCCAGAGCATCAGCTTTCGCTAATCGGACTCACGACGCGTTGTAATAACAGTCGTGGCTTCGCAAAGGAAAGCCGGACGACTTACGCCGGCCGTGTATAGCGGAGCGTCAATTCATCCGCGTGACTCCCCGACCATCGCGGTCGGGGGCCTCCCGTGAATCCATTCCTTTAACGCGCAGCAGATCCCCTCCCCCTCCATCGCTTATGAGCCTGAGACCTCTCCTTGGCATCGTGTCGGCATGGCTCGCCATCGGTCCTCTCGCGCACGCGGGCGACTGGCCGATGTGGCGGCAGAGTGCAAATCGCGCCGCCGCCTCGGACGAGAAGCTGGCCGCGGATCTTGCGCTGCGCTGGGTGCGCACCTATTCGCCGCGGGTGCAGGTGTGGGACGATCCGCTTAATCATGACTTGATGCCTTATGACCGTGTGTTCGAGCCCATCGTACTGGGCGAGCGGATGTTCATTGGTTTTAATGACCGCGACAAACTCGTGGCGTTGGACATCCACACCGGCCGGGAGCTTTGGACATTTTACGCCAACGGGCCGGTCCGGCTGGCGCCCGCGGCGTGGCAGGACAAGGTGTACTTCGCGAGTGACGACGGCTGTTTGTATTGCGTGAACGCCGAGGACGGCTCCTTGCGATGGAAATTCCGGGGGGCGCCGTCGGAGCGGAAGGCACTCGGCAATCGCCGCGTCATCTCGGCCTGGCCAGCGCGTGGCGGTCCGGTGATTCGGGACGGCACGGTGTATTTTGCCGCCAGCATCTGGCCGTTCATGGGCACGTTCATCCATGCGCTCGACGCCGGGACGGGAAAGGTGGTCTGGGTGAACGATGGCACGGGTGCACAGTATATCAAACAACCGCACAGCGCGCCGGCGTTTGCGGGGGTCGCTCCGCAAGGGTCCCTGGTCGCCACCGAGAAATATCTGATCGTGCCGGGCGGGCGCAGCGTTCCGGCGGTGTTCGACCGCAAGACGGGGGAGTTGCTGTATTTTAATATCAACGACGGAGGCAAGGGCACGGGCGGATCGTTTGTCGTCGCCAATGAGTCTGAATTCTTCGTGCACACGCGCGAACGCGGCGTCCGCTCGTTCGAGTTGTCGACCGGGAAGAAAGGCGAATTCACCGCGAGCGAACCGGTGTTGGGAAGCAGCCACCTATATACGTTGCAGGATTATCCGGAAGCGCTGGCCAAAATGCGCCGCGCCGAGGAGAAACTCACGTCCGCCGAATACACGCTCACCCGGGCCAGGAACCGGTTTAGCATGGCCGAGGAGGGCGAAACTCCCAGCAAGAAGGGGCCCATCACGGTGGCAGGCGCCGAGCAGGAGGTGGACAAGGCTCGGGCGGCGGTGGAACTGGAACGACGCACCAACGCGACGGCCTACGCCGGCCCGGTGATTCAAGCCATCGGCCCGGAGAAGAAAGTGGAGTGGGAACTTCCCGTCGACGCCACTGGCGACATCATCCGCGCGGGCGATCGATTCTATATAGGTGGGAATAACCGGGTGCTGGCCGTGGCCCCGCCGCAGGACGGCGCCGAAGCGCGGGTCGTGTGGTCGCAAGCCATCGAAGGGCAGGTCATGCGCCTGCTGGCGGCGAATGGTTTCCTTTTTGCCGTCACGCTCGACGGCCGGATTCTGGCGTTTGGCCGGGCGAAGGGACCGGCGGCCGTGGTGCAGGAAACGCCCCGCCCGGCTGCACCCACGCCGGAGAACCGGCGGCGCGCCCGGGCTATTCTTGCGCAGGTTGGAACCTCGGAAGGCTATGCGCTCTGCTTTGGGGTGGGCGACGGCCAGGTGCTGGATGCGCTGCTCGTTGAATCCCAATTGCACATCACGGCTGTGGATCCGGATGGGGCGAAGGTGGAGGCCATGCGTCGTCGCTATGATGCGGCGGGCCTATATGGAACGCGTATTTCGCTGCACGTCGGCGATCCGCTCAGCTTTCAGGCCCCACCCTATATAGCCAGCCTGGTCGTCGTGGGCGATGAAGCCGCCGCGCGGCTGGGGGATGCCGCGCAATTAAAGGCGATGTATGAATCGGTAAGACCTTACGGCGGTGTGTTGTGGATCCCTGGCGTCGGCCCGGCGCAGCGCGATCCAATCGGCCGGCTGGAGGCAGCCGGCCTCGCCCAGGCCAGGATCCACACGGACACGAATGGCGCGGTGGTCGTCCGCGAAGGCGCCCTGCCCGGCTCCGCCGACTGGACGCATCAATACGGCAACGTGGCCAACACGGTGAAAAGCGACGATCGCATCGTGAAACTGCCGCTGGGCGTGCTGTGGTTTGGCGGCAACACGCACATGGACGTGCTGCCGCGACACGGTCACGGACCGTCGGAACAAGTCGTCGGCGGGCGCCTGTTCATCCAAGGCATGGATTCCCTGAGCGCGCGCGACGTTTACACGGGACGCGTGCTCTGGAAAACGACGCTCCCCGATCTGGCCACGTATGGAATTTACTGGGACGCGACGCACCTCGAATCATCGCTGACGACTCTCACCAGCCAGGTGCATATTCCGGGGGCGAACGCCCGCGGCTCCAACTACGTCGCCACCGCTGATGCGGTTTACGTCGTCACCCAGAGCGAATGCAAGGTGCTCGACAACCGCACCGGCAAAATCACGAAGGTCATTCCAATGCCGGCCAGAACTGGCGAGGCCAAGCCACCGGAGTGGGGTTACCTCGGCGTTTATCAAGATGTCCTGTTGGGCGGCGCCGGATTGGCCCACTACACCAGGAAACTGGCGCCGGAGGAGGTGGGCGACATTCCCGCTCCGCCAGACTTTGCCGCCAGCCAGGGGTTGGTGGCATTTGACCGCAACAGCGGCGCGGTGCTGTGGCGGGCCGAGGCGCGACACAGCTTCTGGCACAACGGAATTGTCGCCGGCAACGGCCGGATCTATTGCCTGGATCGCCTGCCCAGGAGTGCGGAAGGCAAACTGAAGCGGCGTGGCCAGCAGACGCCGGAGGATTATCGCCTGGTCGCGTTCGATATCCGCACGGGCCGGCTGCTCTGGGAGACGACGACCAACATTTTCGGAACCTGGCTGGGGTATTCAGAAACTCATGACCGTTTGCTCCAGGCCGGCGCCAGCGCCACCGATCGTCTCGGCGATGAGGCCAGCAAGGGCATGATTGTTTATAGCGGCAGCAACGGCTCTGTCGTCTGGCAAAATCTGGAACTCGCCTACAACGGACCCTGCATACTGCACAACGAACTGATTATAACCGGCGCGAATTCCTACAAGAATTCCAGCGGCGCCTTCAATCTGAACGACGGCAAACCGCATCTTATTCCGAATCCGCTCACCGGGAAGATGGAGCCCTGGAAAGTGCATCGCACGTATGGCTGCAATTATATTGTCGCAAGCGAGAACCTGCTGACGTTCCGCGCCGGGGCGGCCGGCTTCTACGACCTGGAAAACCACACCGGCACCGGCAGCCTCGGTGGTTTCAAGAGCGGCTGTTCGCCCAATCTGATCGTCGCGAACGGCGTGCTGAATGCGCCCGATTATACCCGCACGTGCAGTTGTGCCTATCAGAACCAGACCTCACTCGCGTTCGTCCACATGCCGGAAACGGAGGTCTGGACCTACAGTCTGCTGGGTACGCAGCTCGCCGAAAACGAGGCGATCACGCGCGTCGGCCTGAATCTCGGGGCGCCGGGCGATCGTCTTTCCGAGACGGGAACGTTGTGGCTGGAGTACCCGTTTGTCGGCGGCGCCTCGCCCAATCTCGAAGTGACGTTGAGTGCGAGCCGGTCGGAAGGAGTCAGGAGCAAGGAGTCAGGAGTCAGGAGCCAGGAGCCAGGAGTCAGGAGTCAGGAAGCAGGAGTCATTAGTCGGCCGGACTATTTTCTCCGCCATGCCTCGCAAATGGCGGGCGATGGGCCGGCATGGGTCGTCGCCTCGGGCGTGCGGGACATTCAATCGATCACTATATCGCCGCACATCGGAAAGGCCCGTCCCGTTGAACCGTCGCCAAAGGAAAAGGACGCGACTGAAAAGACCCGCTCGTCTCCTCAGATCGCCGCCGTCCCACTCGCCGCTTCCGTCGTAAAGCAAGGTGCGGAGCGGGTAACGTCGAATATAGCGGAGGCGAAGGCCTATACCGTGCGTCTCTATTTCGCCGAACCAGACAACCTCCAGCCGGGGCAACGGGTATTCGATATATACGTGCAGGATCACCCCGTGCTCCGCGGCTTCGATATCGTGCGCGAAGCGGGCGGCACCCATCGCGGCGTGGTGAGGGAGTTCAGCAACGTCCAAATCGGTCAACAACTCACCGTCCGGTTGAGCCCGGCGGCTTCGAGCCAACACCAACCCGTCCTGAGTGGCGTCGAATTGCTCGCTGAAGACTCACGCCGGCTGGCCAAGGACGGGGAGTAGAGGGCCCGTTGCACGATCGCATCCATGCAACTCCAGCTGCGAAAGCCCCACTTTCTTTCCGTCCTTCTCGGGTTAGTGCTGGCGGCCGGCGCCGGAACAGCCTTGGCCTGTTCCGTGCCGGTGTTTCGCTATGCCTTGGAGCGCTGGGAGGCGGATCAATACTCGGTGCTCGTTTTCCATCAGGGCAAACTGACTGCTGAACAGAGCGCCTGGGTGCGGGACTTGGGCCGCGACGGACTGGCGGGAAAGATGGCCGCGAATCTGACGCTCCGGACGGTGGATCTGGCGAACGCGACCGATCCCGCGCTGCTCCGATGGTGGCGGCCGCAGCCCGCCGCCACCGCGCTCCCCGCCATGGTGTTGCTGTACCCGCCGGCATTCGGCATTCCCACGCCGGCCTGGCGCGGCCCGCTCACGGGTGAGAACGTGACGCAGCTGCTGGACTCGCCGCTGCGGCGGGAGATGGCCGGTCGGTTGCTCAAGGGCGACAGCGCCGTGTGGGTGCTGCTCGAGTCCGGTGATCAGACTCTGGATACGGCCGCAGCGCACGCACTGGATGCGAGGTTGAAGCATCTTGAAACGACGCTCGAGTTGCCGGAATTGGATCCGGTCGATGTCATCGGTGGGGAAACCGGCGCCTCGCAGAAGAAACTGAAGGTTGTCTTCTCGACCCTCCGGCTCTCCCGCCAGAATGCATCTGAAAGCGTCCTGGTTCGAATGCTGTTGAACACGGAGGACGATCTGGAGGCAACCCGTGAGCCGATCGTCTTTCCGATTTTTGGCCGGGGGCGGGCGCTGTACGCGCTGGTCGGCCGCGGCATCAACTCCGCCATGATCGATGAAGCCGCCGGATTCCTGACGGGCGCCTGCTCCTGTATCGTGAAGGACGAGAACCCGGGAATCGATCTCCTGATGTCCGTCGATTGGACCAAACTGGTGGAACCGCTGATCAAGGTGGACCCCGAGTTGCCGCCGCTTCCCGGCCTCGCGGAATTCGCGGCCGCCCAAGCGACGGGCCGCGCTCCCGCGCCGGCCGTCGCAGGGATGTCCGCACGCGTATTGTCCGCCACCCCGGACAGCGCTTCGCTTCGCGCCGGCGTCGCACCGGAAACTCAAGGCGTCACCACATCGTTGATACCCGGGCTGCTCGTCGTGGGCGGGCTGGCCGGTGGTATCCTGCTCGGGGCTACCTGGTGGTTGTTGCGACATCGGGGATGATGCAGATGAACCGTTTCAAATCATGACTATCTGGCGATTGATCCTGCGGGAAATGGCGCACCGGAAGCTCAACTTTTTATGCAGCCTTTTGTCCGTGGCGATCGCGGTGGCGTGTCTGGCCGGCGCGTGGACGCTGCTGCGCGCTGACGAACGGCGCACCGCTCGAGTCCTGGAGCAGAAGCAAAAGGAAGTGGAAACGGCCGGCGCTGAATTGCAGGAGGCGATGCGCAAGATCACTCTCGGGCTGGGTTTCAATCTGCTCATATTGCCGCACGATCAGGACCTGAATGAACTGCACCTCGAAGGTGGGCTCTCGCGCGCCATGCCGGAGGAGTACGTCGAGCGGCTGGCAAAATCCAAAATCGTCACGGTCAATCATCTTCTGCCCAGCGTGGTCAAGCGGCTGATTTGGCCCGAACAGAATTTCCCCATCATCCTTCAAGGCACGCGCGGCGAAGTGCCGATTCTGCACGCCGATCCCAAGAAGCCGCTGCTGGATGCCGTGCCTCCGGGAAAAATTGTTCTCGGCCATCAGGTGCAGCAACGTCTCGCGTTGAAACCCAACGACAAGGTCATGCTGCTCGGCCGCGAATTCACCCTGCTCAAGACGCATCCCGAACGCGGCACCGCGGATGATAGCACGGTCTGGATTCACCTCGCGGAGGCGCAGGAACTGCTCGGCTTGAAGAATCTCATCCACGCGATCCTCGCGCTCGAATGCCACTGCGCCGGCGAACGGCTCCCGGCCATTCGCCAGGAAATCACCGGCATCCTGCCCGGCACCCAGGTCATCGAGCGCGGTCCGCCGGCACTCGCGCGCACGGAAGCGCGTTCCAAGGCGCAGGAAAACGCCGTGCAGGCTTTGAAGCTGGAAATGGCCAGCCGCGCCCAATTGCGCCGGCAGCATGAGCAATTTGCCGCCGTCCTCGTGCCGGTGGTGTTCACCGGTTGCATCCTGTGGATCGGATTTCTCGCGTTTGGCAATGTGCGCGAACGCCGCTCCGAGATCGGGATTCTGCGGGCGATCGGCTGCCGTTCCGGACAGATCCTGGCGATCTTTTTGGGCAAGGCTGCCCTCCTGGGTGTCAGCGGCGCGCTCCTCGGCTACCTCATCGGGGCGCTGGTCGGCGCCCAGTGGACGGCGGGCGACCCGGCCGCGGCCCCGGTCGCACTCTGGCCTGGCGCGGATCTCGGGTTGATGGCCGCGGCCATCGGGACGGCGCTGGTGCTGGCGGTATTCGGAACGTGGATTCCTGCGCTGTGGGCCGCCCGTCAGGACCCCGCGGCGGTTTTACCGGAGAGCTGAAGCATGGCCGTGCTTCAACTTGACGGGATCACCAAGACGTATCGCGCCGGCGCGACCGGCCAGGTGCAGGCGCTCTCCGGTATCAGCCTTTCCCTGACAGCGGGCGAATTCGTCGCGGTGCAGGGACCGAGTGGCTGCGGCAAGACGACGCTGCTGCTCATTGCGGGCGGACTGCTCGCGCCGACGGCTGGCCGCGTGATGCTGGGCGAGGAGAACCCGTATGCAATGAACGCGAATGAGCGCGCGGGTTTCCGGGCGAGGCATCTCGGCTTCGTGTTCCAGCAATTCCACCTCGTGCCTTATCTCAGCGTGCTCGACAACGTGCTGGCACCGGCGCTCGCCGCGTCGATTCCCGATGCGCGCGCCCGCGCCGAAGAACTGGTGGCGCATTTCGGACTGCAGTCGCGCCGGCTGCATGTGCCCGGTGAACTCAGCACGGGCGAGCGCCAGCGCACCGCCCTGGCCCGCGCCCTGTTGAATCGCCCCAAACTGCTCCTGGCCGACGAACCAACCGGCAACCTCGATCGTGAGAATGCCGGCGTCGTGCTCAATCACCTGGTGGAATTTTCCCGGGCGGGCGGCGCGGTGTTGCTGGTGTCGCACGACGAGCACGCCGTGAAACACGCCGATCGAATCATTCGCCTGTCGCGTTCGTAGCCACGCAGCGAAACGGCCGGCTCATTAAGCGCGGGGCACTTTTCTCACGCCGCGCGAGTGGCGATGCCGCGGGCCGCCACGTTCCAGGTCAGGGCAAAACAGATGGCGCTCAATACGCCCGCGCCCGCCAGGACGACAAAGCTGGCGCCCCAGCCGTGATGTTGCGCCACCCAGCCGATCCCAACGCCGGAAGCCACCGCGCCGGCATAGCCCCACAATCCGGTGAAACCGGACGCGGTCGCGGCTGCTTTCTTGCCCGCGAATCCGGCGGCGGCGACACTGACGAGCATCAGCGGGCCGTAGATGAAGAAACCGCACGCGCCGAGCGCCGTGACGAAGAGCCACGGCCGGTCAGGCGGCGCGAGCCAGAACACCAGCATCGCGGCGGTCGCGCCCAGCATGTAAACCGCCATGACCGGCCCGCGACGCGTCCGAAACAGCCGGTCCGAAACCCAGCCTGCGCTCAGCATGCCCACGATGCCGAGCACCTCGAAAAGCGCCATCATCCAGCCGGCATGGCTGAGCTGATATCCCTTCGCCTCCTTGATGAAAGTGGGCGCCCACGTGAGCGCCCCGTATCGGGCGACATACAGAAACATGTTCCCGAATGCGATGCACCAGAGGAAGCGGTTGCTTAACACGTGGGTCAGCAGTGTTTCCTTGACCGAAAGCGGTCTTTCCAGTTCGGCGACGGTCTGCCGCGTGACCGCGTCGCCTCGATATATTTCCACCGGCGGCAGTCCGAGTGATGACGGGATGTCGCGGAGCCGCTCGTACAGCAAGAGGCTCATCGCCATGGCCACGATGCCCGGTGCGATGAATGCCATCTGCCAGCCGAAATGCACGACGTAGCCGACGACCACCAGCACAATGGCCGCGCCCACCTGGTGCGAGCAGCCATAAATGCCCCAGATGCGACCATATTCACTCGGCGAATACCAGTGGCTCAGCAGCCGCGCGCCGGCGGGGAAGCCCATGCTTTGAAACCAGCCGTTGAATGCCCAGAGGACCGTGAGGACGACGAGGGACGCGGAAAGCCCGAAGACAATGTTGACGATGCCCGACAACATCAGGCCAAGCGCCATGAATACGCGCGGATTGGCGCGGTCGGCCAGGATGCCGTTGCCAAATTTTCCCAGCCCATACGCGAGTTGCAGTCCGGATACGACGAGTCCGATCTGCGCCTTCGAGTAGCCGAGGTCGGCCTGCATCTGGGGGATCGCCATCGAAATGTTGACGCGGCAAAAGTAGAACACCGCATAACCCAGAAACGAGGCGTAGAGCACCCGCGCCCGCCAGTGGCGATAGGTGCGGTCGATCGCCACTGGATCCGTGAGCGGCGCGGCCGCCGGCGTGGGCCGCAGCATCCGCAGGAGATCGACTCGCGCTCGAGGGGCCAGCCCGGCGGCGGGCGGGCGCTCATCGGGTGATGGCGGACGCGGGCTCAAACGCGGCGCTTGATTCAGGCCTTCGCCGCTTTGAAGAACTCGTTCGCCCCGCTGCCGAGCAGTTTCGGAACGTGCGTATAGATATAGCGCGCGCCCTGTTGCTGGACATTGCGGACATTATCCGGCGTCGCTGGCAGGCCGGGAATTTTTCCGGCGGCAACGATTTTCGCCATCGTGCTCGTGATGGCGGCGTGAACCTCCGGCGCCTTCGCGTTGCCCGGATGGCCCATCGACTGCGAAAGATCGGACGGGCCGATGAAGAAGACGTCGACGCCCTCCACCTGCAGAATTTCGTCGGCGCGCTGAATGGCTTCCGCGTCCTCCAGTTGCACGCAGACCAGCGTTTCCCGGTTGGCGGCGGCCACGTATTCGTTCATCGGGCCGCTGAAACCGTACAGCGATGAACGCGTTCCCACTGCGAGTCCGCGTCCGCCTTGCGGATGATACTTGACCGCCTGGACGGCCCGCCGGGCGTCGTCCGCAGAATTCACGTGCGGCACTTGCACCCCCATGACGCCGCGATCCATCAGCTGCAGGATGTGGCTGGCACTGTTTACTGCCGGCCGCGCGATCGCATCGATGCCGGCGGCCTCGGCGGCCATCACCATGAGTTCAACCGACTCGAGCGAAATGGTGCCGTGCTCGCAGTCGATCAATACCCAGTCGAAGCCGGCATGACCGAGCATTTCGACCAGTTGCGGCGAAGGAATCATAACGGACGCGCCAAAGGCCGGCTTGCCGGCGAGGAGCGCTGCTTTCATGCGATTGGTTTTCATGCGTAATTAGACTGGGGCGCCCGGCTTGGGCGGGCTGGCGGACGTGGTGCTCTCCAAGGCGGCGATCACCGCCGCAACCGTCACGGGCTGGCTGGTGAACTTCTCCTTCAAGCCGGCCGCCACCGAGCGGCTGAAAATTTTTTCCGTCGCCTCGGTCATCACGGGATCCAGCCCAAGAGCACGCATCTCCGCCACCACCTGAACCACTTCGTGATACCGCCGCTCGTGGGCGGTGGCGTGGGTCCGTATCCAGTTCTCGGCGACTCGCTCAAAGCTGTTCTGCGCGCACAGTTCGACCACTTCGCGCCACAGTTCGGCCTCGAGACCGGCGCGGCGACCGGCGACGAGAAACTCCAGCAACAGCGCCTCGAGGCCTTTGGAAAAAATACTGCGCAGCAGCTTGAAGGCTGAGGCCCGGCCGATCTCGACGCTGTAGAACGCCGCCTTGAGCCCGAGGCTCACCAGCGTTTCCGCGGACGCCGCGCCATCGGCGTCCCCAATCAGAATGCGGGTGCGCACGCCGGTCACACCGACGGCGGTGAGAATGGCTCCTTCGACAAAATGCGCGCCGGTTGGCGTGATGATTTTCGCCACGGCCTGCTTCACGGCGGGTGAGGTGGCATTGAGATCCACGTAATTTTTTCCAGATACAAGGTGCGGAGCGGCACGGTGCGCCACCGACTCCGCCACACTCGAGACCACCGTGGACAGGATCCAATCACTGTTCGCAACGAGTTCGCGCAGGGTCACGAATCGCACGCGCTCACTGCCTGGGCGCGACGTGAGCCGGGCCAGGCCGCCGGGCTGCTCCGCCAGTACATCATACGCCAGCAACTCGCGGCCGTCGCGTTGGACCGCACCCGAGAAGACGCCCGCCACCTCACCAAAGCCGATGAAACCGATGCGTGGCGTAACGGGACGCGAGACGGGTTGAGACGTCATGATTTTCGAGAGGTAAGCGCGGGCGGCAATCGAGCGCGACGCGCGGAGCCGCCGACTCGAACGCGCCACAACTTTCGTGATGACGGAGAAAGTTTCCGCACCGAGCAACGGCGTTTATCGTCCCGGATTTTTGGTCGGAGTCGCGACCCCATGGCTGCGAGCGCCAGCCCCTCGACGGGCGCTCCGGTCCTGAGCTTGTCGAACGGGCGAGTGGATTCAAAGCTGCCGTTCGTGCTTCATCCACTCGCTGGCGCAGCCACTCAGCCGCAACCACGCAGGAGCAAACTGCCAACAACGCGCTCGCCGCGGGGCGACTCCGCTGCGGCGCACGTCCGTCGGAACGGAGGCTTTTCAGTCGCCGAAGCACGTTCGATCGACCGGTCCTGGGCGACTGGAAAGTCGCCCCTCCGAAAAAGCACCGCCACCACCGATGTGCTCAGCCGCAAGCCACTTTGAGCATGCCCGCAGCAGTTTTGATCCATCTGCGGGGGCGGCAGACTCGCGGCTTGACGCATCGGTTGGGACTGCTGCTGGTGGTGGCGGTGGGTTCCAATCACGCATTGTTTTTCGGCCGGACCCGTGAAGCTCACGAGAGGGCAAATATCCGCTGTAGCAGGCCGCGCACACGGACTTCGCTGAGGCACGCGCAAATGCTCCGGTTGGCCAGCTTTGGCCGGCGGGAATGCGGCACGATCACGATCCCGACCCGGCTCGGCCTCACCGTGATGCCGGGAGTGGAGCGGGCGCTGGTTTCCCCCGCGACTGCGGAAAGGGCGCCGCATGCCGAATAGTCGCGTCCACTGGCAGCCGTCGCCGTTAATCCGGGCCAGCTTCGGCCTGCACGGCCTGGCGCTGGCGGCGGTAATCGCAGCGCCGGCCGATTGGCGGTGGGCGCTGGGCGCCGTGCTCGTCAATCAAGCATGGCTGACGGGCGCAGGATTGTGGCCGCGCAGTCGCTGGTTGGGGCCGAACATCACGAAGCTTCCCGCCGCGGCCGCCGCGAAAAAGCAGATCGCGCTCAGCATCGACGATGGACCTGACCCCGAGGTCACGCCGCACGTGCTGGACATACTGGATCGCTGCGCAGCGCGCGCCACGTTCTTCTGTATTGGCGAAAACGCGGAGCGCCACGCCGCGTTGTGCCGCGAAATTGTCCGGCGCGGCCACGCCGTGGAGAACCACACGCAGCGCCATTCAGCCGCGTTTGCATTTTCCGGTATGCGTGGCTTCACCCGCGAAATTGGAGCGGCACAAGCCTCGCTGACGCGCGTCACCGGCCGGGCACCGATCTTCTTTCGCGCTCCCGCTGGACTGCGCAATCCTCTCCTCGATCCGGTATTGCGCACCCTGGGCTTGCGTCTCGTGGCCTGGACCCGGCGCGGTTTTGACACGCGCAGCGGCGACCCTGCGACCGTGAGCCGCCCCTTGTTGAAAGACGTACGCGCCGGCGCGATCCTGCTGTTGCACGACGGTCATTGCGCCCGCACAACGGCGGGCGTGCCGGTTATTCTGGCCGTGTTGCCGCTCGTGCTCGAAGCCGCCGCGGCCGCGGGCCTGCGTTGTGTCACGTTGACGGAAGCGTTCGAATCCGAAGCGGCATGATCGCAATGAAGGAGTCCTCGCCCTCCGCGGGCCCGCCGGGCATCGCCGCCCGCCGCCGGCACTTTGTATCAGAGGACACGATACCTCGCGTCCGACCCGTCTATTTCGGTGGAACGAGGGAGGTGACGTACGCGGCGATGGCCACGAAATCCTCGCCCGTCAGTCGCGCCACCACGGGCTGCATCAGGGGCGCCGAGGGACCCTTGCGGGCACCTTGTTGCATGTCGTAAAGCTGCCGCACCAGATAGCTGGGCGAGCGGCCGGCGATTCCCGGGACATCGGCAAGGCCTTTCAAACCACGGGCACGGCCAGGGCACGAAAACGCAGCTTCATCATTCCCACGATGAGTACGCAACCATCGTTGGCACGCCTTAACCCGAATCTTTCGCACCGCGGATCGAGGGCCCGCAACCAAAGGTCTCCGGATGCATGGTCACAGAGTTCCCGGCGCGGCGGAGCCGCAACCGAAGGAGAACAGCCTGGCTGATTCCAACCGCGAGTTCCTTGGTCCACCCTTGAGTCGGAACCGCGCCTGGATACCGTGCACGTATGTGACCGCCGAATATAACGTGCCGCGGGAGTTGACGGTGACCACGCGGCGGAGCTGCTGAACCGTCAATTACCATGCTCCCAAACCTCTTTCCGCGCTTCGTCGGTTTTCGCCGCTTTCCCCATGTAGCGACAGTCCTGATCCTGTTCGCCGCCACCCTATTGGGCGCCGCACGCGCGGCCGACACGCCCCCCCGACGCGAATGGACGATCGATGGCGTCGCGCGCGAAGCGCTGCTGCAGGTGCCGGCTGACGTGAAGACGCGGCCCGCGCCGGTCGTGTTCGTGTTTCACGGACATGGCGGATCGATGCTGAATACCGCGCGCACGTTCGCGATTCACACGCTCTGGCCGGAGGCCATCGTCGTCTACCCGCAGGGTCTGAACACGCCGGGCAGGCTGACTGATCCCGAGGGGAAGAAACCGGGCTGGCAGCACCGGGCGGGAGCCGAGGGCGATCGCGATATCAAGTTCTTCGATACGATGCTCGCCACGCTGCGGCGCGAGTATCGGGTCGACGACCGGCGAATCTACTCGACGGGCCATTCCAACGGCGGGGGGTTCACCTATCTCCTGTGGGCGATGCGCGGGGACACCCTTGCGGCGGTGGCGCCATCCGCGGCCGCGGCTGCGGCGGTGCAGGGAACGCTGAAGCCGAAGCCGGTCATGCACCTCGCGGGGACGAAGGACGCGTTGGTGAAATTCGAATGGCAGCAACAGACGATGGCGGCATTGCGGAAGCTCAACCAATGCGGTGAAGGCCGCGCCTGGGACAAGGACTGCACGCTCTACGAGTCGGCCGTGGGCGCCCCGGTCGTGACAATGATCCATCCCGGCACGCATGCGTTTCCGCGCTCCGCGCCGCCGCTGATCGTGAAATTTTTCCAGCAACACGCGAAGCCGTGAGCAACCCGGTTCCGCGGCGTCGCGTTTGCCGCCGCGGCGGGATGAAAAGAACTCGGGCGGAACCCCCTTACGGTTGTGCCGGATGACAATGGTTCAACGTGGGCGGGACGCCGTGCCTTATACACAAGTCGCACTGTCCATGGGCGGGACGCCCATGCCACTCCAAACCCACGGGCGGGACGCCTGTGCCACGCCGGACACGGAACAAACCGCCGGACACTCCCCGCCCGGATGCGCAGTTGGGAAAAGCGCTTTACGCGCACAAGCTGGAACCCATCCTGATGGGTCGGGACCCTCCGGGTGGCGTTTTGACCAACTGGTAACGCTCGATATTCTCCAACCCATGATTGCCACGGATGATGCTGTTGAGATCGAAGCCGAGCGGCTGCTCCGCTCGCTGATGCACGTTGACTGCGACCCACGGGGCAGGACCTGGAACCTGGATACGTGCCGCGAAATCGCGCCGCTCACGCTTGAAATCAACCGGCTGAAGAAAGAACAGGGTGCGATCATTCTCGCCCATTCGTACGTCGAGCCGGAGATCATCTACGGCGTGGCGGATTTCCGCGGTGACTCGTATTTCCTCAGCATGAAGGCGAAGGAGGCGCAGGCGAAGGTGATCGTGTTCGCTGGCGTCGTCTTCATGGCCGAGACGGCCAAAATTATCTGCCCGCAAGCCCGCGTCGTCGTGCCCGATCGACAGTCGGGCTGCTCGCTCGCCGATTCGCTCACGGGTGACGCTCTGCGGAAACTGAAATCGCTCTATCCCGACGCGACCGTCGTCTGCTACATCAACAGCACGGCGGACGTGAAGGCCGAATCGGACGTGTGCGTCACCTCGGGCAACGTGTATCACATTGTTGAGCACCTGCCGGCGAATCGAATTCTTTTCGTGCCCGACCGGCTGATGGGCCAGAACCTGCGCGATGAGCTAAAGCGCCGCGGCGTGCAGAAGGAAATCATCACGTCGGACGGCACATGCATGGTGCATGACGAGTTTGGCGCGAGTGACATTGCCGCGGCGCGGGAGCGGTATCCAGGTCTCAAGGTCGTCGCCCACCCTGAATGCACCCCGGAAGTGGCGGAGGTCGCCGACTTCGTGGGCAGCACCGGGGCGATGATGAAGTACGTGAAGACCACAGGCGCGCCGTATTACCTGATGCTGACCGAGTGCGGGCTGGTGGGACGGCTCCAGGTGGAGTCGCCCGAGAAATCGTTCATCGGCGGGTGCCGGCTGTGCCCGTACATGAAACTCAATTCGCTCGAGAAGATTCGCGACGCCCTCAAGGCGCCGCGGCCGGACCAGATTGTCACCATTCCGGAGGACATCCGGATTCGGGCGGCGCGCTGCATCGAACGCATGTTCGAACTCGCGCCCACCGACTGACTCACGGCATGACTTCAGCCAAGCGCACCAGGATGCAGGCGATGTTGCTGCGCATCCGCCCGCCAAGGCATCGGAGCGCCCCGCATTCGCCATGAACTCGCTGCCGCGCATCGACCATCTCATCGATCTCGCACTGGAAGAGGACGCCGGACTCGGCGACCTCACCAGCCGCGCGATTTTTTCGGCGCAGCACCGCTCGCACGCCTTCATCGATGCGAAGCAGGAACTCGTGCTCTGCGGTTTGCGCGTGGCGGCGCGCGTGTTCGAGCGCGTCGATCCGGCGCTGCGAGTCCGTTTCACCGTCCAGGACGGCACCCGCGTCAAGACCGGCACGCACGTCCTCTCGATTGACGGGCCGACCGCCGCGTTGCTGACGGCGGAGCGCACCGCGCTGAACTTTCTCCAGCGGCTCTCGGGCATCGCGACGCTCGCGCGACGGTTTGCGGACGCGATCGAAGGCACCGGCGTCCGGATTGTGGATACGAGGAAGACGACGCCGGGCTGGCGCGCACTCGAGAAATACGCCGTGCGTTGCGGCGGCTGCTTCAATCACCGCTCGTCGCTCGGCGAGCACGTTTTGATCAAGGACAACCACATCGCCGCCGCCGGCTCGATCGCCCGGGCGGTGAAGCGCACCCGCGACGCGGCGCCCCATGTTTCCAAGATTGAAGTGGAGGCAAAGACTCTGGCGGAGGTGAAGGAGGCGTTGCGCGCGGGAGCCGATGTCATCCTGCTGGACAACATGGCGCCGGCCCTGATTCGGCGCGCCGTGGAGGTGATTGAGCGACGTGCCATCGTCGAAGTGTCGGGGGGAGTTCGGCTGGATACATTGCGCGATTACGCGCTGCCAGGCGTGGATGTGATCAGTGTCGGCGCGCTCACCCATTCGGCGACCGCGGTGGATCTAAGCCTGACGATTGAGCCCGGGCGTGCTAGGAAACAGGCCGGTTGAACAACCGGCCTCTCCCGCATGCAGACCCTTCGCACTGATTGCCTCGTCATTGGCGCCGGCCTCGCCGGTTCGGCCTACGCGCTCCAAGCCGCGAAACTCGGCTTCTCGGTCGAACTCCTCTCGCTCGCGGAGCCGCTCGCCGCGAACAGCGATTGGGCGCAGGGCGGGATCATCTACGACCGGAACGGCGATCCGGAATCACTCTCGCGCGATATCTTCGATGCCAGTGATCACACGGCCAATCCCGTGGCCATCGCGCACCTTGTGCGGGAGGGCCCGCGCGCGGTCGAGGAACTGCTGCTCGACGAGCTGAAGGTGAAATTTGATCACGCGGCGAGCGGTGCGCTGGATTTCACGCGCGAAGGCGGTCACAGCGCGCGCCGGATCATTCATGCCAAAGACGCGACAGGACATGCGATCCTCGCGGCGGTCGCCGCGAAGGTCGACGCGACGCCAAAAATCACCCGGCGCACCGGCTGGGTTGCCATTGACCTGCTCACGCTTTCGCACAACTCGAACGACCTCGCCGACAAATACCTGCCGTTGACCTGTTTTGGGGCGTACTTGCTCAACCCGCAAACGGGTGAGACGATCGCGATTGTCGCGCGCAAAACGATTCTCGCGACGGGCGGTTTGGGGCAGATTTTCCTGCACACGACCAACGTGCCCGGCAGTGTCGGCCACGGTGTGGCGATGGCGTACCGTGTCGGCGCGCGGCTGATTGACCTTGAGTACGTGCAATTTCATCCGACGGTTTTCGCCAAGAAAAATGCGCCGCGGTTTCTGGTGACGGAGGCATTGCGCGGAGAAGGCGGCGTTCTGCTTAATGCGCGCAGCGAACGCTTCATGGATGTCGTGGATCCGCGTGGCTCGCTGGCGTCCCGTGATGTGGTCGCGCGAGCGATCAAGCAGGAGCTGGCCGCCAGCGGCGAGTCGAACGTGTATCTCGACTTGTCGGCGATGACACCTGCCTTCCTGCGCGAGCGGTTTCCTACGATTTACGAGCGCTGCCTCGAGAACGGGATCGATATCACGAAAGAGGCGATTCCGGTGGTGCCGGCCGCGCATTTTGCGTGCGGGGGCGTCCACACCGATTTGGAAGGCCGCACGAGTGTGCAGCACCTGAATGCGATTGGAGAAACCGGCTGCACCGGTCTGCACGGCGCAAACCGGCTCGCCAGCACGTCGTTGTTGGAATGCCTCGTCAGCGCGAAATTCGCCGCGCTGGCGGACGCTGCCTCGATGGCAAACGAGACGTTTCGGCTGCCGGAACCGCGTGAATGGGAGAGCCCGACGCGCGAAGCGGATCCGGTGCTCGTTCGGCAGGACATGCTGCAGATTCAGCACACGATGTGGAATTACGCGGGTGTCATTCGCTCGCCCAAGCGGCTCACCCGTGCGCGCCGCATCCTGCTCGAGTTGCGCGAGGAGGTTCAGAGTTTTTATCGCGGCTGCCGGCTCACGCGCGAGTTGATCGAGCTTCGCAATGCGATCCAGACGGCGCTGTTGATCGTCCACGCCGCCTCACTCAATCCACGGAGCAAGGGCTGCCATTTCGTGGTTCAGGAGCAGTGAGCGCTGCATGGCGACCGCGGCTTCAGGGCCTCAGACGCATACCGCCACAGATTTCAAGACAGGCACAGATTGAGTGCTGCGACCTGACGTGGGCGTTTAGCCCGGAAAATTCACAGCTTCTATGATAAGATCCCACGCGCTGGGGCAGCCGCCGGGAGTGGCGCCGGTCTTTGACCGGCGTTCCGCCAGTCGGAGACTGGCGCTACGGGCGAAAACGCGGGCACAGGGTGTGAAATTTCCCGTTTAGCTGTTTACTGGCCAAGTACGGAGTTAACCGCGAATGAACGCGAATAAACGCGAATTCATGCAGTGGCTGCGAGCGCCAGCGAGTGGATGAAGCACGAATTTCACCCTGGGTCGGAGCGTGCGGCGCTCCACACGCGGGCGCAGGCAGCCCCGGAGCCGAAGTTTCGCTCAGTGTCGTTGCTCCTCATCGCGTGCCTTCGCGTTTATTCGCGTCCATACGCGGTTAACGGCATATTCTGAACTGTCCGGAATCTCGCTCGCGCAGCCACGGCTCACGCACGTGCCCGGGCGCGCGCTTTCTCCAGGATGGCGAGCAACGCCGCGAAATCCTCCTCGCGCGTCCGGCTCTCGATCCGAAAATCGAATTTCTGGGCCTCGCGCAACTCGGCCTCGGCGGTCGCCATCCGGCGCTCGATCTCGTCGTCGTGGTCCATGGCCCGCGCGCGCATCCGCGCCACGAGCCGTTCGCGATCCACGACAATGAACACTGTGGTGAGCGCCGCGCGGAGAAGAGCATTGCTCGCGGCCGCGCGGCGCAGCGACTCGACGCCCTGCACATCGATGCTCATGACCAGGTTCTGGCCGGCGGCGAGCGGCTCGAGCACGCTGGAGCGCAGGGTTCCGTAGAGGCGCTGGCGATTGTCGCCGTGAACCTGCGCCCATTCGATAAATTCACCCGCGGCGACCTTTCGTTCGAACTCGTCGGGCGAAAAAAACTGATAGTGCACGCCGTTGATTTCGCCGTTGCGCGGCGGACGCGTCGTTGTCGTCACCACGCGCGCAAAGCCCGGCACTTCCGCGACCAGCCGGTCACACAAGGTACTTTTGCCGGAACCGGCCGGACCGGCGATGACGAGCAACACCGGAGCGGAAGCCGTGGCTGGGGCGGACATCCCGGAGACTCAGTACGTGAACGCCACGATCGCGAGGAGCACCCCGTAGCTGGCGAGCAACCCGCCCAGCCCGCGCGCGCGACTGGAGCGCGCGAACAGCCACGTGAAGAAATCACGCAGCCGCCAGGGTTGCGCCCCCAGCCAGATGGCCAGCGTGAGCGCAAGGTAAGCGGCGCTCACCATCAGGAGCCGCTGCGGCTTGTCGTATTCCATATAGGCCGAGTCGAGCAACGGCATCACACCCATCAGAACGATCACGCACACGCCTCGTACCGCGAGGAAGTCCGGCACGCACTTGAAGGACAGCACCGCCACGGCGGTGAACCCGGCGAAGAGCCACAGCCGGTATTCCCCGAAATCGGCCGGCGATAGATGCCAGATGCCATAGAGGAACCACGCGGCGCCGGCCGTGAAGAACACATACGCCGCCGAGCTGGAGCGCGGGAACGATTTCAACATCGCTGTATAACCCGCGTGGTTAATCAACAACGGCAGCCCGAGTGCGATAAGCAACAGGCCGGGAATGAGCGTAGTCAGGGTAAGAGACATGATCAAAGCGTGCTCGCGTTGGACACCGACGAGCCGGCGGGCCGACCGCTGACGGGCACCGAGTGCTGATCGGCATCCCGCGTTTCAGGGTCGAAGTTCTTGGACATCTCCGTTGCGTAGAAGATTGAGGGCACGATTACGAGCACGGGCGCGATGGGTTATTCACAACGCGTGCCCCCGACTCCGGCCAGCACCAACTCCCCATAAAACGTGCTCACCGTGGCGCGCTCGATTTTCAGCGGCACGAGCTGACCCACCAGTCGCGGCTCCGCATCGAAGACGCACACCCGATTGCCACGCGTCCGGCCCGTGAAGCGCTGACCGCTCTTATCGCGGCCATCCACGAGCACTTCCCCGACCGTGCCAACCATCGCCGCGGTGCGGCGGAGCGAATTCTTTTGGAGGATTTCCAAGAGGATCTGATTCCGCTGCTCCTTCATTTCCTCCGGCACCTGGTCACCCATGGCGGCCGCCGGCGTGCCCGTGCGAATGGAGTATTTGAATACATACGCCATGTCGTAGTTGCAGACCTCGAACAGCTCGCGCGTCAGCGCGAAATCCTCGTCCGTCTCACCCGGAAAGCCGACGATGACATCGGTTGAGAAATACATTTCCGGCTGCACTGCCCGCAGCGCCTGGACGATTTCCAGGTATCGCTCGCGGGTATACGGCCGGTTCATCGCGCGCAGAATCCGGTTGCTCCCGCTCTGCATCGGCAGGTGCACATAACCGCACAACTTCGGCAGCCGCGCGTAGGCCGCGACCAAATCGTCCTTGAAGCCGCGCGGATGCGGCGACGTGAAACGGATCCGCTCGATGCCATCGATCGCATGCACGCGGTCGAGCAACTGCACGAAGGGCGTCACGCCGCCAGAGTGCGCGTAATCACGGCGGCCATAACTCGTCACGATTTGACCGAGCAGCGTGATCTCGCGGACGCCGCGCTCCGCCAGCCCGCGGCACTCCGCCACGATCTCATCCATCGGCCGCGAGCGCTCGTCACCGCGCGTCTTCGGCACGATGCAAAACGAGCAGTCCATGTTGCAGCCCTGCTGAATCGAGACGAACGCCGTCACCTGCGGTTCGCCGACATCGCCTTCCGCCGGCGCCAACCCGTTATCGAGCAGGTGGTCCTTGATCGTGTTCTGCGAGCCGGCCTCTTCCGCGATATCCACAATCGTCTCGCCGATCGGCACACCGGCGTCGCGGGCCGCCCGCAAGTTGTCCAAATAACCGGGGACTTGGTGAAATTTCTGCGTGCCGACGATCAGATCGAGATCCGGCAACTGCTCCAGGAGCGAGGCGCCCCGGTTCTGCGCCATGCAACCCAGGATACCCAGGATGAAGTCCGGCTGCTTCTTCTTGCGCTGCTGGAGGTAGCCGGCTTTCCCAATCGCCTTCTGCTCCGCCGCATCACGCACGCTGCACGTATTGAGCAACAGGATATCGCAGTCGGCTTCGTTCGCCACGATCCGATAACCCCGGGAGCGCAGCATCGCGGCCACCGCCTCGCTGTCGCGCTCGTTCATCTGGCACCCGTAAGTTTTGATGTGAACGCGGTTCATCGGGCCGTCTGCGCACACCGCGACGTCACGGGATCAGCCGTGAGGTGCACGCGCGAGGATTTGAGGTGAACCGGTTTCAAGGTAGGAAGGGTTGTAGGTAGCCGCCCGGCCGAAGGCGTCAAACGGGAAACCCCGCTCGCGTTGACGCCAAAGTGGGGCAACGTCCGCATGACGATGCGGGCCTTCTATCATGTGACTCTTGCGCTGCTGTCCGGCACTTGCGCGGCAGCGGCCCAACCGACAGCGCAATCCGGTGCAGCGGAACGTTCCGTGCCGGCGGCGGAATCCGACGCTCTGTATCGTCTGGGCAAGGAGATGTTCGAACGGTTCGCCTCGCCGGAGATGAAGGCGCAGTACGAATTTCCCACGAAGGAGCAGTGGGATGCCGCCGCGGCGCGCTTTCAGCGTGCGCTGGAAGGAACGTCACTCGAGGAGCTGGCGGCGTGCAGCGCTGATGCCCGCGAGGCGTTGAAAGCGCTGCGGACGTTCGGTGTCGAAAGCGATCTCGCCGACTGGCTGGAGCAACGGATCGACGAAGCGGAAGGCGCGCAGGAGGCCGTCGCGCCGGTGAAGAAGCCGCCCGCTCCGCCGCCGCCCACGCGCCCCGGCAAGGCGGTTCCGACGGCGGTCCAACCCGTGCCGCACTACAATATGTGGCTCGCGCGGGTGCGCGATCGGCCGGTGCCGTCGCGGGCCGCGAGCCTCGTGCCAAAGCTCCAGCAGGCTTTTCGCGCGGAAGGGGTCCCAGCCGAATTGGTGTGGCTGGCGGAGGCGGAAAGTTCGTTCAACACGAGCGCACGCAGCCCCGTGGGAGCGAAGGGTCTTTTCCAACTGATGCCGGAAACCGCGCGCTCGCTGGGCTTGAGCACGGTGTTGCCTGACGACCGCACGAATCCGGAGAAATCGGCCCGGGCGGCAGCCCGCTATTTGCGGATGCTCCACGGAAAATTCGGCAACTGGGCGCTCGCCCTTGCCGCTTACAACGCAGGCGAGGGCCGGGTCGCGCGCCTTCTTGCCGCGCGTAATGCCCGCACGTTCACGGCGATCGCCGAAGCGCTGCCCGCCGAAACGCGCATGTATGTACCGAAGGTTTGCGCGCTGATTGCCACGCGCGCCGGAATTTCCCCCGATCGCATCGGGCGGCCCGCGGCGACGAAGTAGCTGGCGGCGGCTGTCAGCCTGCATTTTTCCCACCGCGGCAGCGCCGCAACCAAAGGCTACGGTCGGGTTAGACACAGAGGTCCCAGCGCGGCGCAGCCGCAACCGAAGGAAAGGGAAGGAAGACGCGGCGGACACGGAACTTAGATCCGCAACCGATCAGGATGGGATCCGATCCCTTTGAACAGAAGGCGAGCCAAGGGGACGAAGAGCGGAACGTCATT
>JBBRCR010000070.1:0-22766 GCA_038204695.1 Opitutales bacterium | reverse complement strand
GGGTCCGCTTGAGCGTCGACGACCAGGCGGCTTTGCGGAAGGCCGGCGAGCTGACCCGGGACAAGGAACGCGGACTGGCCAAAGTGCGCGAAGACGAGGCGCTGGAGACACTGCGCAAGCGTGGCATGCAGATCCATGAATTCGATACGAGCGTGTTCGCGTCGGCCGCGCTGAAGTTGCAGGATGAACTCGCCGCCGAACGGGGAGCGACCGCGTTGCTCGAGCAAATCCGGCGCGCCGCGCGACCATTGCCGTAATCATGCCGCGGAACGACGTCTCACTGGCGGCATGACAGCGCCCCGCAACATATTTGCCCGGGCGAGCGGCGCGACCGCGGTCGTGCTGCGGATCGCGGATCGCGTCAGCGAAGGGCTCGTGGTGCTGCTGTTTGCCGGGATCGTGCTCGTCGGCGGTTTGCAGGTGTTCTGTCGCTACGCCGTCAATGCGTCGCTCTCCTGGAGCGAAGAGTTCCAGCGGTACGGGTTGATTTGGATGGTATTCCTGTGCCTGGTTATTGGATACCGTCGCGGCGCGCATCTCGGGATGGGCTTTCTCCTCCAAAAGCTGCCGCACGCAATCCAGGTCCCCTTCGCCTGGCTGACCGATCTGCTGTGGCTCACGCTGGGGCTGGCCATGGTGGTCTTCACCGCGCTGTATCGCTCACCGGCCGGGCTGACCTTTCTTTCCAGCGTCCGCCGGCAGAGCAGCGCCGGGATGGGCCTCCGGATGGATCTGGTTTACGGATGCATTGTCGTGGGCGGAACGTACCTCGTGCTCGCCGCCTTGCACCAACTGCTCCAGCGCGCCGGAAACCAGCCGCCGCCGCCGGCGGCCTCGCCCGCGGAAGAAGGAGCCAAGCCATGTTGACCGGTTTATTCGTCGCGCTGCTGCTGCTGATATTCCTGGGCATTCCGGTGGTGTTGGCGATCGGCGCCGTCGCTTTGGGCGGCGTGCTCGCGATGCCCGAACTCGCGCCGGTCGAGTTTCCTCGGAAGATGTTCGCGGCGGTCGATTCCTTCAGTCTGCTCGCCCTGCCGTATTTTATTCTCGCCGGTGAATTGATGGTCCGCGGCGGCATGAGCCAGCGGCTGGTGGAATTTGCGGAAACCCTCGTCGGTCATCTGCGGGGCGGCCTCGGCCATGCGACGGTACTGGCGAACATGATTTTTGCGAACGTGACCGGCTCCTCCACGGCGGCGACGTCCGCGATCGGGTCACTGATGGCGCCGGAAATGAGAGCCCGCGGCTACAAGCCTGGCTTCATTGCCTCACTGGCCGCCACTTCGGGCGTCATCGGCGCGATCATTCCGCCGAGCATGGTCATGGTCGTGTATGGAGCCATGGCGGGAGTGTCGATCGGCGGGCTTTTCCTCGCCGGGTTTCTGCCAGGGCTGTTGATCACGGCGTTGTTGATGCTGACGATCCACTTGCATGGCTACCACCGCAATTACCCGGAACTGCGCGTGACGACCGGCGCGTTCAGCGTGCGGCGCGTAATGATCACACTGCCGCGCGTGTGGGTCGCGGTGCTGGCGCCGGTGGTCATCCTCGGCGGGATTCTCACGGGAATATTTACGGCGACGGAGGCGGGCGTCATCGCGTGTTTCTACGCGCTGATCGTCTCGATGTTTGTCTACCGTTCCGTCCGCGTGCGGGATTTGCCGCGGATCCTGCTCAACTCGGCCATCACCACGACGGTGGTGCTTGCGATCATCGCGATGGCCGGCGCGCTGGGGTGGCTGCTGACGTATCTGCATTTCACGGACACGGTCGGCACGTGGATGTTGGGCATATCAAAAGAGCCGCTGATCGTCCTGGGCGTGCTGCTCGTGACGATGCTGGTGTTGACGATGTTCATCGAGTCGCTGGCCATCCTCATCATTCTGACGCCGCTGATCGTGAAGATCACGCAGACGTTCAGTCTGGATCCAATCTACGTGGGCATGCTCGTGGTATTGGCGACGCAGATCGGGGCGACCACGCCGCCCGTGGCCGTCGTGCTGTTTGTGGCGACGAGCATCAGCGGGGCCACGTACGATCAGACGCTGCGGCATTGCTGGCCGTTTGTGGGCGCACTCCTGCTGACGCTGGTGATCGTGTTCTTCTGGCCGGCCCTCGCGACCTGGATTCCAAACACCGCGATGAAGCCGTAACGCGCGCTTGATACGGTGCGAGCCCTCTCGACCGCCCCGGAATCAACCGCGAATGGACGCGAATAAACGCGAATGCAAGGCAACGACGCTCAGCACTGCTGTCGTTCAGTCTGCTGTTTTGCCGGTGACTCTACGCTGGCGAAGGATGAGTAGCGAAGACGTGTGTAGTGGCTGCGAGTTTTTCCCTTCGCGTTTCTTAGCGTCCATTCGCGGTTAAAATCAGCCTGGCTATCCCTGCGCTTGCCCCACAATTCCTGCCAAGCACGTCGGCATTTGACGGAGCGGCGGCTTTCCAGCCGCCGAAGTACGTTCGGTCGACCGGACTCGGGCGACTGGAAAGTCGCCCTTCTCGTCAACCGCGCCCTTGGCGTGACGCCATACGCGGTCGCGAATTTGTGGGGCAAGCGCAGGGCTATCCCGTACACTCCACCGCCGGTTTCCGATTCACCAGCCGGATGTCCAGCGCCGTCCAAATCACCAGAATCAAACTAAACAGCGGAACGATCCAGGTCGGCAGGATGTGCGACGCTTCGGCCACGCTCACGCCGTATCGGCCCGCCACTCACACGTTGCTTCACCGCGTCCTCCGACAGCTCCAATGCCGCCGCGACCTGATCGATCGACTGGTGTTGGCGATAGAACAGAATCAACGGTTCACGATAGGCCTCGGGAATCTTCTCCAGTGACCGCCACAGAATCGCCAACTCCTCGCGACTGATCGCCTGTTCCGATGGCATCGGATCGAGCGCGAACGATTCCGGTGCGTCTTCCAACGACGCCGCCTGCCGCACTGGCTCGCTCAGGTCGTCGCGCCGGTGGCGCTGGATCCGATGGCGTACAATGCCGCACAGCCAGCCGCGCAGTTTCTCGCGTTCGCGCAGCGACCGGAGCTCTGCCCATGCCGCGATGAACGTCTCCTGGGCGAGGTCCTCACGACAACTCACGTTTCCGGTTGCACTGTACGCAATCGAGCAAATCAGTGTTGTCGCGAAACGCCCGACGGCAATTCTGCTCGTGCTCGTAATCGCCCTCATCCCCCGTTCAGCCCATCGGTTACAAGCACGAGTACGCATGTGCGCATTCTCATTCTCTGCTGCCACCGCGAAAGACCCCGGCGGAACCCCGTTGAATTTCTTGATGTACCTCCAGCCCCTTCGCCACCTGGTCGCGCTCGCCCTCCTCGGCTGCTTCGTCCTCCTCCGCGTTTCCGCCGCCGAACTCCTCGATGGCAAGAATCTGAATAGCACACCGAAAGCCGGCAAAAACAAGGCGGGCAAAGCCAGGGCGTCCGCCGCCCCCACTCCCGCCGCAACCGCGACCGGTCCCGGCCGGGACATCAGCTACAACACGGTCACGACGGGCGCGCTCACGCCCGAGGAAGAACGCCGGTCATTTCAACTTCCAGCCGGATTCGAGGCCGAGCTCGTCGCCGCCGAAGCAGATGGTTTCGGCAAGTTCATCGCCGTTGCCTGGGACGCGCAGATGCGGCTCTGGTCGATGACGGCGCTCGAGTATCCAGTTGATGGTAACGAGCAAAAAGCCGCATCAGATGCGCTCTTCGCCCGCGGTGGCCGGGATAAGGTCGTGGTCTTCGACTCCCCATACGGTACCGCCGCACCCGGTCACTCCGCCGTCACCACTCCACCGCGGGTGTTTGCCGACGGCCTGGTGATGCCGCTCGGTGTCCTTCCCTACAAGAATGGCGCGTTCGTACAATATGGGGCCGATATACGTTTCTACCGTGACACCAACGGCGACGGTCGCGCCGACGGTCACGAAGTCGTCCTCACCGGCTTTGGCACGCAGGACTCGCACCTGTTTCCGCATCAATTCAGCCGGCAGCCCGACGGTCGGATTTTCGTGGCGCAGGGGCTCTTCAACTATTCCAAAGTCCGCCGCCCGGACGGCCGCGCGTTTGCGAATGGCTCGACGGAAATTCCCTTCAACCAATGCAAGCTCGCCCTTTTTTCACTCGACGGCTTGAGTTTCGAATGCCTCACCGCCGGTCCCAATAACATCTGGGGTCTGCACACGAGCCGGCAGGGCGAGACGTTCATTCAGGAAGCCAACGATTTCGGCTACGCGGTGATTCCCTATGAACCGGGCATTCACGTCCGCACCGGATCCAATGACCGGCTGCGGCCGTATCAACCGCTGATGCCGCCGCCGATGGGCGGGCAACGGATGGGCGGCACCGGTCTCAGCGGACTCGCGCTGGCCGAAGATCGCGACGGGCTTTTCCGGCGCGTCGGCGCCAAGGACGGTGACGCCGCGAAAGTTTTCTACCTTGCGAATCCCATCGCCAATTCGATCCAGATTGTTCGCGGCACGCTCGATGGCTCACGTTATCGATTCGAGAAACTGGCCGACTTCCTCACCACCAGCGACCGCTGGTTCCGCCCGGTCGCGCTTCAATTCGGTCCGGACGGCGCACTCTATATAGTCGATTGGTATAACAAGATCATCTCGCACAACGAAGTGCCGCGCACCCATCCGGATCGCGACAAAACCCGGGGTCGCATCTGGCGTATTCGTCATCGTGACCAGTCACGCGCCATTCCGCCTGATCTCACCCGACTCGACGACCGCGCACTGCTCGCGCAACTCGGTGGGGCGAATGCGCTCGTGTCGCGATTGGCGTGGCTTGAAATTGTCGACCGCCAGTCAGTCGCGCTCGTGCCTCAGCTCGAAACAATCATCGCGGATCGTTCGGCGCCGAGCGATCGCCGGCTGGGGGCGCTTTGGGCGCACGAAGGGCTGAAGCCCATCAGCACCGCTCTGCTCCAAACACTGGTCACCGACCCGGCGTTCACGATTCGTCGCGAAGCCGCACGACTCGCCGCCGCGACGCCCCGGCCCGAGAGCGAAATTATCGCGCTGCTCACGCCGCTGGTCACGGATCCATTTCCGACCGTGCGTGCAGCCGTGGGCGATGCGCTCCGGCGCATGCCGCGCGCCAGCCCGTCGGTCATCGCCCTCGCGGCCAGGCTTGGCCGCGCCTCGCTCGCCACCGCCAGCGAAGGCGAACGCTATGACCGCGAATTCGAGCGCTACCTCGCACGCTGGGCGATGGAAACAAATCCAAACGCAACGCGAACGTTTCTCGCGTCGGCCGAAGGTCGTGCATTGCCCCTCGAAAACCGCGTCCTCGCGACACTCGCACTGGGCGGCAAAGAAGCGGCGGTCGGACTCGCCAGGCTCAGTCCGGAGATTCCTCGCCCGCTCAACGACGAGGAAGTCCGCGCCTTGGCCGGGCATCTCACCGAGACCGCGGTGTGCAACGCGCTCGTGGCGGCGCTCGCTCGCCCCGATACCCGTCGTGCCGTGCTCGTCGCAGTGCTCTCACTCCGCACGAGCATTGAAGTTGGCCCACTCGCCGCCGCACTGACGACGGCGGCACAAGCCCTGCTTGAAACGGGCGACCCTGACGATGTGACGCTCGCCGCGCAGGTCGCAGGTGCGTTCAAACTCGCGGCACTGGAACCCGGACTCGTCGCTGTTCTCAACCGCGGCTGGGCTTCGGGCACGCTCACCGCACCCGCTCGCGCTGCGTTGCGAGCACTCCGCGAAATCGGCGCTGGTCCGACACTGCTGCTCGAGCAGCTCACGCGCGAGGCGACGACTCCGGCGGTCCGCACTGAAGCGCTCTCCGCACTCGCGGCGTCCCACGCGCCGGATGCAACGACCCGTCTCGTCGGTTTGCTGCCGACACTCACCACGAGTCAGCGCGGCAGTGCCTTGGAGCGGCTCGCCAGCACAACGGAAGGCGCCACCGCGCTCGTGCAGGGGCTGAGTTCGGGGGCGGTCGCGAAGGCGGACATCGGCGTCAGCACTGCGGAAAAACTCCGCACGCTCCTTCCCGGCAACGCCCAGGTTGCCGCGCTTTACCAGGAACTGGGCGGCAACGTTCAGCGTGCGCTGCGTCTGAACGGCGGCGCGGATGACTATAGCGCCACCCAGCTCACGCTTACGGGACCTTTCACGATCGAGTGCTGGGTCAAGCTTGATCCCCCGATCGACAATCATGACGGGCTGCTGGGCGGACCGCGTCGCTTCGACCTCAACTTCCACGCCGGCCAGCTCCGTGTCTGGATCGGAAACCGGGTGGGCAATATAGTCGTCGCCAATAAAAAGGCGACGCCCCGCGTGTGGACGCACTACGCGGTCACGCGCGATGCGGATGGCGTGTTTCGGATTTTCATCAATGGCGAACTCGACGCCACCAGTACGTCCGCGCACCCGGATGCCTGCACGGAGCTCGATCTGGGTCGCACCAACCCGGGCGGCACCGCGGGTTGGTTTGCGGAGTACCGGGTCTGGAAATCTGCGCGCTCGCCGCGGGAAATCCGGGAGAATTTCGATCGCAGCTTTGCCGGCGTCGTGCCGGCGTCGCGGCCCTCGGGGTTGAGCGAGGTCTATGCGGGCAATAGCTGGGGCCCGCTGCAAGGCAACGCGCGCGTCGAACCGGCCGATGATATTCCTGTCCTGCTCACCGAGGCAGAGGCGGCGGTCCAGATGGAAAAGTTCACGCGCTTTCGCAGTCTCGCGCAGGCGCGCGGCAACCCCGAGGCTGGCAGGGAACTCTTCACCGCGATCTGCCTGGCCTGCCACCAGCATGGCGACAAGGGCGGCCAGATTGCGCCGCCGCTCGATGGGCTCGGACTCATCGGCGTGGACGCGATGCTGCGCAATATTCTCACGCCGAGCGCCGCGATGGAGAGCGCGTACCGTATCTTCCGCGTGGTGACGAAGGACGGCCGCGTGGAGGAGGGCTTTCTCCTCGAGGAAGGCGCCGATTCGATTCTCCTGCGCGGTCCGGGCGCGGAGGACCGGCGTATTGCGCGAGCGGATATCCGCTCCAGCGCCTATCTTAACCGCTCGCTCATGCCCGAGGGTCTGCTTGACGGCATGGCTCCGCGACAGGTCAGCGATCTTTTCTCGTACTTGAACTCTTTGCGATAAGCGCCGGGCAAGACCAGCGCTGACCACTGGCATCACCGGGGATCCGCTGGCTTACGGACAGACAGCGGCGAACATCCCGAGATCGCGGCGCACCTCGCGGCGTTACTGCAAGAACAACGCGCGACTCCCCGCACCGCGCCAGCGCCGTGAGCCGCGAGCGGATGCGAACCCACGAGGGTCGCAAGACGCCAGTCGGAGACTGGCGCCACTTTCGGACCGCCGTCTTCGCCTTCACGGTCGAAGCTATCGCCGACCTCTGGCAGGGCCCGCCCTCCGATAGCCGATAACCAATATCCGCCCCTACCTCCGCAGCGGCTGCAATTCGATCCGCCGGAAGAAGATCTCCGCTCCTTCCGATTGAAACAGCAGCCGCCCATGCGCGGGCCACACCTCCGTCCCCTCCATGACTTTCGTCCCGTTCAAGAAATAGATCAGTCGATTCCCATCGGCGATGACCTCGACCAGATTCCATTCGCCGACGGGCTTGTCCACGTCACGCGGACCGCGGAATCCAAGCACATCCTTCCAGTTTGGATCCCATCCACCCCAGTGGAGCTGGCCCATGCCCGGCGTGAACACCTTCGGCGTTCCCTTGGGATCCCAAATCCGTTCCGTCGTCTGCGTCATCGTGAGTCGCGGGGCGATCTTTTCGGTGCGGCCGCGCACGAAGCCACTCACAAGGATGATGTCGCCCGTGCGGCCTTCCAGGATCTCGTATTCAATCGAACTGGTCCAATGCCCGAGGAAGTCCTGCTTGTAGTTGCCGTCCTCACCTTGCATGTGAAGCAGGATGCCGCTGTTGCGCGCGCGATCCTGGCGCGAGCCCCAGGTCACGTTTCCCCAGCGAAACTCGAGGATGAGCTTGTAGTTCGCGTAGCTTTCGCGTGTCACAATACCGCCCCAGTCCTCGCCGCTGACGCGAATGGCGCGCGCGCGGTCGATGCGATCGACAACCGTGAAAACGCGATGGGGATCATTGTCTTTTCCCAACGGGCCAAGCCAGAGGTAGAAACGCGATAGGTCCGCCGCATCCTTGCCGTCGAATAACACCATCGGCTGAGTCGGCGTGATCGGCGTGGGCTCGCTCGCAGCGGGCAGCATGGCAACGCCAACAAGCGCCAACAGTGACACAACAAGGAATCGGGGAAGAATTCGTATGAACATAGGGGTGGGAGGGTGGCTGCACACCATGAGACGACGGCAGCAAGCCAGTGGAACGGTGCGATTCAGAACGTGGCTGCGAGCGCCAGCGAGTGGATTTTGAGGGAATTCACCAACGAAGCACTGCCTCAAACCGATTCAGCCACCAATTTCACAGATGGGCACAGATTCAGATCTGCCTTTATCTGTGAACATCTGTGCCGTCTGTGGTTGGAGACGGTGCGCGCTGCTTGCACATAGTTCAAAATTTTCCGGCTACCCCTGCGCATTGCCTACAGATTTGCTACCGCGTATGGCGTCGCACCAAGGGCGCGATTGACGGGAAGGGCGACTTTCCAGTCGCCCGAGACCGGTCGACCGACCGTACTTCGGCGGCTGGAAAGCCGCCCCTCCGGCGAATGCCGACGTGCTTGGCAAGAATTGTGGGGCAAGCGCAGGGCTACCCCGCCACACGTTGCGCCTCAATCGCGCGCCACACGGCTTCCGGCGTGGCCGGCGAAGCCAGGGCAATTTCACTCGCCTCCGGCCGAAACGATGCAATCGCATCGCGAATCGCTTCACGGACCGAAATCGCCAGCATCAACGGCGGTTCGCCGACCGCCTTGCTTCCATGCACGGCTTTATCATTCGTGGCCGCGGGCAGCAGCGTGACGTTGAACTCCATCGGCGCATCGCTGATCGCGGGAATCTGATACGTGCTCGCGCTGTGCGTCAGCAGCCGGCCCGCCCCGTCCCACTTCAATTCCTCGCTCGTGAGCCAGCCCATCCCCTGCACAAAGCCGCCCTCGATCTGTCCGCGATCAATGCCGGGGTTCAACGAATCACCGACGTCGTGCGCGATGTCGACGCGCCGCACCCGCGTCATCCCGTTGTAACCATCGACCTCCACCTCCGACACCGCGACGCCACACGCAAAGTACGCGAACGGCCGGCCCGAAACCGTTTTCCAATCCCAGCGGATGCCGGGCGTGGTATAATAACCCGTCGCGGAAAGGCTCACCCGCTCGGCATAACATTGGGTTGCGACCCGGGCAAAAGGGATGCGGATGTCGGGGCGCGACGACGCAAACACCGTGCCGTCGACGATCACGATCTCATCGGGGGCCGCCGCCGAAGCCGGGAGCGGCGCCGTCGCCCGCGCCGGCGAAATGTCGACCTTTGTGTCGCCACCCGATTCTCCAGCGGCCGTGGCGGCGAGAAGCCGCGCGGCGACCGGAGCCATCCGATCCCGCAGGGTCCGACAAGCTTCGCGCACGGCGGCACCATTGAGATCTGCTCCGGCCGAGGCGGCGGTGGCGGACGTGTTCGGCACCTTGTCCGTGCTCGTGTGCATGATCCGGATACTGCGGGCGGGCAACCCGAGTTCGCGCATCACCACGCCGAGCACCTTCGTATGCAGCCCCTGCCCCATCTCGGTGCCGCCGTGGTTCACCTGGACGGTTCCGTCCTGGTAAATGTGCACGAGAGCACCGCCCTGGTTATAGTGCGGGAGCGTGAACGAAATCCCGAACTTCACCGGCGTAATCGCGAGGCCGCGTTTCACGCGCGGGTGCGCCGCGTTCCACGCCGCAATTTCGGCGCGACGGGCGGTGAAGTCCGCCTGTGCGAGCGCGAGCGTCCACAGTTTCTGGATGCGGTTGTCACCGATATCCTCGCCATAATGCGTGCGGTTGGTTTCGCCGCTGCCGTGATACAGATTCCGCTCGCGCACCACTTCGGGCGGAAGGCCCAGCGCGCGCGCCATGCGGTCGATGATCTCTTCGATCACGAGCATGCCTTGCGGACCGCCAAAACCACGGAAGGCCGTGTTCGATGCCACGTTGGTTCTGGCCGCGCGGCCGGTCACGCGCAAAGCCGGGATGTAATACGCGTTGTCGACATGGAACATCGCGCGCTCGAGCACGGGCTGGGAAAGATCCAGCGACCAGCCGCCGTTTGAGAACAGGTCGATTTGTGCTCCGCGGAGCCGGCCGTCCGCATCGTATCCAACTTCAAACTTCGCCGCAAACGGGTGCCGCTTGCCCGTGACGGCCAGGTCGATGTCGCGGTCCCACTGGAGCCGGACGGGCCGGCCGGTTTTCATCGCCGCCACTGCCACGAGGGCCGCCGGCGTGTTGCCCTGCGTTTCCTTCCCGCCAAAACCGCCGCCCATCCGCGGGGACTGGACGATTACCTTGTTCCGCGGGAGGTGCAGCACCTCCGAGACGACCGCCTGAATCTCCGACGGATGCTGCGTGCTCGCACAAACAAATATGTCGCCGTCGTCGCCGGGTTCGGCCCAGGCCGCCTGCGTTTCCAGGTAAAAGTGTTCCTGGCCGCCAAAGGAGAACTCACCCGTGAGCCGGTGCGGAGCAGACGCCACCGCCGCCGCCGGTTCACTCCGCTGGATTACGCGGGGCGGATTATGAAAACTGTCCTGCGCGATTGCGTCGCCGATCGTGAGGAGCGCCGGCAGTGCTTCGTAATCGACTTCAACGAGAGCCGCCGCCGCGCGGCATGCGGCCGCGCTGTCGCCCACCACCAAGGCCACGATGTGTCCGTCGTACTCCACCTTGTCGGCGGCAAAAAGCGTTTCGTCGTGCCGCGACACGCCGACGTTATTTGGTCCCGGCACATCTTCCGCCATCAGCACCGCCGCAATGCCGGCCGCCGCGCACGCCGCCGTCGCATCGCGCCGCGTGATCCGCGCGTGCGCATGCGGCGCCAGCACGGGCCACACCTCGAGCATCGGCCGGCGTTGCGCGATATCGTCGACGTACAGCGCGCGGCCCGTCACGTGGCCGATCGCACTCTCATGCGGGAGGAGCCGTGACGCGTCCAGCGCGTTGGCGTCGGAGCTGGTCGCCAAGCACCCAGCGCGCGCACCGTCCTCAGCTTGAAACGAACCACGGCCAAATTCCGGCGGCGCATCGACCGCGAGGCTCGCGTCCCGAGCCACAAATTTCTCCCACAGCGAAACCACCAGACCGCGACGGTAGGCCGCGCTGCCGCGCACATCATCGAGGGGCTGGAACTCATCCCGCAGGATTGCCGCAACGTCATGCGCCGCCTCAGCGAGACTTCGACCCTCGATTGCCGCCTCCGCCTTGCGCGCCCGTAGTGGCATCACGGCTACGCCGCCGTACGCGAGCCGCGCGCGGCGGACAACTCCCGTGGCCTCCACGTCCAGGCAAAACGCGCCGGCGACCACACTGATGTCGAGCTCGCGGCGGTGGGAGACTTTTTGGAAATCCGCGCAACGCTTCCACTCACCGCCGGTTTCCCGCGGCAGGATGATTTCCTTCATGATTTCGTCCGGTCGCAACCCGGTCTGCCGGTAGCCGGTGAAGAACTGATCCAGCGGGAGCGTTCGTTCGCCCCGCGTGGACGCCAGCACCACCTTCGCATCCAACGTGAGCAGCACCGGCGCGCTGTCGCCGATGGGCGAAGCCGTGACGAGATTGCCGCCGAGCGTGGCGCGGTTGCGAATCTGCCGCGACGCGAACACCGCAAGCATTTTCACCATCGAGGGAAACTCGCCCGCGAGCGCCTCCTCGATCGCCGTGAGCGTCGCCGCCGCGCCAATCCGCCATTCCGAGGAGTTCGAAGTGATCTGCGTGAGCTCCGGCACACCCTCCGTCGAAATCAGCGCCGGGAAACGTTTGAACTTCTTGTTCAGCTCGACGCCGATCTCGGTCGCGCCGGCGACCAGCTTCGCTTCGGCATGACGCTGCTTCAGCGCAAACAAAGCGCGGAGCGACGTAGGGCGAAAAAAATGCTCTCCCGCCGCGGCGTAATGCAGTCCGCCCGGCGTCTCCACTGGGCGCTGCAATCGCCCGGCAAACGGATCGCTCCCGGAACCACGCTCCGGTTGCTCATCCCGCTGATTCAGCGCGGCCACCATCGCATCCCGAATCGGCCGGTAGCCGGTACACCGGCACAGGTTGCCGCAAAGCTGATCGTTGATCTGGGACCGCGCTTTCACGTCGGCGCGGTAATAGGCCTCGAACATCGACACGACGAACCCCGGCGTGCAGTAGCCGCATTGCGACCCGTAGTGCTCGACCATCGCGCGCTGCACCGGGTGCACCTGGCCGCCGCTCGCGAGACCTTCGACCGTGATCACTTCGCGGCCGGCAAACATCGGCAGGAGCGCGATGCAGCTGTTGATCGCGCGGAAGGTTGTGTGCCCGGCCGCATCGCGATCGACGATGGCGACGGTGCACGCGCCACAGTCACCTTCCCCACATCCGCATTTGCTGCCGGTACGACCGGAACGCCGGAGCCACTCGAGCAACGTCATCGTGGCTGCAACGCCGTCGATCAAGACGCGTTCACCGTTCAAGGTGAACTCGAATGTCTCCGTGGTCGCCGCATGGTGGGATGCAGCGGTCGTCGTCTCCATGGAATGGATTTATCCCGCCCGGGCGCGCGGGCAACTCAAAGGTGCCGATCCGCGGCAGGCTTGAGCAGTGCTGGCCCGCGGGATGGGCCTGGCGCGGCGCTTGGCCCACAGATTTGCCACCGCGTATGGCGTCGCGCCGAGGGCGCGCGGTTGACCGGAAGGGCGACTTTCCAGTCGCCCAAGACCGGTCGACCGAACGCACTTCGGCGGCTGGAAAGCCGCCGCTCCGGCGAATGCCGACATGCTTGGCAAGAATTGTGGGGCAAACGCAGGCCTAGTGCGGCGGAACCGCAATGATCCTTGCAACCAAGGCATGGCTCACGCGAACGCACGACAACCGCGACATCGCCAGGATTGATTCGCGCCCTTCGCGCTGCTTCTCAGGGATTGGGGCACGTAGTTCCGCCGCGACGCGGAATCCCTAAAGCGCCGCCCGGTTCACATCCTTGTAATACACATAGCTCGCGGGCGTTTTGCCGATGGCGGCGAACCATTGGGCGCAATACGGCGCCATCCAAATCGCATCTCCGGCGGCCACCGGGTACCAGGCGTCTTCCAGCCGGTAAACTCCCTGCCCCGCGAGCATCAACAGTCCATGCTCCATCACGTGCGTTTCGACCAACGGCAGCATCGCGCCGGGCTGATACGTGAAAACATTCACCGCCAGATCAAACGCCGGCTCATCGGGCAAAAGCACCTGCAGCCGCGCATCGGGATCGCCCAGGAACGGCTCGCCCTTGATTTCCCGCGAATCGCCAATCAACGCACCTGGGGCAGCGAGCCCCGCGAGCGGCTGATATTTTTTCTGAAAGAGCACCACGCGGGCTCCGCGCGTGGGTGTCGCGATCGTCCACGCCTCTCTGGCCGGCGCGAAGAAATAGCCACCCGCGGTGCACTTCTTTTTCTCTTTGCCAATCGTGACCGTGGCGCTGCCGGTTTCGAAGTAGCCGCACGTCTGGAGTTCGCCGGGCGCCATTTCCGCCCGGCCGCCGCTCTCGAACGTGATCAGCAGCTGCGCGAAGCCCGCTCCCATCGCCGGGTTAATCAAGACCACCACGGTCGCACCCGTGAGGCCGGGCACCAGGCTCTTCACGTGTCCGTCCGGCGCGATCAGCGCGTGGCGGGCGGCGATCCGCGTGCGGGTCTGGCCGGAGGGGGAGATCATGGGTCAACGGGATGGGGTCAGAAATTCACCGGGAGGCGGCAGGTTCGTCAATCGACCAGCCGCATAAATCGCATGACCACGCACGTAGGTATCCGTCACGCGGACACGGCTGCGCAGTCCCACGTACGGGCTCGATGGGTGGCGCGTCCACAGCTCATCCGCGCTGATCGTGTGGTCGGGGCCAAACTCGAGAATGCAAAAATCGGCGTCCAATCCTTCCGCGAGCAAACCCTTGCGCCCGTCGATCCGAAAACGGCGCGCCACATTGCCGGCCAGCACGGCGGCCAGGATCGACAGATCGCGCCCGGGCGGTTCTGCGCACGCCGAAAACAAGAGCTGGAATGCGTGCTGGATGCCGGCGATACCGCCCCACACCTCGAAAAAATCATCCGACGTCTTCAGCTCCGGTGGCGCCGGCGAATGATCGGAACCAATGGTGTGGATACGTCCCGCCCGCAGCTCACGCCACAGCGCCGCGCGACGTTTTTCGTCACGAATCGGCGGCGCACATTTCGCCGTCGCCCCGATTCGCGCCACGTCCTTCGCATTGAGGATGAGGTAGTGTGGGCAGGTCTCGGCGGTGACGTCCACGCGTTCGGCCCTGCCTTCCTCGATCAAGGCGATGCCTTCGGGACTGCTCACGTGCACGATGTGCAGCGCACAGCCGGTCTCACCGGCAAGTTCAATCGCGAGCCGGATTGCAGCCAGTTCCACTTCGACCGGCCGTGAGTCGAGCCAGGCGCGCGCATCGGTACGGCCGGGCGCCTTTTGTTCGGCGGTGAACTTCGCGGCCAGCGCATCGTCTTCCGCGTGCACCGCGACCAGCAAGCCGAGCTTGGCCGCGCGTTTCATGCCCTCACGCAGAACCCGCGCATCGACCGGGGGAAAGCTGGGAATTCCGCTGTTCGCCATGAATGCCTTCAACCCGATCGCGCCGGCATCGCGCAACGCCGCGAGTTTGTCCAGGTTCGTCGGCGTCAGCCCGCCCCACAGTGCGAAATCGACGCATGATTTTTCCTGCGCCAGTCGCTTCTTCTCCCGCAGGTGCGTCGCGTCGAGCACCGGCGGCTCCGAGTTGAGCGGCATGTCGAAGAAAGTCGTCCCACCACCCGCGGCGAGCGCGGCCGAACCGGTCGCGATGCCCTCCCACCCGGCCCGGCCGGGTTCGTTGAAATGCACATGCGCATCGATGATCCCGGGGAAAACGAAACGATCAGTGGCGTCGAACACCGCGGCTGCGGCGTCGTTGATTTCAGGTGCAACGCGGACGATGCGTCCGTGCTCAATCGCCAGATCCGCCCGCAGCACGCCGTCCGGCCGGACGATTCGGCCGCCACGGACAATGAGATCGAGTTCGGGCGTCATGCGGGGAGCGGGGAAGGCGATCGTGGACATGGACTTGAAATCACGGGCGGGACGCCCGTGCCACTTCAAACGATCGGAGCCAACAGGCGGCAACCGAAGCGGAGAATCAAAGGCCCGAGGTCCGCGCCATCTCGTGATGGGATCCTCAACGCGATCCCAGCCGCGCCAAAAAATCCACCACGACGCGCAAGGCGACCTCGATGTCCGCGGGCGATACAAACTCGTCCGGATGATGGCTGAGGCCATCGCGGCAGCGGACGAACAGCATGCTCACCGGCGTCAACGCTGACAGGACAACGGCATCGTGGCCGGCGCCGCTCACAAGTGAAAGGCTCCGGCCCTGCACGGCCCGCACGCTTTGCTCGAGCGACACGGTGAACTCAGGCGAACATGCCACCGCCGCGTTATCCTGCGTCTGCTCCCACGTGCACGTGAGCCGTCGATCGTGCGCGATCTTCTTCGCCGCGACTCGCAACAGCCGCAATGCCGCGCGACGCGATCCATCGCGCGGGTGGCGCACGTCGAGGGAAAAAACGACTTCGCCGGGAATGACATTCGGGGCGCCGGGCGCGACCGACAGCGTGCCGACGGTCACAACCAGCGGCTCACTGGCGCGCGCCAGGCCTTCGGCCACGGTCATGAACTCAGCCGCGCCCGCGAGCGCATCGCGCCGCAATGCCATCGGCGTCGTCCCCGCATGTCCCGCCCCCCCGCGAAACGTACAGCGGACGCGAGTCTGGCCCGCAATTGCGCTGACCACGCCGACGGCGAGATTTTCGCGCTCGAGCACGGGACCTTGTTCAATGTGCACCTCGAGATACCCCAACCACTCGCGCGGCTGACGTGGTGGACGCGCGGTCATCCTCGTGGACGGCGGAGCCGACTCACGCCAGCGGCGAATCGCCTGCGCAACGGTGATCCCGTCGCTGTCGCGCAAGGTCAAATCGGCCGGCGCCAGCTGATTCGTGTAACCCTTGCTACCCAGGTACGCGCTGGAAAAACGCACGCCTTCCTCTTCGGAGAAACCGATCACCTCGATCGCAAAAGGCAGCGCCACCTCGCGCCGGCGCAACTCCATCAGCGCAGCGATCGGCAGGAGGACACCGAGCGCACCGTCGAATTTTCCGGCGTCGCGCACGGTGTCGAGGTGCGAGCCGATCAGCAGGGTCGGCCACTTGCGCCCAGTGGGCGCAAGCCGTCAGATCACGTTGCCCATGGCATCCTCGTGCACCGTGAACCCCGCCTGTCGCATCCATGCGCCGACGCGCCTATTCGCGCGCCGCATGGCGGGCGAAAGAAAGGTGCGGGTGAGTCGCGACCGCTCGTCCGAGATCCGGCCCAGTTCATTGAGCCACCGGATCAGGTGACCTTCGGATGAGGAGGGAAGGCGTCGCATTGGAACGGCGGGCGATGGTGGGTTCGGCTGAAAGGGCGGGCGCTGAAGCCCCCAACCCATTCGCATCAGCTTCCTCGATACGTGCTGTACGACCACGGCGTCACGAGCAAGGGCACGTGGTACGACTGGGTGGGATCGGCGATGCGGAAGAAAATCGCGGCGTAGCTGAAGAACGCCGCATCGGCGCCGCGCGCGGCAAAGTAATCCTTGATCTTGAACACGAGTTGATAATCCCCCGGCAACATCTCGTGTGCGTCGAGCAACGGAGCATCGGTGCGGCCATCGGCATTCGTCACCACGACCCGCAGCTGCCGTGGTTCGGCACCGTCAAGCCGCCAGAATTCGATCTCCATCCCCGCTGCGGGTTGCCCCCGGGTGAGATCGAGTACGTGCGTCGTGAGTTTCGCAGGCATGGTTGAACGTTTCCGCGTCGGTCGGATGAATCAATCTGGATTCCTGGCGAATCGGTGCGTGCGAGAGGCCTTAACTGCCCACGGCGTCCTTCAGACGCAGACGGGCGATTTTTTCGATTTCGCGCAGCGCGGTCTCCACTTCCTGCCCGGATGAATTTCCCAGCCGCGACTGGATCGCCCCCCGAATTGTCTCCCGGTCGTTCAGCCGCGCACAGATGACGAACGGAAACCCAAATCGCGCCCGGTAGTCCGCGTTGAGCTGCGCAAAGGCCGCCCGTTCCCCGGCGCCGAGTTGGTGAAGTCCGGCGCTGGCCTGTTCTCCCTTCGATGCGCGGGTCAGTTGATCCTGTTGCGCGAGACGGCCGGCGAGATCCGGATGCGCGCAAATGAGTGCGAGTTGTCTCTCGCGGGGAGCCTTCCGCATCGTCGAGCAGAGTTCCGCGTGGAGATGATCCGCATCGCGAAATGGTCGGTGCAGCCAGGTCCCTGCGGCCACCCACGGCGAATGCTCGAAGAGATGTCCCACGGCTGCGACGAAGCCGGGTGGGTCGAGTGTATTGAGAGTTTGGATCGTGGTGGCGGGGGTCACGTCAGAAATTGAATTCGCCTCATCACACCCGCCAAGCTCGAATTCACCCGGAGCGTAGGGAGGAAGACGCATAAGACTGGGAAGACATGCAAGACGGAGAAGACCCAATCCACTCGCGGGCGCTCGCCGCCACATTCCTCTTGCTGGCGCTCGCAGCCACATGGCGTCGCCGCCACGCGGAACAGCCGGAGCTTGATTCCGGGTGAATGCAAACCACGTTATGGCCGCGACGCGCGTCGCACAGATACCGACGACAAGCGGGCGACATGGTTGTGCACAACGAAACTTTCATGCGGGAGGCGATTCAGGAGGCCAGGGCCGGCATGCGCGCGGGCCGCGGCGGCCCGTTTGGCTGCGTGATCGTGCGACGCGGCGAGGTGATTGCGCGGGGCCGGAACTGCGTCACCTCCACCAACGATCCGACCGCGCATGCGGAGATCATGGCGATTCGCGAGGCCTGCCGCCAACTGGGCACGTTTGGGCTGGAGGACTGCGATCTGTACACGAGCTGCGAGCCCTGCCCGATGTGCCTGGCCGCGACTTACTGGGCGCGAATTCCGCGGGTGTTTTACGCGAACACCCGGGGCGACGCCGCCGCCATCGGGTTCGATGATGATTTCATCTACCAGCAGATTGCCCTGGCCCCTGAGCGCCGGGCCATCGACATGAAACCGCTGTTGCGCAACGAAGCGCAGGCGACGTTCAACGAGTGGACGGAAAAGTCGGACAAGGTGCGGTATTAGAGCCAAACGCTCCGACGCACATTTTCCACCGCGGCCCAAGCGCGCGGGCCCAAAGAGCAGGGGCCGCCTGATCGGGCTCGCGTTTCGCCGACAGCCAGCATGCTCGGGAAAGCTCGTCCCGACGTCTCTCGAAAATCCCATGCAATTGCGCCTGTCTCTGCCTCGATTTCCGGCCGCCACGCTCGTCCTCACCCTGCCGGCCCTTGCCGCGGTGGCGGCGGCGCAGCCAGTGGCCGATCCCGCGCCCGTTCCGGCGAAGCCGGTCGCGGTCGAGAACTCGGTCGTGAAAGTGTTTTCGACGATCCGATTTCCTGATCCCTACAAACCATGGACGAAGCAGGCTCCGCGTGAGAGCACCGGCACGGGTGTCATCATCGAGGGCAATCGGATTCTCACCAATGCCCATGTCGTCATCTACGCGACCCAGGTGCAGGTGCAGGCGAACCAATCTGGCGACAAGATTTCGGCCACGGTCGAGTCGATTGCCCAAGGGATCGATCTCGCCGTGCTCAAACTCGACGACGAGACCTTCTTTGAAACGCGGGCACCGCTGGCCCGCGCGACGAAACTGCCCGATGTGAAGGACAGCGTCATGGTTTATGGATTCCCCACGGGCGGCACAAACCTGTCGATCACGAAGGGCATCGTTTCGCGGATCGATTTCACGCTGTACAATTTTCCGACCTCGGGCCTGCGAATCCAAATCGACGCCGCCATCAACCCGGGAAACAGCGGGGGGCCGGCCGTGGCCGACGACAGGATGATCGGCCTCGCATTCAGCCGGCTGGGGGGCGGCGACAACATCGGCTACATCATTCCCTGCGAGGAAATTGAACTGTTCCTGCAGGATGCCGCTGATGGCCGCTACGAAGGGAAACCCGCCATCTTCGATTCACTGCAGACATTCGAAAACCCCGCGTTGCGGCCATTCTTGAAAGTCGCCCGGGGCGTCGACGGCATGATCGTGGCGGCACCGGACACCGACGATCAAGACTACCCGCTCAAGCCATGGGACATCGTCACCCGCATCGGCGACACGCCGATCGACAACGAAGGCATGGTGAAGGTCGGCAACATCCGCGTGCGGTTCGCCTACATGATTCAGAAAGTCGCGCGCAACGGTCGCGTGCCGCTGACGGTCGTGCGCCGGGGAGAGGAACTGAAGCTCGAGGTTCCGGTGTCGCCTCAGCGCCCGATGGTGATCCCGGATCTCGAAGGCAATTATCCCTCCTATTTCGTCTATGGTCCGCTCGTGTTTTCAACGGCGACGCAGCTTTTTCTGGCCGGGCTGAACAATGCCGCCGCCGCGCTTTCGGCCATCTCCAGTCCGCTTTCGATCCGGCGTGGAGATCGGCCGGCGTTTGCCGGGGAGGGACTGGTCGTGGTGTCGTCTCCGTTTTTCCCGCACAAACTCTCGAAGGGTTACTCGCAGGCGCAATCGCGGGTGGTGGAAAAAGTAAACGGAATCACGATCAAGAACCTGGAGCATCTCGTGGCCACGCTGCGCGACCTCCCGGAGGAGTATGTCGTGATCGACTTTGCGGGACGAAAGCTCGAGACGCTGGTATTCCCGCGCAAGGAAATGGTCGCCGCCACCGAGGAAATCCTGAACGACAATGGCGTGAGGGCCCAAGGTTCGCCGGATACGCTGGCCGTCTGGAACCGGCCCCCGGGCGCCGAGAAGTCAAAGTAGAAGCATGGAGGGCAGCGCGTGCGGCGAGCGCGGCTTGGCGGCTGATCGCCGCCGCGGTTAAAAGCAACGCCGCACGGGCACAAGAAAATCACGGGCTACGGTCGCGAAACACGCTCGCCACTTGCCAATCCACGGCCGTCGCTCAACGTTCGCCGCGTATGCACTTTGACCATCTCCAGCCCGGACTTTCGGAGCCCATCCCGCGTTCTGACGACGATGACGACGACGACGAGGAGGAGAAGCAGGACGAAATGCTGCTCAAGAAAAACGCGCCGGTGGCCATGCTGATCCAGCGCAAGTTTCTCGAACAACGGAAAATCTTCCTTTGGGGCGCGGTGACCGACGAGACCGCCAAGGACATTACCGAGAAATTGCTGTACCTCGAGGGCGTTGGGCCCGGCAAGCCGATCACTTTCTACATGAACACGCCCGGGGGCTCGATTACGGCGGGCATGGCGGTTTATGACACGATGAAGTTAATCACGTCGCCCATCACGGTGGTGGTGACGGGAATGGCGGCGTCGATGGGTTCGATTTTGCTTTCGGGCGCGCCGAAGGGGAAGCGGCTCATTTACCCGCATGCGCGCGTGCTGATTCACCAGCCGTTGATTTCGGGCCGGATGGTGGGTCCGGCAACGGACATCAACATTCAGGCGAAGGAAATGGAGAAGCTGCGCTTGGAATTGAATCACATTCTGGCGGAAGCGTCGGGCCAGCCGATGGAGCGGATCAATCGCGACACCGATCGTGATTTCTATCTCAACGCCAAAGAAGCGATCGATTACGGGCTGGCCGACAAGATCGTCGAAAAATTCTAAGCGCGTAGCTTGGCCTTGGCCGTGGGGTGAGTCCCGTGGATGCGAACCAGCTGCGAGACCGTAGTTGCGAAGCGCCAGCGAGTGGATTTTCGGATCTTCGGACGAACGAACGAATCCACTCGCTGGCGCTCGCAGCCACTATCTGGCCGGTGGCGCGTTGAGCGCTTCGATTTCGCGCTCCCACGCGCCCGCCTGACCCGACTCGCCCGCCCCGAGCGCGGTCTTTTGCGCGTCACGCAACCAGGGCAGCCGCACTTCCCGCGGCAGGTCGACGCTCGCAAGCAGCCGCCGCCAGATGTCCACGGCGCTTTTGCGTTGGCCGCAGGCTTCAAGCAACTGGGCCGCCTCGCGCGCCAGCGCCCATTCATCGGCGGCCAGCGTTTGCAACGGCGTTACCATTGACAATGCGCTCGCCGCCGCCGTCAGGTTACCGGCCTCGATCAATCGTCGGCCCAGCGCCACCGCGACGGCGAGCGAAGGCGCCTGGCGCTGCGCGGCATGGCCAAGCGCCGCCGCTTCGACGCGCCGGCCGGCGTTCTCGAGTTGGTGCATCCGGCGCAACACTGCGTATCCAGAAAGCAAGGCCGGAGGCCCCGCCCCGATCGACTCCGGTCGCGGATCAAGCGAAGCCGCAAACGGTCGGTACAAAGGGTCGCCGATGAGGATCGCCTGCCAGCTCAGCACCGGCAAAGCGTAATACGCCGCCTCGGCCAGCGTGTCACCGCGGGCGAGCGCGCGCAGCAGCAGGTGCGGCTGATGGGTAAACTCGAGATACGGTTCATGGACGTTGCCCACGGTCGCGGTCACTCCGCGCGCCACCAACGGACCAGTCCAGCCATTCGCGACGGAGCGCAGGGTGGCCGCGCTAAAGCTGTGTATGTGCACGGCGATCGCACCGGGCGGAAACTGGAATCCCGGCAGGGCGAAGGGGCCGTTCAAATCGCCCGCGTACCAGCCGAAATAGAGGACAGGGGCGTCCATTCGGGCCGTGATCGGAAACGTCGCGGGTTCACGATCGACCGTCGGCGCAAAACCCAGTTGCTCGAGTTGCGCGGCGGCATGTTCGAGCCAGCCGTTGCCCAAGGCCTCGCGGTCGCTCAAATCGATGTAGGCGCGGCCCAGCAACCCCGTGCGTTCCGCGGTGACCGCGCGATCGACAAGGGCCAGCGCCTGCGCGGCGGTCGGCCCGTCAAGCCGCGCGACCTTCACCACGGCGCCGCGTTGAGCTGATGTGGGCTGGTCGTTTTGGAAAAGCGGATTGGAGACAAATGCGTTGATTGGATAATTGGGCGTCGCGAGCAGGCTCAGCTCGGCATCGACGGCAGCCGCGTTGACGCGGAACTCAGCACGCGTCGTCGAGGGCGCTCCCGAGGCGTAGAGCACCGGATCGTGTGCGATCTCGAGCGGGACGCCGCGGCAGACGACCAGGGCTTCGAGGCGGTGGCTGTGGGGCGCGTATTTCCGCCGGCCGACCGCGTCGCTGAGCGCCATCGGAATCGCATCGATCCAGCGTGACTGCACCAGTTGATCGAGCAGCGGTTGCCAGAGCGTCGTGACAAACTCGCGCCACGTGATCGACTCGGTGAGCGGGAGCTTCAGGGTAATGATGTTGGCGGTGGGGACGCCGCGAACCTCGGCATAGTGCTCGGCGATCCGCAGCGAGTCGGGATCGTCATGATTGGCGAGAACCACAACCCTCGCGGCGCGGCTGCCGTCGGTCGCCCCCACGTACGAAATCGACAACGCCAAAACCAGCGCGGCCAAAAGCCGACGCGCTGGCCGCGGGGTGCGGCGAAGCTGCCATAATCCAGTCTCACCCGCGTCAGCGACGTTTTCCCCTGAACGGACGCATCCGCCGACCCTGGGAGCGCGAACCTCCCCTCGGGGTTTCACGGTTGCGGCGGCCTGGCCGGATGCGGGCCCG
>JBBRCR010000069.1:0-22876 GCA_038204695.1 Opitutales bacterium | reverse complement strand
CTATGAAATACATCACAGAATTCCGCGACGGCCAGCAGGCCCGCCACATTGCCGCCAACATCGCCGCCGAGGTGCGGCCCGGCACCGCCTACAACTTCATGGAGTTTTGTGGCTACTTCGAGCAGGCGGCCCGTCAGTGTCCTCCGTCGTCCGCCATCGGTCATCCATTTTCTCGTCCCGCGCAGCTATGAAGGCTTCGAGCGGTCGGAGGCCGCCTTCGAGCGTGCCTTGCGCTTCGACCCGAATTTCGCGGAGGCTCACGCGGGCGTGGCGTTCCTCTGGATCACTCTCGACGGTTACTCGGACCTCGACGGCAGGACGCGTCCGGCTGACCTTGCGGCGAAGGGAATGGCGGCGGCGAAGCGGGCCATCGAACTCGACGCGAAGCTGCCGCAGGGCCATGTGGCGCCCGGCTACGCCCGCTGGTGGACTGGTGAAGAGCGTGCACTCCTTGATCTGCTGCCGAATCTGCGCGCGATACGCCGCAATTCGCGGATTTTCTCGGGCGCATCGGCCGCGCCGAGCAGCACCGCGTCGCGCGCGAGACGCTCGCCCGAATGCAGAAGGAGCCAACCGCGAACAAATGAGCAGAGCTGAACAGCGCTCAGCGTTGAACATTCCGTGACGGGTAATCGCCCGTCTTGGGCGGGCGGCTCCGCCGGTTGACAGGTAATACCAAAGACCGCTACGGTAAGAATCATGAAAATCACCACGAAAGGTCAGGTCACGATTCCGCAGGATGTGCGCGACGAATTTGGTTTTCTGCCGAACACCGACGTCGAGTTCGTTCGCGACGGCAAGGGCGGCGTGCGGCTGAAAAAGGCAGCGACGCCGGCGAGACGGGGCGCGGCGCTGGTGGCCGGAATGCGCGGCCGCTGGCGCGCGAGGCTGAAGACCGATGACGTGATGAAGATGACGCGGGGTGGGCAGTGAGCACGCTGGTGGACAGCAATGTCTTGATCGACGTGTTGAGCGAAGATGAGCGCTGGTTCGAATGGTCATCGCAGGCGCTGGCCGCGGCGGCGGATCGCGCGCCACTGGCCATCAATCCGGTGATCTACGCCGAGGTGGCAGTCGGCTATGCCACGGCGGCGGCGGTCGACGCCGTGCTGCCGGCGGATCGCTTTGCAAGGCTGCCGCTGCCGTTTACCGCGGGCTTTCTGGCCGGGCGCGCTTTCGTGGCGTATCGCCGGCAGGGCGGGGCGCGGTCGACGCCGCTGCCGGATTTTTATATCGGCGCGCACGCGCTGGTCGAAGGGCATACCTTGCTCACGCGCGACGCGGTGCGTTATCGCACCTATTTTCCCAAACTGAAAATTATCGCACCGGCATGAGTGGCAACACGCCGAAAGCCGCTTTTCTTTCGTATGCCTCGCAAGATGCAAGGCGCGCTGTCGCGCGAACGAAGTGACCAAACCCAATCGGATCGAGTGTAGCCCGCCGCGTGAGCGGCGGGAGAAACGAATGACCCAACGCAGATTCCAAGGTAGCCCGCCGCGTGCGCGGGGGGAAGAAGCGCGCGCCAAGCCAAGGACCTCCCTGCGCTCGTTCGACCGGCGGACTTTCGCGGGGAAATGGAGTCTGGTGTTTCGATTGCGACAAGCCGCCGGTCAAAGACGCGGCGCTACTTCGAGCAGGCGGTCCGTCAGTGTCCTCCGTCGTCCGCCATCGGTCATCCATCCACTCGCGGGCGCTCGCCGCCACTGGTCGCGTTGACGCCCTCGCCGGCACGAGTTGCGATGAGACCTTCGCCGCGACGCACTCCCGGAACGGCGGCTTTCCAGCCGCCGACGTGCGTTCGGCCGACCGGTCCCGGGCAACTGGAAAGTCGCCCCTCCGATAACAAGGCGCCCCATCGAGAAGACACAAACATCCACTCGCGGGCGCTCGCCGCCACTGGCGTGACGTCCAAGCTGGTGGTCAAGCATTCCGCTACCCGGACTTCATCACCGCGCGCAGCCCCGCGGCCAGCTCTTCGCTCGTCGCCGTCACCATCCGGAGATCGTGCGCGCCATCCTTCCGCGCGAACTCGTAGAACAGATGCCACTTCCCGGCCACGTATTTGACATCCAAGTACCGAAGCGAGGTCGAGGTGAATGGGCTCGTGAAAGCCGGACCCGTGGGCGACACCGAGCGCCACGTCTGCAGATCGTCCGACACCGCGAGCGCACATTTTTCCTCGTAGTTCTCGAGATGACTCGCGCTGCCGTCGTAAAAACCGATGTAACGAGGAACAGCTGCGCCGCTTCCCGACCCGCGCGCCTTGAACGCCGCCGCCAGGTCACCTGTGACGGACGCCACCGAATTCATCCGCCGGCAGTACCGGTCCCAGCCCGCTTCTCCCGGCACAAAAATCACGCCCTGCCATTCCCAGCGATCCAGGTCCCGCGAGCTCGCCAGCGCCGTGGCGGATTTGCACTCACCGGTATTGAAGATGTCGAGCGAAGCGTGCGACCCGTCACTCGTCCGGAGCGTCGGCGTGGCCACGCTCAGGATCATGTGATACACGCCGTTCTCCTCCAGTATCCACGGATCCTTTACACCTTCGAGCCCGAGCGGCGGGCCGGTGAAGATGATCCCGGCCGTCGCGGTGTCGAGTTCCTCCACCCGTCGCGCCTTCAACACCGCCGTGCACCAGCGGCCGTCCGAGGGATGCACGTAGCTCGTGAAGTAGCGCCAGAGACCATCCTGGCCGCGGTGCAGGCAACTGCGCTCGATGGAGGCGGAATCAAACTGGCTCTTGCGAATCGTCAGCACATCGTCCCAGCGCTGGAGATCCGTCGAGCGGGCGATGCGAACCTCACCGCCGCGATCGGGTGCGACTCCGCGCGGCCGGCGGATGCGGTAGGTGAGGTACCACGCCTTCTCACCTTCACAGAAAAATGCACCGGGGCAGCCAACCCAGTAACCGGGTTCATGGCCGACCGGCTCGCGAATGACCGTGCCGCGGGCGAGAAGTTCGTTGGTGATCATGGATCGTGTTTGGCCGCCGGAGAAATGACGGCAGGCCCCCACGAAATCACCGGCGGGCGCGTCACGATGCAATCCTTTGCGCGAGTTCGGATTTGTCTTTCGCCTGCGGGCGCTTAGCACTCGCAACATTCAGGCCGCCCCCAGCCATTCAGCTCGATCATGAAAAAATACGTCGTCGAATTCATCGGTACTTTCTTTCTCGTATTCACCGTCGGGATCGCCGTCCGCCAGAACGCACCCTTCGCGCCTTTTGCGATTGGTGCCGTCCTGATGGTGATGATCTTCGCGGGCGGCCACGTCTCCGGGGGCCATTTTAATCCCGGCGTGACGCTGGCTGCATTCCTGCGCGGACGCTGCGACCGCAAAGACCTCCTGCCCTATTGGGTCGCGCAGTTTCTGGCGGGCTTCGTCGCCGCACTCGTCGTCAACCTCGTGTTGCGCGGCCGCGTGGATCCCGCCGTGGTCGCCGTTCACCCCACCCTCCACTCTGCGGTGGTCGAGTTCCTCTTCAGCTTTGCGCTCTGTTGGGTGGTGCTGAACGTCGCCACGGCCAAGGCCACGATGGGCAACTCGTTTTATGGGCTCGCGATTGGCGCAACCGTGCTGGTCGGCGCGATCACGGTCGGCGGAATCTCTGGCGGGGCGTTCAATCCCGCCGTCGGCCTCGGCGTCTGGACCATGGGCCTCGAGTCGCCCCGGCAATTTGTCATTTATCTGGTCGCCGACTTCAGCGGCGCCGCCTTCGCCGCCGTGATGTACCGGTTCGTGAACGGACTCGAGTAGCGCCGGAAAATTCACAGTTCGCGCAGTCGCCGGGAGTGGCGCCGGTCTTTGACCGGCGTCCCGCCAGTCGGAGACTGGCGCTACGGGCGAAAACGCCGGGCGCAGCGTGTGAGATTTCTCGACTATCGCCGGACGCCGCGGTGCAGCCGGCTCGCCGGCTTCGGGGTGCTCGCTTCGGCCAGCATCTTTTCGTCAAACAAAGCTGAATACACGTACGGGAAACCTTCGATTTTCTTCCGCTCGACGGTCATGCCCATGTAGCGCTCGATCGAGCGCGCATCACGCACGTCGTCCTCCGTCACCAGGGTAAACGCATCGCCGGTCTTGTGGGCGCGACCCGTGCGGCCGATGCGGTGCACGTAATCCTCGGGATTCTCGGGGACATCGTAGTTTATAACATGTGACACTCCCGCGATGTCGAGTCCGCGGGCGGCGATGTCGGTCGCGACAAGCACCTCGTACTTGCCGCTCTTGAAACCTTCCAACGCCTCGACGCGCTCCCGCTGATTCCGGTCGGAATGCAGCACCCCCACCGTGTGTTGGCTCGTCTTGAGCCGCTGCGCGATCCGATCGGCGCCCATTCGCGTGCGTGAAAAAATCAGCACGCTCTTGAACTCCGTCTGCTCCAGCAGCAGCTGCAAGAGATCGAATTTCTGCGATGCCACCACGGGATAAAACGCGTGCGACACCGTTTCGGCCGGCGACCGCTGCCGGCCGATTTCCACCTTGACCGGCTCCCGCAAGGCCCAGCTCGCGAACTGCTCGATCTCCGGCGGCAGCGTCGCGGTGAAAAACAGCGTCTGCCGCGCGCGCGGGCACTTCTGCACGATCTTGCGCACGTCAGGCAGGAAGCCCATGTCGAGCATCCGGTCGACCTCGTCGAGCACGAGTATCTCCACGTCGTCCAGCGAGCAGTTGCCCTGCTCGATGTGATCGAGCAGCCGCCCCGGTGTCGCCGCGAGAATGTCCATCCCGCGCCGCAGATCCTCGAGCTGTTTCCCGTAGCCGACGCCTCCGTAGACAATCGTCACCTGAAGATCCGTGAAGCGTGCAAAATTTTGAAACGCCTCCTCGACCTGCAATGCCAGTTCGCGCGTCGGCTCCAGAATCAGGCAGCGCAATTTTCCGTGTCCGCCCAAGCGCTGGATAATCGGCAGCGCAAAAGCCGCCGTCTTTCCCGTGCCCGTTTGCGCCGAACCGATCACATCACCACCGGCGAGCACGACGGGAATCCCCTGGGCTTGGATCGGCGTCGGTTCGAGATATCCCATCTCCTGCACCGCATACGCGAGGGCATCGCTCAGACCGAGCTTGGTAAAAGCGGTGTCCATCTTCGGCACGTCGACCGGGGTCACCGGTTTCACCGGCTCACGCCGCGGATGCTCGAACGTATCGTCCCGCTTTGGCCGGCCGCCCGGTCCCGTTTCGGAACCGCGTTCGCGGCCGCGACCGCCGCTCCCTCTGCCACCATAGCCACCACGACTCGACTCGGATCGGCCACCGGTCGAACGCGACCCATACTCACCGCGGGAGGATCCGCGCCCGCCACCGGTGTGGCCGCCCGATCGCTCGCGCGCTCCGCCGCTCTGTCCACCCTCGGCCGGACGCTCGCGCGAAGCCCCCCCAGCGCCTTGCGCCCCCTGCCCATGGCGCTCTCGCGAGCCGCCGCCACGTCCACCGTGTGAGGGTGAGCGTTCCGATCGCGGTTCGCCGCGACCCGATTGCGCGGGTGACCGTTCTCCCCGCGGCTCACTCCGAGGGGAACCACGCTCCGCCTTGGGATGGCTCTTGGCAGCCTCGTGATGGCCGGTTTTGGTATCCCGCGAAGGCGAGATGGTTTCGCGCAGCTTCGCAAAAATTCTCTTCAACATGACTTCAAGTAAACCGGCAACACTCGGCGAACTGAGGGGCTTTGCAATCTAAAGCGGGACCCGTGTTCAACGCAGGGCGCAATTCAGCTCTTGAGCACTTTGGAAAGTGGCACGGGCGTCCCGCCATATCTTTATACACAAGTCGCGCCATGTTGCGCTGAACTTGGGCGGGACGCCCATACTGGTATACCACGACAAACATGGGCGAGACGCCCATGCCACCCCAAACCCACGGACGGGACGCCCGTGCCACGCTTTTTGGTGGGCATGATGGCTCAACTCGCCCGGTACTCCATGATTACACACTTCGATTTTCCCCACTGACGGATTCTGGGCGCCTCTTTTGGCCGACGGAACGGCGATTCGGGTCCGGTTGGCGCACCCACCGGGGTCCGACTGAGAACCAAACCCGGTCGATGAGTGTCCAATGACACCGTGGCGCAGCCATTTCGGGCAACCCCGCGCACTTCGTATGACTTCATCTCTTCAACCCACCACCATTCGGCTGCGGGTCGCCGATCTCGAGCGGAGTGTCGGTTTTTATCGCCGGCAGCTCGGGTTTTGCGTGCAGGCGGATGCGGGCAGCCGGGTCGAACTGGCTACGAGCCCCGACTCGCTTCCGCTGCTCAGTTTGGAGGAAGCGGCGCGGCCGGCACCGCGCGATGCAGCGGGGCTCTTTCACGTAGCCCTGCTTTTTCCCACCCGCGGATTGCTGGCAGGCTGGCTGCGGTTCGCTGCCTGCCAGGGGGTTGAGTTCGATGGGTTTTCCGATCACGGCGTGAGCGAGGCGCTCTACTTTTCAGATCCGGACGGGAACGGACTTGAATTTTATGTCGATCGCCCACGTGAGCACTGGCCACGGACCGATGGCCGGCTCGCGATGGTCACCCGTCCACTCGCTGTGCAAAACCTGTTGCAAGAAGCCGGCGCCTCCCGCGATCAACCGCTCTCCGGTGCGGCCTGGGGCCATCTTCATCTCCGCGTCACAAACCTGGATCGGAGCGAGGCCTTTTACCGCACAAACCTCGGGCTTCAAGTGACGCAGGACAACTATCCGGGCGCACGTTTTCTCGCGGCGGATGGTTACCACCATCATCTCGGCCTGAATGTTTGGGGCCATCCCCGCACGCCTCAGCCGCCCGATGCAATCGGGCTGGCCGAAGCAACGTTTGCCCACGCCGGGATAACGGCTGACCGAGAGCTGCGGGATCCCGACGGGATCGCGTTGCTCCTGGAGCCGCTGCGAAACGGCGCGCGCACGATCCAGACCGCGTGAGGTGGGAGCGTGGAGTGACGACAACTGGTCACGTGGTAGCGGCGCGGATCGAATAGCCCGCGGATCCACCGCGGCTGCGGTTCGAAGTGGCGCCGCGTCTCTGACCGTCGAAATTCCTGGAGGAAGTCCGAGACGTTTTCTCGATTGCTACAAACGCCAGTCGGAGACGTGGCGCTACTTCAGAACGTCCGATACGCGAATCATCGGGTACGTGCCTGCGAGCGCCGGCGAGTGGACGGTTTTTATTGTCGGTGGGGGCCATGTCATCGGAGGGGCGACTTTCCAGTCGCCCAAAACCGGTCGATCGAAAGCACGTCGGCGGCTGGAAAGCCGCCGTTCCACGAGTGTGCGGCTGCGCCCCATTGGGAGTGGTGCGAGTCATGTGCCCGTTTGGCATTGCGAGCGGCGCCGGCAAACCTCGTCATGACTCCGATGACCCCGATCAACGTCACCTGATGGCCGCGACCGGTCGCGAACTGGAAGAACTCCAGGCCAATTACGAGAAACTGCGCCGCGCTGTGAGGCGCCACTTGTTTTTCTGGCTGGCCTGTATCGTCGTGGCCCTGGTGGCGCGGCGCGCGATGAATTATCCGCCCATGCTTTCCTGGCCGGTCTTCGCGGTCCCCGTGGTCGTTTTTGGGGCCGATTTCATCCGCTTGATCGCGTGCCGGATTAAACTCTCCCGCCACCGCGACTCCCTGTCCGAGTGATCGAGCACCTCAAGACCGTTTTCACCTCCGCGCTTCCATGACCAACCACTCCAGCCCTTCCATCAGTCGCCGCCGATTTCTCGCGACGACCGGCGCAGCGATGGCATTGCCATTGATCCTGCCCGGTTGTGTCTCGGGCCCGCGCCGTCGCGCCCGCCCCTCGAACCGCATCCATCTCGGCGTGGTCGGCTGGGGCATGCAGGGGCCCAACAACACCCAGGCCTTCCTGGCCGAGGACGACTGCCGGGTGGTCGCGGCTTGCGACATTGATCGCACGCACCTGCAAAGCGCAGTGGACACGATTAACGGCCACTACGAATCGAAAGACTGCAAAGCGTATCACGATTATCGGGAGATGATGGCCAGCGATGACATCGATGCCGTGATGCTCGCGGTGCCGGATCACTGGCACCAGCTGGTCTCGACGGAAGCCGCGCGGCGCAGGCTGGACATCTACGGCGAAAAGCCGCTCGCGCACACGATTGCCGAGCAGCAGGCCATTGTCCGCGCCGTGCAGAAGAACAAAATCATCTGGCAAACGGGTTCGTGGCAACGCTCGCTGCCCTCATTTGCCCGCGCGGCGGAAATCGTCCGCAGCGGATTGCTGGGCGACGTCACGCGCGTCGAAGTCGGACTGCCCAGCGGGCACAATGATTTCGCCAAGACGAAGGAGTTCATGACGCCCACGGCGCCGCCCCCCGAACTGGACTATGAACGTTGGATTGGTCCGTCGCGGATGGAGCCCTATATCAAGGCGCGCGTTCATATGAACTGGCGCTGGAACTATAATACCGGCGGCGGCCAGTTGATGGACTGGATCGGTCATCATTGTGACATTGCCCACTGGGGTTTGGATTTCGATCGCTCCGGCCCGTCGGAAATCGAAGCGCAAGGGGAGGTGCCCGATGCCGCGGCCGTGTGGAATACCGCCACGAAATACCGGATCGAACTGAAGTATCCGCGCAATATCACGATGATCATCGCCGGTGGACACAGCGATATCAAGGGCGGCACAAAGTGGATCGGAAAAGATGGCTGGGTTTGGGTGACACGCGGCGGATTCGACGCCTCGAATCCCGAATGGAAAAAAGGCAAGGCGCTGGCCGACGCGTTTCGCAAGGTGAAGCTGCAGGAATCCAGCGGCCATCATCGCGATTTCCTGGACTGCATCAAATCGCGCAAGCCCACCATCGCGCCGGTGGAGACCGCTCATCATTCCGCCATCCCCGGCCATTTGGGTGCGATTGCGCTGAAGACGGGTCGCAAGATTCGTTGGGACGTGGCCACCGAAACAATTGTGGGCGACGCGCAAGCCAGCGCATTGCTCACGCGGCCGTATCGTTCGCCCTGGAAGCTCCGGGCGTAGCGCATCCGCGGGCCCGCTCAGTTTCCGCGCGCGGGTTGGCGCGCGATGGCCGGCTTGCTTCCGCCACGGTGGCGACGCCGTTGATTCTGCCGTCAGTCTGCCATCGTGCAGGCTGGGGCAGCCGCCGGGAGTGGCGCCGGTCTGTGACCGGCGTTCCGCCAGTCGGAGACTGGCGCTACGGGCGAAACGCGCGCACAGGGTGTGAAATTTCCCGGCTGGCTAACGCGTTGCGGCCTTTGCGGACCGCACCGCACCGAAGTGAAGCGCGCCCCGGCTATATCAGCTTTGCGCCTTCGCGCAGGCCAGCGGCGTAGGCGTTGAAGACGAGCGCGATTTGATCCCGCACACGTCGAAACTGGGCCAGGACTTCTTCGTCGGGGCCCCTCGCCTGGGCAGGGTCATCGAAGCCCCAGTGGTGGCGGTTCACCTGGCCGGGAAATATCGGGCACGCCTGGTCCGCGTTGCCGCAGACCGTGATCACCGTGTGGATGTTTTGATTCAGAAAATCGTTCATGTGTTTCGACGCGTGGCCGGAAATGTCGATGCCGATTTCCTTCATTACTTGGATCGCCTTTGGATGCACATAGCCGGCCGGTTTCGAGCCGGCGCTATGGACCTCGATGAGGTCGCCGGCGGCGGCGCGCAGGATGCCTTCCGCCATGTGGCTGCGGCAGGAATTACCGGTACAAAGAATCAGGACGTTGGGTTTCATCGAAACGTTCGGAGGTAATCTCAACCGGGCGACTGCCCTGCAGCGATCGCGGGCGCTGCATTGCGGCCATACCACCCGCGCGAGCGGTTGCAGACCTTGCAGACAGAAAGCATTACCGGCACTTCGACAAGGACACCGACCACACACGCGAGCGCGGCGCCCGAGCCCGGCCCAAACAGCGTGATCGCCACGGCCACGGCCAGTTCGAAAAAGTTACTCGCGCCGATCAGGGCACCGGGCGCCGCGACGTTATGCGGCACTTTGAAGAACCGCATGAGCAGGTAGGCGAGGGTCGAATTGAAATAAACCTGAATCAGAATCGGCACGGCGAGGAGCAGAACGGCGAACCACTTCGTCGTCAGATTCTCGGCTTGAAAGGCGAAGATCAGCACGAGCGTGGCCAGCAGAGCAAAGACGGTGACCGGGTGGAACTTCGGCAGGAAGGTTTGCTCGAACCATTCCTTGCCATGCGATTTCAGCAGCCATTTCCGCGTTAGCCAGCCCGCGACGAGCGGAATCACAATGAAGACCACCACCGACGTGATGAGCACCTTCGAGGGCACCACTACGTTCGCCACGCCGCACAGGAACATCACAATCGGAGCGAAGGCGACGAGCATGATGAGGTCATTCACCGCTACCTGCACGAGCGTGTAAGCCGGGTCGCCGTCGGTCAGATAACTCCAGACAAACACCATCGCGGTGCAGGGTGCCGCGGCGAGGATGATGAGGCCGGCGGTGTATTCACTGGCCGTGGTCGGATCGACCCATGCGGCGAACACATGCCGGAAAAAAAGCCAGGCGAGGAACGCCATGCTGAAGGGCTTCACCAGCCAGTTGACGAACAGCGTGACGAGAAGCCCCTTGGGCCGCTTGGTCACGCCAACCAGCGAGCCGAAGTCAATCTTCAGCATCATCGGATAGATCATGAGCCAGATCAAAACCGCGATCGGGATGTTGACCTGGGAACCCTCACCGAATTCCAACCTGCTCAACGCGCTCACCGCGTCCGGCAGCAACTTGCCGGCGGCGATCCCCACGACCATGCAAAGCAGCACCCAAATCGAGAGGTAGCGCTCGAAGAAATTGAGTCGTTTCGATTCCAGCGCCGGAATCGCCGCTGCGTAGGTCGTCATGGCAGTACTGGATCAGTTTTGAATGGGTGTTTCGAAAAGCTGGCGCAGCCCCTCGGGGCCAATTGGTTCCTCCGGCGCCCACGCGACGATTGCCGTGCGCCTGGAGAAGCGATCGTTGACCTCATGAATATACGGCGCCTCGTCGTTGCTGCGTGCGAGGAGCACCGGATGAGTTTCATGATTTTTCTTCTGGTTCGTTTTTTTGCGGGGATTTCGAGCGCCCAATCCTTGGGTCAGAGCACCCCCGTCGAAGAACGCGAGACATGGAAGAACGCGAGACCTCGGAAGACTTCGGAATCTTCCGCGTCTTACCCCTCTTACCCCTCTTCCCCGTCTTCCCCGTCTTCCATGTCTTCCCCGTCTTCACCCTTTAGCTCGCGCAGACGGCTCCCGGCTCGCGAACGCAGGCCGGCGTTTCGGGCCCGAACTTGGCGCGAACCATCGCGAGCCGGGCAGCCTCATCCCGGAAAACCCGCTCGTCCTGCGCGCAGTCCTGAAGGCACGCGAGGTTCGCCTTGAGCTGCAGTGATCGTTTCTTCGGCAACTGGTAGATCATCATGTTCGCGCAACGTTCGGCCTCCACCAAGCCGTTCCGTTTCAGGTAGCCGAGATGCTTCGAAACTTTCACCTGCGGCTCGCGGAGAATTTCCTGGAAGTGGCAGACGCACAGCGGCCCCTCGAGCAGGAGGTTCAAAATCCTGAGCCGCGTCCGGTCGCAGAGGCATTCGTAGATTTTAATCAGCTCCATGCCCGTTACCATGCCCGACAAGGAATATGCGCCAAGAAGAATGTTGCGCCGGCGCCACGATTCCTGGCATGCCGTTAGACGTATATTCCGGGTCAGGCATCCATGATCAACCAGCGGGACGCGGGGAAGTGACCACGCACGCGTGGGCAGGTGCTGACTCCGACGGGGAGATGCGGCCTCGTTCGCATGACCCGGAATTCCGGCGGGTAAAGCATAAGCGGTATTACTCGCGACCGGAAGCGGCACGTTCATCAGCTTCGGAACCACCAACACCGCTTGAACTATTTCACATAAAGGCGAAACAGTTTTGGCGTGATGATCACGACCAAGGCGAAATGCCAGCAGCGAAAACAGCGTGCAGCCGTGTTCAAGGCGCTCGGCCATCCGGCGCGATTGCACATCGTGGAGGAACTCGCCTCGGGTGAGCGCTGCGTGTGCGACCTTGTTCAGCTCGTCGGCCTCGGCTGGTCGGCGGTTTCGCGGCATCTCGCGGTGCTGAAGGCCGCGGGTGTGCTGGACGATGAAAAACGCGGGTTGCAGGTGTTCTATCGTGTCGCGCTGCCCTGTGTGACGTCGTTCACGGCTTGTCTGGATGCGGCCGCCCAGGGCGAGGCGGTCGAAGTGCGCCGTTGTTGCGCGTGAGTTTTTTCACCCAGTTATTTCACCTTTTCGCGGACTAGCGGACCAATGAATGCGCGAAAAGAACTGCCCCTCTTCGCCGCGATGGCGGGCGTGTTCGCCGCCTTTTATTTCCTGCCGCTCGGCTGGCCGCGTTTCGATGGCGCCGTGCAGGAGGCGCTGGCGCTGACCAAGTGGTATGCGCGCGAGCATGTGATTCTCTGTCTGCTCCCGGCGTTCTGGATCGCGGGGGCGATCGGCGCCTTTGTGTCCCAGCAGTCAGTGATGCGCTACCTCGGACCGAATGCGCCGCGCGTGACGAGCTACGGCGTGGCTTCGGTCTCGGGCACCATCCTCGCGGTGTGCTCGTGCACGGTGCTGCCGCTTTTTTCCGGCATCTATCGGATGGGTGCGGGGCTCGGCCCGGCGACCGCGTTTCTTTATTCCGGTCCCGCGATCAATGTGCTCGCGATCATCCTGACGGCGAAAGTGCTCGGCCTCCAGCTCGGCTTGGCCCGGGCGATAGGTGCGGTGCTGTTCAGCATCGTGGTGGGCGCGGCGATGCACCTGATGTTTCGCCACGAGGAGCGGGCCAAGGCGGCCAAGATCGCGGAACTGCCCGTTCCGGCCGCCGTGCGCCCGCTCTGGCAGACGGCAGTGTTCTTCGGACTGATGGTGGCGGTATTGATTTTCGCCAACTGGGGCCGCGCCGATGAGGAGGCCGGATTCTTCGCGATGGTGTTCGCAGCCAAGTGGTGGTTGACCGCGATCTCCGCGGCACTGCTCGGCCTGATTCTGTGGCGCTGGTTTGCGCTGTCCGCCGGGCGACTCGGAATCACGGCGCTGGGGGTCGCGCTGGCCGCCGTGATCGTGCCGACGCAACCGACGCTCGCCATATTGATCGGCATCGCCGGGCTCGCTTGGGCGACGGCGGGACAACCGGGCGAAGCGGGCGAGTGGTTCGACCAGTCATGGAGCTTTGCCAAGCAGATCTTCCCGCTGCTCATCGGCGGCGTGCTCGTCGCGGGGCTGATGCTCGGCCGGCCGGGGCACGAGGGGCTGATTCCGAATGAATGGATCGCCCGTTCAGTCGGGGGAAACTCGTTTGCCGCCAATGCCTTCTCCGCGGTCGCGGGTGCTCTGATGTATTTCGCCACGCTCACCGAGGTGCCGATCCTGCAGGGGCTGCTCGGCAGTGGCATGGGCCAGGGGCCGGCGCTCGCTCTCCTTCTCGCCGGTCCGGCGCTGAGCCTGCCGAGCATGATCGTGATCAACTCGGTCATCGGCCCGAAAAAAACCGCCGCGTATGTCGGCCTGGTCGTCGTGCTCTCGACGCTGGTGGGCTGGGGCTACGGCGCCCTGGTGTGACGCAACCGATTCAATGCAATTGCCATCACTCACCTCGAATCCTGGCCGGCCAAATCGCACGCCGCGCGCGTTTCACCGCCACAGCCATCTCCCACCCGCAAACACCATGAAGAAAATTCAAATCCTCGGAACCGGCTGCCGCAAATGCGGCCTCCTCGCTGAAACCGCCGAGAACGCCGCCAAGGCGCTCGGCCTCGAATACTCGCTGGAGAAGGTCACCGACCTGACCCGCATCATGACGTTTGGCGTGATGATCACGCCCACGCTCGTCGTCGACGGCACAGTCAAACTCGCCGGCAAGGTGCCCTCGCTCGACGAGGCCAAAAAACTTCTCGCCTGATGTTAACATGAAAACATGCCTCACTCGTCTGGTCCTGCTGTGTATCATACTTACGGTGACGAGCTACGCCGCCCCACCCGCTGCCTCCGCCGTCCCGAGTCCGGGCCGGCCACGTTTGATCGATCTCGGGGCCGACAAATGCATCCCCTGTAAAATGATGGCGCCCATCCTCGAGGAATTGCAGAAGGAATATGCCGGCCGGATCGAGGTCGTGTTCATCGACGTGTGGAAGAACAGCGACGCGGGAAAGCCGTATGGTATCCGGGTAATACCGACCCAGATCTTTTTCGACGCCTCCGGCCAGGAGCGCTTCCGGCATGAGGGCTTTTTCTCGAAGCAGGACATCCTGAAGAAGTGGCAGGAACTCGGAGTTGATCTCACGGCGAAACAATCCGCGGGCATCGTCCGCGAAAAGCCCGTCGCTGCCGATACCCGCCCACGCGACCGGGTCTGTTCACTTTGTGATGGCGACGTCGACGCCAAATCGAAAACGGTCGTCAAGGGCCAGCGCGAGCAGCGCACCCTGTGCTCGCCGCACTGTTACTTCATTTACCAGTCGAGTCTGGTGGGCGCCGACGCGAACGCCGAGGGCGGCAAAGTCAGCGTCACCGACTCGACCAACGGCCGCGTCATCTCTGCGTCCACGGCCACTTACCTCTACGGCCTGGACGCCAGGGGTCGTCCCACGATTCGGGCATTCGCCGATCGGTCCACCGCCACCAGGGAACAGGCCACCAGCCCTGGGAACCTCGTGACGTGGGACGTGCTGCGCGCGAAGGAACTCGCCGCCCGCTGCGGCTTCTGTGACCGCGCCGTTTACCCGGAGGATGCCTGCCCCGTGAAGGTAGGCGCGCTGAATACCTACGGCTGCTGCACCCACTGCGCCATGGGCGTGGCCGCACGTCTGCAGAAGGACATCGAAGTCGAAGCCAGGGACGATCTCACCGGACAGGTCATTCGCGTGAAAACCCTCAACGGCAGTGTCGCGGCGATCGAACCTGCATCCGCAGTGGCGTGGTTCGGCCAAACGAAAGCACCCAATGGCAGTTGGGTTTCCGCCGGCTGTTTCAAGCAGGGTTTCTTCGCCGACCAGACCAATCTTCAGAAGTGGCTCGATGCACGTCCGACCATGACGGGGCGTCAGATCACCATCGACCAGGCGCTGGCGGACAAAATGAAACTGAGCCCCGACCAGATCGCGAAAGCGTGCAAGCTCGGGGAGTGCAAATGACAGGAACCACACGATGAAAACTAAACTTACCCGCAGGGAATTTGTCGGCGCGACAGCCACCGCTGCGCTCGCCGGATCGCTCGCCGCCACCACGACCGCCCACGCCGCCGCCGCCGGTGGTGCCAGGCTCAAGATCCTCGGCGTCGCTTGCAGCGTGCGCCACGGCATGACGACCGCCAAGGCGGTGCAAACCGCGCTCGACGCCGCGAAGGGCCTGGATCCTCGCATCACGGTCGAGTTGATCGATCTGGGCGGGCTCAGTTTCGCCGGCTATTCGCCCACGCCTCCGAAGGACGATTTCACCGCCATCCTGCCAAAACTACAGGACCCCGCCGTGGCCGGCCTCATCATCGGTTCGCCTTCCTATTTCCGCGGACTGAGTGCCCACTGCAAGGCGTTCATCGAGCGTTGTGCGCCATTGCGTGAACCCAAGATGCTGCTCGATGGGAAACCGCTCGGCGTCATCGCAACCGGCGCCTTCCGCAACGGTGGTCAGGAACTGGTAATCGAGCAGATCCAAGTCGCCATGCTTTGCTTCGGGATGGTTCCCGTCGGCGCGCGGCCACCGGCATTTCAGGGCGGCACCGTGCATTCGACCAAGGACAGCATCGATGGCGACGAACTCGGGCTGACCTCGGCGCGCAACACCGGGCTGCGCGTCGCGGATTTCGCGCTGCGGCTGAACGCCTGACGTCCCGCCACTGTGGAAACCCTCTTCGTCACGTTATCGGAAGCGATGTCCGGGGCGCCGCTCGTCGCGCTGGCGGCGGCGTTCGCCTGGGGCGTGCTGAGCATCGTCCTCAGTCCGTGTCACCTCGCGAGCATTCCGCTGATTGTCGGGTTTCTTCAGGGTGGCGGCAGCATCTCGACGCGCCGCGCCGCCGCGCTCTCGACGCTCTTTGCCTTCGGTATCCTCGTCTCGATCGCGCTCATTGGTGCATTGACCGCCGCCGCCGGCCGGATGCTGGGGGATGTCGGCGCATGGGGAAACTACGCGATGGCGGTGCTGTTTTTTGTATTCGGACTTCACCTACTCGACCTGCTGCCGATGCCGGAGGGGTGGCGGCCCGCGCCGGGCGCGCCGCGTCGCGGTGCGCTGGGCGCGCTGGTCTTCGGACTCATCTTCGGCGTCGCCCTGGGCCCCTGTACGTTCGGCTTCATGGCACCCGTGCTCGGCGTCACGTTCGGCATGGCGGCGGCCGCACCGGTGTTCGCTTTCGCCGTGCTCGCGCTGTTTGGACTCGGCCATTGCACCGTGATTGGGCTGGCGGGCGCCTCGAGTTCCTGGGTGCAGCGCTGGTTGGATTGGCAGAACGGCACGCCCGGCGCGAAATGGCTGCGGCGCGGCTGCGGTTTGCTTGTTTTGGCCGCCGGGTTTTGGCTGGTGTGGTCAGGCCGGTGACACGCGCATGAACGACTCAACCACAGATCAGGCAAACATCCGCGACAACGCCGGTATCGCCGCGACGCCACTCCCGGGCAACGTGTTCATTGAACACTTGCTGCTGTCCCCGGGACACAACTACTTCGGCCACCATGGGAAACCGGCCGGGGGGAATCCCGCGATCGCGGTGACGGAAATCGAATGCGTCACGGGACGCGGAGTGCGGGGCGATCGTTTTTTCGACTACCGTCCGGATTACAAGGGCCAGATCACCTTCTTCGCGATGGAGGTGTTCGAACGCATTTGCACCGAGCTGAACTTGCGCGAGGTACCGGCGAGTGCGGTTCGGCGCAACGTGTTCACCCGCGGAGTGGATTTGAACGCGCTGGTTGGGCGGGAGTTTGAGGTGCAAGGCGTCCGCTTCCGCGGCGCCGAGGAATGCCGGCCCTGTTACTGGATGGAGCAGGCGGTCGCGCCCGGCACCGAATTGCGACTGCGGGGCTGCGGCGGGCTGCGGGCAAAAATTCTGGCGGACGGCTGGCTGCGGGTGGGCCCGGCGGAATTCAGGACCGTGCAACCGCGGCCATGAGCTCAACGGTGCCGTCGCCACGGCCTCCGTTTGCCGCCGCCGTCCTCGCCGGTGGGCGCTCGTCACGCATGGGCTCGGACAAGGCATTTGTTCTCTGGCGGGGAAGGCGGCTCATCGACCGCCAGCTCGCGTTGCTCAAGGCGCTCGGCCCGACGGAGCTTCTCGTTTCCGGGCGCGCCGGCATCGACTACGGCGTGGCGGATGTGCGCGTCGTCCTCGATGCACAGCCTGACCAGGGTCCATTAGGCGGGCTCGCGGCCCTGCTCCACGCGACCGCTGCGCCCAACGTGCTCATCCTCGCGGTCGATCTTCCGGCGATGACGGAAGCGTTTCTCGAACGGCTCCTCCTTCAATGCTGCGCCGGTGTTGGGGTCGTGCCGCTGACGGAGTCCGGTTGGGAGCCGCTCGTGGCGGTTTATCCGCGCGACGTTTTGCCCGTAATCAACGCGCGGCTCGCGCGCGGCGATCTGGCGATGCACGCCATGATCGCCGAAGCCACTCGAGCGGGACTGCTTCAGGCGGTTGAGATTACCGGCCTTCACCGTGATGTATTCAGAAATCTGAATACGCCGCTCGACCTCAATGCCGGTGCGGACATCGAATCCGCATCGTCACGTTTGCGACGATGTTGAGCGCCCAATCCTTGCACCTCCGCCGGTTTGAAATCCCAGGGATGCGCGGCGGGCAGGGAAATGAGGCGCCCTACGGAAGCTCGTATATCTCCAGCAACGCCTGGCCGGTCGTATCATCTCCGCTGCGCAGAATCGCCGTGTAGCTGCCACCGGCTGCGACCGTCACCACGACCGCGGCATCGCGGCTGCCTGCCGGAAGCGACATGGCTCCCGCCTCGGCAAATTCCTGCCCCAGCGCTGCGTCCCAGTCCTCATTCGCCGCAATTTTGATCGCGTCCTGATCGTAGATTTCGAGCACCGGATTCGGCAGCGCATCTGACACCCCGAAGGCCTCCAGTTGCGGACCAAGCCCTCGAATCAACAAACGCTTGCTCCCGGAGCCTCTCACGGTGAAGCCACCGACCATCGCCTCGGATTCCGCACCGGCCCGGGCGTAAGCCGACACGTTGACAATCTTTGAACTGGCGGAAGCCGCCGGGTCGTAGATTTCAGCCAGCACAAAGCCCCCGCCCTCCGCCGTCACCCGGGCGGTGCCATTTCCTGACGGCATCGTCGCGATCAGCCCGGCATCCCTGCTCCCCTCGGCTAGCGCAAACGCTCCCGCGGCGGCAAATGCCGCTGCGTCCGCCGTATCCCAATTGTCATTCTCTGCCACCATCGCCTCAGCTGCATCAAACACCGCCAGGCGCGGATCGGTCGCGGCCAACGCAACGCCGAACTGCGACAACGCCGGTCCGATCGCTCGCAAAACCACCGGCTTCGGCGCGGCGCTCCGCCGTGCGAAACCCAATGTGAGCGCCGCCTCATTCTCCGGCAGCCACGCGCGGACGGAAAGATTCGAGAGAAAAGATTCTGGCGGCGGCGGTGGCAATACGACCGGCACGGTGACGGTCAACGTCACACTCTTGCTCACGGCCGTCCCCAGACTATTCGCCACGAGCACCGAATAGATCCCCGCATCGGCGGCGGTCGCTTCCGTGATTTCGAAGCTCGCCGCATTCGCCTGCGGAATCAGCACAGCGTCCTTCATCCATTGGTAGGTGAACGGTGGCAGGCCCATCGCCGTGACGGACAAATTCGCCCGTTGACCGGCCGTGATGATCGCGGACGCCGGAGCAACAGTCAGCATCACTGCGGCCGGCGCGGTCTGCGGCGCGATGAAATCGATTTCCCATTTGGATACGCCGTGCAAGTAGAGCCGTGCGGTCTGTCCCGCACTGCGGTCCGTGTCGCCCGGCTCGAGCCCCATCACCTGCGGATAATAATCGCCCGGATCGCCGAAGTCCGATCGATCGAGAATCTTGCGCGGCGTGGTCCACAATTCCGGCCGGCTGAGATCCGGGGAAAACGATATATACACGCCTTCCTGCGACCAGCCCGGCGCACCCGAGGCGTGGTTCAACAACATGACATGGCAATTCAAGTAGTGATTCCAATGGATGGCCGGTCCCCAGAATGCATCCGGGTCCCGCGAGCCCCACTCCTTCCGCGCGGGGAAAATCGGCGTCACCCGACCGCCGAGCCCCGGCTCCTGCCATCCACCATTGTGGAATTTCCACACGGCGCCCGCGGGTTTCGCCAGATCACCGACCGCCATCCGCGCCACCCCCACGCCTTGCGACTCGGCGGCGCCGCCATAATTACCGAAGAATATATAGAACCACTGGCGCTCGCGATCGAGGATCACCGAAAGATCACCATGGCCGCCGGCGAAAAAACCGTTCCGCGCCGTTGGATCGATGGGGTCACCCGATGCGAGCACAAACCCGAGGTCGTTCATGGTGTAGCCGCCGTCGAACGAGACGGCCGCACCGATCTTTGGTGCGCTCAGCGTGGAATCGGGGATCAGGTTGACGGGTTCGGCATGATACCAACCCCACAACACGTCCTTTTCCTCCGGCCAGACCGCCTCCATCCACTTCGGGGAATTGTCCGGCGATGGCACGGATGCACTGCGCGTTTCCCATGGACCGAACTGGTTGGGGCCGCTGCTGAGCCAGGGGGAGCCGTGCGACCCATACCAGAACAGGCGCCCGTCGCGCCAAAACGCCGGACTGTTGCTATCCGGGCTGGCGGGCATCGACACCTCGCTGGCCGGCCGCACGCGAACCTCTTGAGCGCCCAGCGGGCAACTCAGGAGGGCGGCCAGCAAAGCGATCGGCAGGAGAACTCTTCCCATGTCCCGTTGTGGACGCCGCCGATCGGCCGGGGTTTCGTAAGGAAAACAAGAATACCTTCCGGTGGGGCTTGCCCAGGCGCCCCTTCCGTCGCGATCGCCAACGCCCTGCCCGCGACGCAGCCCATCGGGCCGGCTCCGTAATCCCCTGTTCGCATGGCCCGAAAAAAAGCGGGCCATGCCTCGAAGCGAGAGTTCGGACGTGCGGAAATTTCGTGGCCTGCGCGGATTCAGCGGGAGTTCGCTGCCGGATGATTTCCCGTCATGCGTCCGATGCGCTGGCGCAGCTTCTGATAGTTGTCGCGCAGTTCGTCCGGCATGCCCCAGAGGGTGTCGCGCTGGTAATGGAGCGTTATCGCCAGGGTGATGGCGACGGCGGCGAACGTTGCGAGCGCGATCAGCGAACGTGTGAGCAAGCGCCATCGCGATGGAACTGACTCCGCGGCGGCGAGACCGTACGCCCCGGTTCCGATGAGAAACGGACAGAAATCGCCCGTGTAGCGTTGCGCGATGGCAACAGCGGCGAGCAGGGCGACCGTCATCGGAACCACGCCGAGCCACAGGGCGGCGAGGGCGGGGCGGCACGCAGGGTGCAACCGCGCGGCGCCGACACTGCCGAAGACCGCCAGCAGAAACAGACCCGGCATCGCGTAGGGAAGCGCGAGCGTGTGGTCGGGAAGATCGATCTTTGCGTGCGGGTAAGTGCGCAGGGGGCGGACCGGACTCGTGCCGAGGTAAAACCAGGGAAATTCGCGTTCGAAGTGGAAATTGGTGCGGACGAAATAGGCGTCAAAGTTGTGGGGCAGGTTGACGAGATGGAAGCTCCGGCCGTCGATTCTCTCCAGCCGTCCCGGCGTGCCGGTGAAGGGGCGGCTGAGTCGCAGCGGCGCGGCATCGAAGGTGCGAAATTTCAACCACGCGACTCCGTTCAGCGTGAGGAGCGCAGACAGGCAGGCGAACGCGATGCCGGCTGGCCGCGCGAGAACCGCCGGCAGGCTTGCCCCGGGGCGGCGGAGGGATTGCCACGAGCCCAGCACCACCGCGGCACCGAGGCAGCTGAGCGCAAACAAGCCGGTGGGTGGCCGCGCGTGCAGCGACAGCATTCCGCAGACGAGCGCGCCGATCCACCAACGCCCGCCCGGAGCCTCGAGATGACGCAGCGTGCACGCGATCGACCAGAGGGCGAATGCGATTCCGGCCAGAATCGCCTCGTGATACATGAAGCTGCGGCTGCCGAGAAAGAACAGCGTGCTGCCGAGGCCCGCGCCCCCCACCAGCACCAGCGAGGGAAAGGGACCGGCCGGCCGGACTGCTCCGGCGGGCGCGCCGGCGATCGCGCGCCTCGCGTGTTGAAGAATCTGATACGCCGCGAGCAGGCTGGCGATGAACCAGGCGATCATGAACCCGCGGCTCAGCCGCCCAAAGGAGACCCGGGCGAGCGTGAGCGGCAGGCGGGCGAGCGCCGGCGTCGGTCCAAAGTAGCCATAGATCCGGCCGCGGGTTTCGAACGCCTCGTCCCTAATCGCCTTTTCGGGGACATCCAGTTGTCCGCGGAGCAGAGCCGCGGCCTGATAGTCGTAAAACGAACCGTACATCTCCTCGTGAGTGATGCGGAAGGTGCCGTAGGTCACCAGCCAGCTGAAGACCGCGGTCGCGGCCAGGAAGGCCCCGGTGAACCAGCGGTGTCGGATGGCCAGGCGGACGCCCTGGCGCAGCATCGAGCCGCAGCGCGGGAGCCGATCACCGTACCACCCGAGGACCAGGCCAAAGAGCAGCAGCAGCGGAGCCTCCAGGGGAAAGGTTTTCAGCCAGTCGCGCAGCCGTTCGCCCAGCGTGAAGATCGCGCCGGGGCCGCCGCGCAGCACCCGGCCGTCCGGGTTCGTGATCCGGCCCAGCAGACGGGGGCCGCAGGCGGTGCCGCCGAGTGAATTTTCGCCAAAGAAGATCCGGCTGCGCTCCCGGATGAAAAACATCACCCGCTCATCGAGGAGCGTCCGGCCGTCGCACTCGATCCGCAGGCGATCGTCGGCCGGTATGAAGTTTTCCCGTACTTGATCCAGGCCGGGCATTGTGACCTGCAACCGCAGCGGCGCACCCGGGCGGAGGGTCACCGGCAGCGACGCGATCGCCGGCTCGCCCCAGTGGTCGTACGTGAACCGGACCGTACCGGCGTCCAGAAACGCCACACTCAAGAAATCGCCGATCTGCGTCCGTCCCGTGACAATCAACGGGTCGGCGCGGTCCGCGTCCCCCGGCTCGAGCACGAGATCGAAGGTGAGCGGATTGGGAAGGACCGGGTAGTGCTCCGCCACCCGCAGCGAGAGGAACAGCGTGGACAGGGCAAGGCCCAGTCCGATGCGCAGCAGGAGTCGCGGGCCAGGGACGAAGGGGAAAGTGGATTTCAGGCGCGTTCGGAGAGGGTTGACGAAAGGGACTGCCTCGCGAGGAGTCCCCCGTGGATTCAGCCGCCCAGCCGAACGACCCTGACCAGAGCCGATCGCGTCACGCCGGCCCATTCCGACCGGCGCCAGGAAAGCATCGCTTGACTCAACATCACCTACGACAAGCGGCCCGTCGGTTGGGGGTCAATCGGCGATTGGCCAGCTTCCTGGCGAAGCGCGAAACCGCTTGCCAGTCGTCTGCGCGCAGCTGACCACGAACGGGCGATCGGCGATCACCCCCTTTGATCGCCGGTGCTCTGGCGATGTTTCTGGTGCTTGTCCTCCGCCATGACCACCAGTTGGAGCAGCCGCCGGCAGCGGAGCTTGTCCCGGCAACAAGCACCAGGCGCTGACGTTAGTCCGGATATTTCGCACCGCGGATCGAGGGCCGCAACCAAAGGTCTGGTGGATCTGCCATCTCTGAGCCTGATGTTGCGCCGCGTGCATTTGTAGAAAGCGCCTGGAGTAATCCCTCCAAACCCGGAGTTGAACCGCGAATGGACGCTAATAAACGCGAATTCG
>JBBRCR010000068.1:0-22955 GCA_038204695.1 Opitutales bacterium | reverse complement strand
GGGCCCGCTTATCGCGGGGAAGTCGCCGCACGCTACCGTTACCGCGACGGCTGCGGTGAGATCGGGTTGATTAGTTCCGTGACCGAGCCGTTTTGCCGCGATTGCCATCGGGCGCGACTCTCCGCGGACGGCAAGCTCTATACGTGCCTCTTTGCATCATTGGGCTGGGATGTCCTCAGCGCGTTGCGCGCGGGCGCGAGCGACGTGGAGTTGGCGCAATTCATCGGCCGAATCTGGCGCGGCCGGATGGATCGCTACAGCGATGAACGAGCGGAGGTCATCGCCACAGGTGAGCTCCGCGCGAAGGTCGAGATGAGTTATATCGGAGGATGAGCCCGTGGCAGCGAGCGCCAGGGAGTGGAGGTACGTGGCTTCACATCTCGACGGGCGGGCGCCCGTGGGTACGGCGAGCGCAACGTCGACTTGCGGCTCGCTCTTGCAACTACTCGTAGCGCGCGGCGCGACCGAGATAGTTTAGCATCCAGATTTCCTTCCAAACGCGATAACGCCCTTCCTGGGTAAACTTGCCGAGGTTTTCGCGTTCCGAGTGCGGATGGAGGAATCCCAGCTCGGTATTCAGCTTGTCGAGTTCCTGCTGGGCGGCATTGAGGTCTGAAAGCGGATCGTTTTCGAACGGAACCACGGTCGCACCCGACGAGGCCAGCCGCCGGCGATGACGACTCAACAATCGTGGCAGCGAGCGCGCCCACGGCCGCCGCTCGACAAACCAGTCTTCCGGGAAAAAACCGGCGAAGGGAATGTACAAGTTATCCGTCAAGTAACGGCGACCATCGGCAGTGACGGATGAAACTCCGTAACACACGGAAATCGCTCCATGCGCCTGGGGCAGGAAGGTGACCTGCACGCGCACGGTCGCCTGGGCGTCCTGATAGATCGAAACTCGCAGGTAAATACCGCCTCCAATTTGAGCCTTCAGCGCCTGCACCTGGCGAAAACCCTGCGTGCGAAGCCACTCACGAATCTTCAAGAGTCGCGGCTGAACCGGCCACTCCTCGCCGCTGGTATTTACGCCGTACCGTGGAAACAGAGGGAGCGGACTCAGACTCTCCGCTGTGATGATAAGCCAGTTGTAGAATGTTTCGCCCAAAAACCAGATCAGAAAAAAGACGGCGGCGAGAATCCAATAGGGTCGTTCGACGAGCTTGAAGTCGTGGCACAATTGCGCCGCACCAAACGCAAAAACCAGCCAGCGCAACCATCGATCCGCAATCGAGACCACCGGCGATGCGAGACGCTGGTTCAATTGCATCAGGAACAACGAAACGAGAATCGCCGCGAGTATAAAATAGGAAGGCTCCACAGTGGCAGAGGCGATCACGGATCGCCCCACTTAAATCATTGGACTCGGCTACCCGGGGGTAACGTTCGAAAATAATCCAACTTAACTTAATCGGACGGGCATGATCACGCAAACGAAGCTCTCCAGCGTTTTGAACACGCCCGGGCTGACCTCGTCCTTAACCTCGAAAAACACCTCGTCCTTGTTCAGTGCCCGCAACGGATCCATCAAAAACGCGGGGTTGAACGCGACCTGAAGCTCGGGGCCACTGTAACCGATCGCCATCGATTCATGTGCTTCGCCGAAATCAGGGCTTTGTGCGGTTAACTCCAGCAGATTGCTCGAAAGCTTCACCTTCACCGAGTTTGCTTTTTCCGAACAAACGAGAGCTGCACGATGCACGCATTGGAGGAACAGCTCCCGTTCCAGCTTGATGCGCTGGTGGGTCTCTTTCGGTATGACCTGCTGATAATTAGGATAATTGCCCTCGACCACCTTCGAATAAAGGTAGACGTGATCGACGAGCCCGCTCGAATCCTTGTCGGTCGCAATCTGGAAGGCAGCGCGTCGTTCGTTGAAATTAATTTTCACCGTTTCGCCCTTTTCCAAAAGCCGCTGGAGTTCTGCTACGGTCTTGGCCGGTAGGATGATAGCTCCCGCGCTGGCTTCGGGAACTTCCAGCTCCTTTGCCACCAATGCAAGGCGTCGGCCATCGGTTGCGACCAAGGACAGCTTCCCGTCCTTAAAATTGAAATAGACGCCGTTCAGAATGTAGCGCGTCTCATCGGTGGACTGCGCGTAAGCGACGCTCTTAAGCATCGTGAGGAGCTCGGCTTGATCCAGCGAGAAGGCCTTCTCCTCACCAAACTCGGGCAACGGGGGAAACTCTTCCCGGCCGATCCCCATGATTCGAAACGTGGAGCCACCGGACGTCAGTTTAATCTGATGGGTTGGCGACGCGTCCAGTGTGACGTCCAGATTGGGCAGCTCCCTGACGATTCCCGCCAAACGTTTGACTGGGAGGGTCACCGCCCCTGTTTCCTTCACCTCGGCCTTTATTCGGCAGCGAATGCCCAGGTCCAGATTGGTCGTCGTTAAGGAAATCTGGTCCTTTTCCGCTTCGATCAGCACGTTGCTCAAAATAGGCATCGTCGCTTTCGACCCGACCACGTTGAGGACTTGGGCTAAGCCGTTGGCGAAATGATCGCGGTTGATTTTGAATTTCATGCGGGCCGCTGGGTCAACTTTGGGAGAAACTAACAAACGCTAAAAGGATACGTGTTCAATAATGAATTATATCCATAGTCATATGGGGTGCGAACAAGTCCAGTAACTTAGTGTATGCACTCGGAGATTTCCCCATTTTGGGTGGTGAGGAACTTCTGATGAACGGCGTGGAAACAGGCGGTTATTCGCATCGGCGAAGTTACCGGGAAAGGATGCGCAGCTTCTTCACAGGCTATTGGATGGGCGGAACGGGAGTACCCATCAAAGTCGGCCGCCCGCGCCTGAAGTAGCGGAAAAGACCAAAAAAGATGTACGCCAGGCAAATTGAGAAGAGCGCGATCTCCTTGTAGAAGATGATGGCCCCAATCACGACGAGGGTGAGGATGAATGGCCGCAAACGAGTCTGGGTCTGCATATCGACGGTCTTGCCGCTTGGGTAACGCACCGTGCTGACCATCAGCATGGCAACGAGCAGCATCAGGAACGGCAGCGTTAGCGCCCAACTCTTGAGCGAGCGGTCGGTTTCGGCGAGTTTCAGCAGAAACAGGACAAGCGCGGCGACCGTGGAGGCGGCGGCCGGCACGGGCAGCCCGACGAAGTCACGGCTGGACTCTTTTCGACCCGGACGGAGCAGCGGATTGGTGATGACGTTGAAACGTGCCAGCCTCATGGCGGCACATAACAGGTAAACGAAGCCGACGAACCAGCCCACATGTCGGAACCATTCTATTCCCTGAGTGGGCGAAATGATGAGATAAAACATCAGCAGCGCCGGCGCCATGCCGAACGAAACGACATCGGCGAGCGAATCGAATTCAGCGCCAAACAGCGATTCGCGGCCGCCCATCCGTGCCAGACGGCCATCAAGGGCGTCGAACGCCGCCGCCCCAAAGATAAACCACACCGCGTAACGGTAGTGCTCGGCGTTGGTGGCATTGTTATATTCCAAATTGATGGATGTCTCCGCCAATCGCGCCTGGATGCACTCGACGATGGCCATGAAACCACAGAACAGATTTCCTGCGGTCATCAGGTTCGGCAGGAAATATATCCGGCTCGCCTGCGTGACATTGTAGGGATCCTCGCGGCGGGCAAGGTCGTCTGCCACGGCTTTCTCACCGGAAGGGCGGTCAGGTGTCATTTCGTCAGGCTCTCGAGATATTTCCAAAATTTGGAGTCCTGCTCGACCAACTGCTGCTCGGTGACAGGGAGTTTGTTCCGCAGGAGAAAATCCTCGAGCGAGTTTCGGTGGAGAATATAATCCACGTGAAGTGTTTCACCACGCACATTGAAGTAAAACCGGAAATCACCCGCGCGAAGGCGGTAGAGCGTTTTCGCGCCGCGCGTGAACCGGCCCAGTGGCTCGCGCGGATGAGCGAGGTCATTCGGCTTCAAGCTGCTGATCGGATCAATCGCGGCGAGTTGAGCGAGTTTGTCGAGCCGGTTGAGCTCGGTCATCGCCTGCTCGGAAAATGTTACCTGGTACATGGCAGCATCATCAGGTGAACGTGAGAATAAAGCTGGCCGCTGGGACAACCCTCAAATGGAGGAGGACAGCCACAGGTTGCGTGCATCCGAAAGAGTGAGAGGTAAGTTCATGAGACGCCCCGGTCTACCCGGGCGATGTTTGTCCGCAACGCTATTCACCGCCATCTCTTTGTCGCGCGCCCGGATGCGATTTCACGACCAACCGGGAAACGCCACCCGTAATAATCGGGCATTAACCTGCGCTTGCCTCACAGATTTGCTACCGCGTATGGCGTCGCGCCAAGGGCGCGGTTGACGGGAAGGGCGACTTGCCAGTCGCCCGAGACCGGTCGACCGACCGAACTTCGGCGGCTGGAAAGCCGCCGCTCCGGCGAATGCCGACGTGCTTGGCAAGAATTGTGGGCGCAGGGCCTTAACCGGACGAAGGGTTCGCTCCCGCGGCCAACGCCGGAGCCTCGACCGGGCATTCTTTCGCGACGCACCGGAGCGTCGAAATGGTCGCGAAGAGGCGTGATTTGGCGCACACTCCGCCGCATGAGTGTGACCCTCGCTGATATTCGGGCTGCGCAACGACGAACCGCCGGTGGGATTGTCGTTACGCCGTGCCAGGAGTCGATTCCGCTTTCGGAGATCACCGGCGCGAAGATTTTCTGTAAACTGGACAATCTGCAAAGGACGGGCTCGTTCAAGGAACGGGGAGCCCGCAATGCGTTGCTTCGACTGTCGCCCGAGCAAAAAAAACGCGGCGTGGTCGCGGCGAGCGCGGGCAACCATGCGCTGGGACTCGCTTATCACGGCAAGCTGCTCGGCATTGGTGTGACCGTGGTGATGCCCGACTATGCGCCGCTGATTAAGATCACAACGTGCGAACGGCTCGGTGCACGCGTCGTGATCTGCGGTCACGATTTCGGAGAGGCGCGCGCGGAGGCCGACCGGCTCGCGGCGGCGGAGGGCCTGGGCTACATTCACGGTTTCGACGATCCCGACATCATTGCCGGACAAGGCACGCTGGCGTTGGAGATTCTCCGGCAGACGCCGGAACTCGATGCGATCGTGTGTCCGATCGGCGGCGGAGGGCTGATCGCGGGCATGGCGGTCGCGGTGAAAGTTTTGCGGCCGCGGATCAAGATCATTGGAGTCGAAAGCACGGCGACGCGGAATTTTGCGGCGGCACTAAACGCGGGGAAACCCACGCGCGTTCCGCGTCACCCGACGCTCGCTGATGGTCTGGCGACATTGATGGTGGGTGCGAATGCGTTCGCGCTGGCCCGCTCGAGGGTCGACGAGGTGATTTCGGTGGGCGAAGAATGGATCGCGCTGGCGATCCTGCGCATGGTCGAGCTGGAAAAAACGGTGGTGGAGGGAGCGGCCGCGGTTCCGCTGGCCGCCATGATGGCGGGCAAGCTGCCGGCTCTGGCGGGGCGGCGGGTGGTGCTGGTCGTGGGGGGCGGCAACATCGATCCCGCGATTCTCAGCCGGGTGATCGAAAAAGGACTCGTGCATGATGGACGCATCACGCGATTCACGGCCCGAATCAGCGATCGTCCGGGTGGACTCGCCGAATTGTGCCGGGTGATCGCAGCCTGTGGTGCGAGCATCAAGGACATCGCCCATGATCGCGCCTTCAGCGGACCGGATGTCAGTGCGGTTCATGCCGTGTGCACGGTCGAGACACGCGACCGGTCGCACATCGCCGCACTCCACCGCGCGCTGAAGAAAAACGGATTTCGGCTGGTCGTCGCAAAATGAAACGAGTGCGTCGGTGACCCTTCGGGGCCGGAGCGCCAGAGAGTGGAGGCCGCGGGATCGCGTCGTCTCAGGAATGGTTACGCCGCAGGGTCAACACACACTCGAGGTGGCGGGTCTGCGGAAAGAGATCGAACGGCTGCGCCGCGGTGAGCAGGTAACCGGCGCCGAGGAACTCGCGCAGGTCGCGCATCTGCGTGGCCGGATCACAGGAGACATATACCACTGTATGCGGACCGAAGTTGAACAATTGCTGGAGGAAGGAGGCGTCCGTGCCTCGTCGCGGCGGATCGATGATGACGGTGGTTTCGGCGGGAGGAAAATCCAGCCCGGCAAAAATCGCGCTGGCATCGGCGGCCTTGAACGTGGCATGGGTGATTCCGTTGGCCGCGGCATTTTCGCTGGCGAAACGAACGCTGCTCCCGCTGATTTCGACTCCCGCCACCCGTGCGAACGCCGGAGCCGCCGAAAGCGCAAACAAGCCGCTGCCGCAATAGGCATCGACGAGAAAGCGCGCGCCGCTCGAGGCCGCCTGCTCACGGACGTACTGCGTGAACGCGGGGAGAATGAAGGGATTGTTCTGGAAAAAATCGTGGGCGCGAAAATGAAGCGTGAGGTCCCCTACCCGCTCGTTGATCACGGCGTCGAAGTCGGTCGTCACCGTGCCGCTGGCATCGCGCAGCAGAACCGTGGCGCCGCGTTTATATTCACCTGCGGTGGCGCGGGCCCGAATTCCGGCCCGCACCCCGGTCAGCCGCGCGTTGATGGCATCGGTCGCAATGATGCATTGCGGCACATCGACGAGATCAAAACGCGTGCCCTGGCGCAGAAATCCGATCGGCATCGCCGCCGGGAGCGCCGCCTCAGACAGCGATCGCGGCGGATTGAAGTGCGGCGTGATTTTCGAGCGGTAGCCGTAATCACGGGGCGACGGTACGACGGGAGAAACCGGAAATTCGATTCCCGCCATATGCTGCAACAATTCGGCCACCTGCCGCTGCTTCCAGGCGAGCTGTTGCGCGTATTCGAAGTGCTGGTACTGGCAGCCGCCGCAGCGGCCGAACAGCGGGCACGGAGCGACGACGCGATGCGGTGAAGGCGTGAGGACGTCGACGAGATCGGCTTCCGAAAAATTCTGGTGGTTGCGAAATACGCGCGCGCGGATCCGTTCGCCCGGCAGGGTGAACGGCACCATCACGACCCAGCCGCCCTCGGCCGGGCGGGCCGCAGATTCCGGCGCGGCGAGGACAACCCGGCCCAGGCCGGAACCCAGGTTGGTGAGCGTCGAAATCTCGAGTTCGATCACCTGGTGATAGGCGAAGGGGTGATCGGTGAATTTCGATTTTTTGCCCACGAACCCACGAAACACGCGAAATCACGAAAAACGAAGAGGATTTTCTTTCGCGCGATCGTGTGTTTGGTGGGGAGGCCTTCCGATGACACCCGAAAAGATCACCAGCCTGCAGAATCCGCGGATCAAGCAGCTGGTGAAACTGAGGGATCGCCGGCCGCGCGACGAAGCCGGCCTGTTCCTGGTCGAGGGTTACCGCGAAATCAGGCGGGCGCTCGAGCAGCGGGTGCGGCTCCAGGAGCTGTATTTTTCGCCGGATTGGTATCTGGGTGAGAACGAACCCGCGCTGCTGGCGCAGGCCGCGGCCGCCGGGACGCAGCTCTTCGAGGTGTCGAAGGAGGCGTTCGCCAAGGTGGCGTATCGGGAAAGACCTGACGGGTTGCTGGCCGTCGCGCCGCAGTGGCAGCGCGCGCTGAGCGATCTGACGTTACCAGCCGCGCCGTTGCTGCTGGTCGTCGAGGCGATTGAGAAGCCGGGGAATCTGGGAACGATTTTGCGCAGCGCCGATGCGGCTGGCTGCCATGCGGTGATTGTGTGCGACCCGGTGACCGATATTTTCAATCCGAACGTGATCCGCGCATCGACGGGCGTGCTTTTTTCCGTGCCACTGGTCGTCGAGGAAAGCGCCCGCGTGCTCGACTGGCTCCGGCAAGACAGGATTAGGACCGTGGCAACGACCCCCGCGGCAGAGACGGTTTATTCCGACGCGGATTTGCGCGGTCCACTCGCAGTGATCATGGGGAGCGAGCAATATGGATTGAGCGAATTCTGGCTGCAGAACGCGGATTTGCCGGTGCGAATTCCGATGGCCGGTCAGGCCGATTCGCTGAATGTCGCCATGGCGACGATCATTACGCTCTTCGAGGCCGTGCGCCAGCGGGGCAGCCAGGGGTAGCTTGCCGATCAGGGTGAGACGCGGGAATTCGCCGCCACGCCCAGCGGCGTATTAACAGACTGGTGACGCTTCAACTCCTCCATTCCGGCCGCCATCGAGACTTGCGGCACGTAACCGAGATCGCGCCGCGCCGCCGTGATATCGAACCAGTGATCCCTGGCCAACTCGGCCGCGATGAAACGCGTCATCGGCGGTTCACCCGTCAGCCGGAGCGTGCGCCACACGAGTTCACATGTGGCGCCCAGGCTCGAGGCGGCACGCAAAGACAGCTTCTGCGTGGCGGGCGGTTTTCCATGCGCACGGAGCAACTCGTTGATCCAGTCCCAGAGCACAACCGGTTCGCCGTTGGTGATAAAAAACGCGCGTCCGTCAGCGCGGCGCGGGCCGGAGCCTGGGCCCGCCTTGGAGTGAGAATGCTGGAGCGCCAGCTCTGCGAGCAGATGGGCGTCGACCGCGTTTTCAACGTGGACCAGGTCGACGCGGTTGCGCCCGTCACCGATGATGCGCAGGCGGCCCGCGCGCGCCCGGGCGAGCACTCGCGGAATCAGGTGCGGATCGCCAACGCCCCAAAGGAGGTGAGGCCGCAGCGCGATGGTGCGGAATTCGGTCCCGTTGGCGGCGAGGACGTCGCGCTCGGCGATGGCCTTGGTAAGTGGATACGGGCTGGGGCACGACGTGGTCAGCGGCCACGATTCATCCGCGCCGGCGATGCCCCGGCCGTTGTAGACGACACTCGGTGTGCTGGTGAAGACGAGCCGCGGGACGCGATGCACGCGGCAGCCCGCCAGCAGCGCGCGGGTGCCGAGGACATTAGGGCGGAAATATTCCTCGTAACGCCCCCACACGCCAACGTTCGCGGCCACGTGGAAAACCGTTTCGATTCCGGCGCAGGCCGCAGCCATGGCGGATGAATCCTCCAACGAGGCGCGGATGAACCGCACCCCTCGTCGCTCCAGTTCAGGCGAGGGCTGGCGTGCGAGCACGGTGACAGCGCGCCCCGCGGCGAGCAGGCGCTCCACCAGGCGCCGACCAAGGAAGCCGGTGCCCCCGGTGACGAGAGCTGGCGATGACGCGCCTGACGAATGATGCGGGGCAAGTGACACGTTGAAGCTGGCCGGATACTTTTGCGGCATCGCGCACGGTCGCAATCGTGCAGTGGGCGATCGCGACTGCCGCAGGTGAACGCGTCAGCGTTTCGGATCCGAGGTGATGCCGGTCGCCGTGGCCGCCCACCTGGCAAGTGCGAGCCGGTGAATCTTGGCGTTGTGCCGCACATCGACCGGAAAGCTCGGACGGAAATAAAACAACATGATCGACGCGGTGTGCTCGTGTTCGAGCGCCAGGGCGCGCAATTCGCGGGCAAAGTGCCGCGCGTTTTTGGACGGACGCACGTCGGCCTCCACGACGATGGCGGGAGTCTGGCGTGGCCGCTCACCGAGCCCGATCAACGCGCAGCGCGGCACGCGTGGATGGCGCCGAAACACCTGTTCGCACGGTTCGGTGTGGAGCGTGCGGGAGCCAGTCTCCACGCGCTCGGCTTTGCGTCCGCAGAACCACAAGAACCCCCCGGCATCGAGGTAGCCGCAATCGCCCATCCGGTGCCAAATCACGTCGGCGCCGGCTGATTTCGCCTCGTGGATTTTGGCGGCGAGAGTGGTGGCGGGAAGCGCATCGTAAGTTCTCGTCACCACCGCGCCGGAAACGATGATCTCGCCGATTTCGCCGCGCGGGAGTTCACTAGCGTCGGCGAGGTTTCGAATCGGTTCATCGACCATGGCGATGATTCGCACCTGGGTTCCAATCACCGGCCGGCCCACGCACGCACCGCGCACCGAGGTCGGGTCAATTTCTTTCGCCGAAATCGTGGCGACGGGCAGGGCCTCGGTGGCGCCATAAGGACTGTGGAGCAGTCCGCGTTCGAGTACCGGGCCGGAGTCTTTCCATAATGTCTCGGGCACCGGCGCACCGGCGCACAGCACGCGTCGAAGCGAAGGCAGTGCGATGTTTGCACGGCGACAGTGCTCGATGATTTTGCGCCAGAGCGTCGGCGAACCAAATGAGTTGGTCACACGCTCCTGCTGGATCGCCTGCACGACTTTCGCTGGGTTGACCTCGGCGGGGCGGCGCGGATCGATCTCTGGGACCACCGTGGTCATCCCGAGGGCGGGATTGAACAGCGCGAAGATCGGCAGCAGCGGCAAATCGATTTCGCCGGGAGCGATCCCGTAGGTGTCGCGAATGGTCCGCACCTGCGCATCGAACATGCCGTGTTCGTAGCAGACTCCTTTGGGTGCGCCGGTGGAGCCCGACGTAAACAGTATCGCGGCGAGGTCCTCCGGATTGGCGAACGAGCACTCCCCTCCTCCCGGCCGGAGCTCACGGCTGCGGGGCGCGTCCGTCAGCCGAGCCGTCAATGAACTGCTCGCCGCCACGCGGATTCGGACGGAGCGGAATGGCTTGCGAAAGACGTGACTCATCAAACGGGCGATGGGAATTCCGACCAGCGCGCGCGGTTTGGAACGTACGACGCAGGCCAGAAAAGTTCTCCGGCCGATGCCCGGATCAATGACCACGGGCACGGCCCCGAGCCGAAACAGTGCGAACACCGATGCAATCAACGGCAGCCCCGGTCGGACCATTACCAGCGTGCGGTCGCCCGGGGCCACGCCGCGCGCCGTGAGCCGCGCCACCCACGCGCTGACTTCGGCCTCGAGCTCGGCGAACGTGAGCGTCAAATAGGCGATATCCCCTGCCCGGGTGCGACCTCGTGGGACCTTGAGCGCAGGATGGCCTGGCTGCGCGGCCGCGATCGTGCCGAGATACCGGGCGATATTGGCATTCGCTCGTTCAGGAGACGACCCGGCGATAGACATTCAAAGCATCACACGCATCCGCTCCGGCCATCGCAACAAAAACGCCGCGGCAGGATGCTCGCGGCGTCGGCGGAAAAAACGAGTGGAGAAAACGCGCTCAATAATCGTTGAACGTGAGCAGGCCCCAAAAGAGTGACACCTTGCGTCCGGAGGGATTGCCGCGCCCGACAATCTCGGAAGTGTCGGTGTTGATGGTGGCCGGGGTGGGCGGTTGAAATGAGTTTGTTGCGACCGTGACCGCGCCGCCGAGCACATTGGTTTCACGTCCTCCGCTGGAAGTCCGGTGAGTTGCACAACCCGAGATCAAAACAGTGCCGAGAGTGGCGCAGAGGAGGAGGCGAGCTTTCATGGGTGCCGAAGCAAGGACGCTGGAGAGTCGAATGAAGTTGCACGAGCTTTCACTGGCCGCGCAGGGCGGCGAGCTTTTCCGCCCGGTTTTGAGAGTCAATTCTGCCTGAGCGATGGTTCGTGCAGCAGCAGATCGGCCTGCCATGGGAGCAGGATTTCGCTGATTTTGGCGGGCGAGCGCGCGATTTGGGCGAGTTGGGAGCGGTTCGCGATCAGCGTGGACTCGATTTCCAGTTTTTCGGCGACGCGGTCGCGGTCCGTGCGAATTCGATCCTGGAGTTCGACTTCTGCCTGCGTGAGAGCGACATGGTTGGGGTCGCGGCCGGGGCGTCGCGGCAGGGTCTTGGGATCGCGGGCGAGTCCGGAACGAAGGGCGGCCGCGAGCGAGGGCGCGAGGCGGTCGTGGCGCTTGCCGAGGTGGACGCTCGCGAGAATCGAAGCTTCGGATTCGCCGCTCTCGGCCGCTTCGGCGATCTTGAGGAGCAGCGTGTTGCCACAAACCTTGAATGGAGGCGTGTCGAGCCGTTGGGCCTGGGCTTCGCGCCAGTGCCAGACCGCGTGCAGTACGCTCAAGCCAGGGCCGCGGAAGCGTTCACTGCGGCCGATTCGCCAGTCGTGTTCCGTCGCGGGTGCAAAGCCGCCGAAACCCGATTCGATTTGCGCGCGGCACTGTTGCTCCAGCCATGCGAGCCGCCCGAGCTTGGTGAGCTCACGCGAGAGGATGTCGCGCAAGGCGGGCAGATGCCACACATCGAGCGCGGCATAATTGAGCAGCTTCGGCGTCAACGGGCGCTTCGACCAGTTCGCCTTCTGACCATCCTTATCCAACGTCACGGCGAAATGCTGATCGAGCAGTGAGGCAAGTCCGATGCGCTGGAGGCCCAGCAGCTGGGCGGCCAGCATCGTGTCAAAAAGACTCTGGGCGCGAAAGCGGCAGACGTCGTGCAGCAGACGCAAATCGAAATCGCTGCCGTGCATGATCAGGTGCTTTCGCTCGAGGGCGCGCCAGAGCGGGTCGAGCTTCAAGCCGGGGGCGAGCACGTCGACAAGGAACACCTCTCCCTCGATCAGGAACTGGAGCAGGCAGACCCGCGTCCGGTAGTGATACATGTTGTCCGCCTCCGTATCGAGAGCGACCTCGGTCACGCGTTCGATGGCATCGAGGAGCGGATGAAGCGACCCGGGCTGGTCGAGCAGTTGGTAGGAAGGCGGACGCGTGGTCACTTTGACACCGAGCAAACGGCGAAGGCGCGTCGGAAGAAAGCGGGAAATCATGCAGCGGTCTGCGGGGTGTTATTCCATGCACTGAGGAATGCATCAACCAACAAAGGAAGCTCATTGCTATAACCGCCCTCCAGGATGGCCGCTGCCGGTCGGGCCGTTTCCCTCAACCAGCGACCCAGGGTGGCAAAATCCTCACGCTCGAGGGTCATTGCAGTGATGGGATCACGAGCATAACCGTCGAAACCCGCGGAAACCAGAATGAGATCGGGTGCAAAGGAAACCACCGCATCCAGGGAGGACCGCAGCGCAGCCATGTGGTCGACCCGCGGAGTCCGCGGCGCCACGGGCCAGTTGCGGATGTACGGGCCGTGGTCCTGCGTGCCGGTGGCGGGATATCCTGGATATTGATGCACGGACGCGAAAAACAATCCTTTGCGGTCTCGGATGATGGCTTCGGTGCCGTTGCCGTGATGGGCGTCGAAGTCCCAAATGGCAATTTTTGTCGAGCCGGCGCCGGAGGACCAGGGGGCGCTTTGGGCGAAAATCGCGGCCACGGCGATTTGGTTAATGTAACAAAAGCCCATCGCCGTATCCGACGTGGCATGATGGCCGGGCGGGCGCATGAGCGAAAAAGCGGGAGACTGGGTTTTAATCGCGTGCTCGGCGGCCTCGATTGCGCCCGCGGCCGCCCGGCGCGCGTGGTCGCCGATTCCGGGAAAATAGAGCGTATCGGCATCGAAGTCGTGCGGCTGCGAAAGCCGGCGGACGTGGGTCGCCGAATGGGCGAGCTGCAGGATTTCGTCGCCAATCGGCTTCGTTGGAATCCGCCAGGTCCATTCCGGATGGGCCGAACGAAGATGGACGACCGTCTTTTCCACCCGCGCGGGCTGCTCGGGTCGCATGGAGGAGCCGTATTCGGTGCAGCGCGGATCGTGAAGGATGAGCATGACCGTCAAATCGCCGGCGAAGAATAAGAGAACGAGGCGGCATTGAAACCAGAAAACGGCCGATTACGAGAACGAGAACAACTTTGCCGAAGGTGCCGCCTTGCGTACGTTGGGGTCATGAAGGTTGTCGTGCTGTGCTCGGGTGGAATGGATTCGGTGGCCGCGCTCTATTGGGCGCGGCGGGAGCACGACGTGACGGCAGTGCTCAGCTTCGACTATGGGGCGAAACACAACCCGCGCGAAATTCCATTCGCGGCGGAACACGCCAGTCGCCATGGGCTGCGGCATGAGGTCGTCGTACTGGACTTCATCGACCGGCTGTTCGCGTCGGACTTGCTGGCGAGCGGCGGCGACATTCCGGACGGCCATTATGCGGCGGAAAACATGAAGCGGACCGTGGTGCCATTTCGCAATGCGATCTTCCTCTCGGTGGCCGCCGGGTTTGCCGAGAGCGTGGGTGCCAAAGGCGTGGTGATTGCCGCCCATGGCGGTGACCACACGATTTATCCCGATTGCCGGGAGGAGTTCATGACGGCGATGACCGTTGCGATGCGGCTGGGAACGTACGGGAACATCGCGCTCCTGCGGCCATTTATTGCGTTGAAGAAGGCGCAAATCGCGACGCTGGGGGCGGAGTTGGGCGTTGAATTCGTGCACACGTGGTCATGTTACAAAGGCGGTGCGGTCCACTGCGGGAAATGTGGCACGTGCGTGGAGCGACGGGAGGCTTTTTTGCACGCCGGGCTGCCCGATCCCACGACGTACGCATCCATGGACCCGATACCGGCCGGTCCGGTGACCCGTGAGGGGAAGGACACGCCGGTGGGCTCCTTCAACGCGTCAAAAGGGATTTGAGTCTCGGGTCAATCCGCGCGAGTAGCCGTCCACTGGAATGCTGATTTCCGAAATTTTTCAATCGCTCCAAGGGGAAGGCGAGCTGACGGGTGTGCCCTCGGTGTTCGTTCGCACAAGTGGATGCAACCTGCGTTGCGCGTGGTGTGATACGCCCTACGCATCATGGAACCCGGAGGGCGAGCCGCGGACCATTGCGCAAATCATTGCCGCGATCGAAAGTCATCCGACCACCCGGCACGTCGTGCTCACCGGCGGCGAGCCGATGATTGCGAAAGACATCCGGCTGCTTGCCGCGGCGATCCAGGGCGTGGCTCGGCATGTCACGATCGAGACGGCCGCAACCGTCGCACCGGCGGGCATTGCCTGCGACCTCGCGTCACTTTCCCCGAAGCTGCTCAACTCGGCCCCGAATCCCGTCGAACACGGCGTCTGGCGCCGGAAGCATGAGGCGACGCGCTGGCAGCCCGACGTGGTGCGGGCATGGCTCGACGCGTACGCCTGCCAGTTCAAGTTTGTCGTCTCGCATCCGGGGGACATCGACGAACTCGAACACATGATGACGGCGCTGCATCGCGAGGTTCCGCGCCATAAGATTCTGCTCATGCCAGAGGCACGATCGCTGGAGCAGATGCGGGAGCGGGCCGCGTGGCTGGGAGAAGTGTGCAAGGCGCGGGGTTATCGTTATGCGCACCGCCTGCACATCGAGCTTTATGGCAACCGACGCGGCACCTGAACCGCGGACGCCGGCGCCAGGGTCTCGCGTGGCGATGCCCGGCGAGCCGCTTCGGTTCCGCAAGCTCTCCGATGAGTTTGCGATGCTGTTGCGCGAATTCGAGGTCGAGACCGTGACGTTGCGGGAGGTCATGAGCCTGTTGCATGGCCGCGGCTACGTGCTGCTCATCATGTTCCTGGCCGTGCCCTTCTCGACCCCGATCCCGCTGCCCGGGTTGTCGACGCCACTGGGGCTGATTATCGCATTGATTGGAGGCCGGCTGGCGTTTGGGGCGAAGCCGTGGCTGCCGGCGCGGCTGTTGGAAACGAGGCTGTCGCCGAACGTTTTCGCCCGGGTGTTTGCGGCGGCCCGAAAGATCGTCCTCTGGTTCGAAAAATTTCTGCGGCCCCGATTGCCGTGGGTGATGGCGGGACCCCGACGGGAGCAGGTCCATGCCATTCCGATCGTACTTTGCGCGCTGATGCTGCTGCTGCCGCTGCCGGTGCCTTTCAGCAATGTGCTGCCGGCGTGGGGCGTGCTGCTGGTGGCGGGTGGTCTGCTCGAACGCGACGGGGCGTTCATCATCGCCGGCTACATTACGACGGTGATCGCAGCCATTTATTTTGCAGGCATCGCGTTTCTGGGCAAAGAGGCTCTCGACGTCGTGTGGCGCTGGCTGGGCTTCGGCGGCTGACGTCAGGATGAGTCCTTGGGCGGTTCCGGCAGTTCTCGTTTGGCCGGCAAGAGCAGCGAAAGCGTGACAGAGGTGCCGAGCAGAAGACCGATGATGCCGAGCGACCAGCCGATGGGGAACTTGCCTTCGAAAAGGCGATCGAGCCAGACCATCTTCAAGCCGACGAATATGAGAACCAGCCCGAGTCCGTATTTAAGGAGGTGGAACTTATCCATGATGCCCGCGAGCAGGAAAAACAGCGACCGCAACCCGAGTATCGCGAAGATGTTCGAGGTGAAAACAATCAGCGGCTCGCGGGTGATGGCGAAGATGGCGGGTACGGAGTCGACCGCGAAGACGATGTCGCTGCATTCAATGGCGACCACCGCGACGAGCAGGGGCGTGCCATAACGGACGCCGCCCTCCACGACGAAGAACTTCTGGCCATGAAATTTTGGCGTGAGGCGGAGGAAACGGCGCAGTAATCGGAGCACCGGATTTTTTTCGGGATCGAGCGGCTTTTCCGGAGCGAAGAGAATTTTCACGCCCGTGATGATGAGAAATCCGCCAAACACCCAGATGATCCAGTGGAACTTCATCAGCACTGCACCCAGCGAAATGAACAGCACCCGAAAAACGAGGGCTCCGAGGATGCCAAAAAACAGCACCCGGTGCTGGTAAGACGGTGGAATTCCAAAATACGCGAAGATCACCAGGAAGACGAAAATGTTGTCGACGGACAACGAGGCCTCGACGACGTAGCCGGTGAGGAATTCGAGCGCCGACTGACGCGCCAGAGCGGTGGCCATTTCGGGCGTGAGACCGGCCGCGAGCAATCGTGGATCCTTCGGAAATTTCCACTCGGCGTATTGCCAGAACGCGAAGCAGAAAAACAGGGCGAGTGAAATCCAGACACAGGTCCACCCAAAGGCCTCCTTCGTGGTCACGGCGTGCGCTTTCCGGTGAAAGACGCCCAGATCGAGCGCCAGCAATCCGAGAACGAGCACGGTAAACAGCGTGTAGAACCACCAATAGTCGGCGAAGGGAAAGAGTGTTGGAAAACCCATGCCGGGGAAAAAATGGCTCCGGGGCAGCGGCCACAACGCGAACTGGATTATAATGACCTCCGCTGTTTCCAGTTCCGTTCCCCCACTTCTGCTGAGCGCCCCGCATTATTCCTGGAGGACGTGGAAATCATAAGTCAGGCCGACACCCGGGATGCCGCACCTATTTCGCACTTTCGCACTGCCAGAATCTGTAGCAGCGTGCCACCTCTCGTGATGCCGCCCATCGTCATTCTTTGGTTTCTGTTCTGGACGCTCTTCATCGTCGTCTCGGCGATGGATCTCTTTGTCGTCACCAGCCGGGAGGGAACAATCGCGGTGAAAACTGCGCTGCGTTGGACGGCACTCTGGATATCGGTGGCCCTGCTGTTCGCAGTCGCGATTTGGTTCCTGCACCCCCGGGGTGCGCAGGTCGCTACGTTGTTCATCGCGGGTTATCTCACCGAGTATTCGCTGTCGGTGGATAACCTGTTCGTTTTCATCCTCATCTTCTCACTGATGGGGGTGCCCGAAACCGCGCAACCGAAGCTAATCAAGCTCGGCATCTATCTATCGATCGTTCTCCGGATTCTTTTCATTGTTTTCGGAATCGCGCTGATTGAGCGGTTTCACTGGGTCATTTACCTCTTCGGTGCGCTCCTGCTCTGGACCGCGTGGAAAATGCTGGTCACGGACGAGGCGGATCAGGTGCACCCCGACAAGAATATCCTCTATCGGCTGGCGGCGCGGTTTCTGCCGATTCACGCCGCCGAGTCACCTTCGCGCCGATTGTTCACCCGATTTAATGGCAAACTCTGCGTCACCCCCCTTTTCCTGGTGTTTCTCGTGATTGGGAGCACCGATGTGCTTTTTGCGATCGATTCCATTCCTGCCATTGTGGGGATCAGTCAGGATCCCTTCGTCGTGCTCACATCCAACGTATTCGCGGTGCTTGGACTGAATTCTTTGTTTTTCGCGCTGCGGGGCGTAATGGCGCTGTTCAAGTTTCTCCAACACGGCGTCAGCATCATCCTCTTCTTCATCGGTGCCAAAATGATCGCGGGGGCCTATGCGCCGATCGACGCCTGGTTCAAGGACCGGGCCTACATGTCGCTGGTCGTGATCGCCTTGGTGCTCCTCTTGTCGATTGTTGCCTCGATCTGGCATGAGAAGGCACATCCCGCACGAACCGAAGGCAAGGACGGCGATTAGTTGCGCCGGAGGACCGCACAATCGCGGCGCAATAAACGGTCTCTATTGCTTCAGCTTCGTTTTCAGGTCGGCCGATTCGCAGCCGCCACAGCTGCTGCCGCAGCCCGAACCTTTGCGCCGGGCGATTGCGCGCCAGATGAACCACGCCGCCGTGAGTGCGACGACGAACAAGGCGGCAATGGCCTGGAAATCCGGGGGCATGTCAGCCAAGGCCGAGCGCGCGGCCTGATTGGTAGACGATGAAACTGAGCACCCACGCGGTGCCCGTCATGTAGCCGATCTGGAAAAGCGGCCAGCGCCACGAGTTCGTTTCGCGGCGGACGATTGCGATCGTACTGACGCACTGCATCGCAAACACGTAGAAAATCATGAGCGTGAAGCACACCAGCGGGGTGAACAGTGCGCGACCGTCCGGCCATCTCGCTTCGAGCAGGGCCTGGCGGAGTGGTGCGGTGTCTTCGCGTTCCGACTCGGCATTGAAAACGACGCCCATGGTCGACACAAACACCTCGCGTGCCGCGAACGAGCTGATCAATCCGATGCCGATCTGCCAGTCGAAGCCAAGCGGCTTGATCGCGGGCTCGAGCGCGTGCCCGGCGCGACCGGCGAAGCTTTGGGCCAGCTGCTGCTGCGGGGGAGCGCCGTCGGGCGCTTTTGGATACGCCGAGAGGAACCAGAGAATGATGCTGATGCCGAGGATAACGGTGCCGGCCCGGCGGAGAAAAATCCAGGCGCGCTCGAGCATGTGGAGCGCCACATCTTTGAATCCGGGCATTCGATACGGCGGCAGCTCCATGATCATGATGGGGGGTTCGCCCTTCAGCAGCGTGCGTTTGAACAACCACGCGAACCCAAAGGCGCCGAACGTGCCCAGCATATACATGAGCAGCATGATGCCTACTTTTGTCACCACGGGCACGCGCTCGCCGGGTACCAGTGCCGCAATCATCAGGAGATAGACCGGCAGCCGTGCTGAACAGCTCATGAGCGGCGCCACGAGGATGGTGACGAGGCGATCTTTTTGATCCTCGATGGTGCGGGTCGCCATGATGCCGGGGATCGCGCAGGCGTAGGAGCTGAGCAGCGGGATGAACGATTTTCCGTTGAGGCCAACGCGGCTCATCAGCCGATCCATGATGAACGCGGCGCGGGCCATGTAGCCCGTGCTCTCGAGCAGCCCGATGAAGAAAAAGAGAATCAGGATCTGCGGCAGGAATATCACGACACCGCCGACCCCGGCGATCGCACCGTCGGTAATAAGGTTCCGCAAATCACCCGCCGGCATCGCCGACTTCACGACGTTGGCCAGCGCCGCGATTTTATCATCGATGAAATTCATCGGGTACTCCGCGAGCGTGAAGATGCTGAAGAACAGCAGCGCCATGATCGCGCCGAGCGTCAGCCAGCCCCACACGGGATGCGTGGCCACGGCATCTATCTTGTCCGATTGTGTCGGTCCAACGGTGCCCTGGCGCAGCACCACCTCGGCCGCGATGCGACCGATCGATTCGTAGCGTGAGTTGACGAGAGTGCCGGCCCAGTCAGTGCCATTAGCCTCCCAGCGTTCCTGCCAACCGCGGAGAATGTCGTGCGTGCGTGCACTCAGCGGAGTGGAGCCGGCAACGCGCACCGAGTCCTGATCCGTGAGGAGCAGCAAGGCCTCCGCGCGGGCGATGAGGGGAGGTTTGCCGTCGCTGGCCGAGAGTGATGCCTGCAACTCGGCGACCGCAGGTGCGATGGGTGCGGGCACGTCCCAGGCGTGGCGCGAAAGCGGCAGGTCGGAACGACTCATGGCCAGTTTCAGCTCGATGATGCCTTTCCCGTTGACCGCTTCGCAGGCAATCACGGGTACCCCAAGTTCGTGTTCAAGGCGGGCGACGCGGATGTTGAGGCCGGCGTTCGCGGCCAGGTCCATCATGTTCAAGACCGCAATGACGGGGCGTCCGAGATCGAGGATTTGGTGGAGGAGGTAGAGATTCCGTTCGAGATTCGTGGCATCAAGGATGCAGAGAATGCGATCGGGCATCGGCGTATCGCTGCGACGTCCAAGCAGCACATCGCGGGTGACAGCCTCGTCGGGCGAGCGGGCGGCGAGTGAATATGCGCCGGGTAAGTCGATGACGGTGATCGGCTGGCCGTGCTGAGTGTAGGCCGTGCCAATTTTTTTCTCGACGGTGACGCCGGGATAGTTGCCCACCTTCTGTTTCAGCCCGGTCAACGCATTGAAGAGCGTACTCTTTCCGCAGTTTGGATTCCCGACGAGCGCGTAGGTCGGCATGCGCGCCGGCCCGGACGATCCTATGGCTGGCGGTCGGGTGATGTGAGGCGCGGGAATCATGAACGGCGGACGGTGGGCGGAGCCGGGAAGAGACGGACGGAAAAGCTCGATGGAGACTCTCACGCTGGCTCCGTCCGTTCTACGATGACATGCTCGGCTTCAGACTTGCGAAGCGTCAAGTGATAGCCTCGCAGCTTGATTTCAAGGGGATCGCCCATCGGCGCTGCGCGAACAAGCGTGACGGGAGTACCGGCGAGAAGCCCCATTTCGCGCAGGCGAATGAACGCTGCACCTGTCTTGGGGAATTCGCGGACCACGGCGCAGGCGCCGACCGGAAGCTCAGACAGCTTCATGAGAACCGGAGGATTTGACCGCTATCGGTCAAGGTGCTCCACGATAATTCGCATCGCGGCGCTATGGCTAAGGGCAATCCGGCAGCCGTTGACCTGACAAATAAAAGGGCCGGAACCACCGACTTTAGTGACAAACGCCGACTCACCGAATCCAAGTTCGCGGACGCGCTGGCAAAAATCGGTGTCGCCGGTTAGTTGGCGCACACGACCCAGCGAACCAGCGGGCAGCTGGCAAAGAGGAAGGAGACTGAGCGGTGGGCGGCTCATTTCTGTATCTATACTGAGACTCGGTTTCAGAGCGTCGGCAAGCAAAAGGACCATGATGTGGGTGGATGCGGCGCAAGTTTAGTCCATTCCAGACAGATGCCGCCGCGCGCTAATTGCGAAAGCATGCGCAAAAGCCGCCATGGCGGTTCGCGCAAAGGTGCTGCAGCGAGAAGGGACAGGCGGAAAAAGACCCGCTAACGTCAATAAGGGACAGGCGAAATAAGTCTGCAGGCCCGACGCCAGCCTCCGACCCCCTTGAACGCGGCCAGCGCGCAAAACTTGGCGGCACCCGCTTCCGCTCTACTTGTGCCACGTCATTATCGGTTGGTGGGCCAACCCGAGATCGCCGCGATTGCCCCCAAACAAAAAACCCGTCGCATCGGCGGCGGGTTTCAATTGGCCAAAGGATCTTACCGGTTTAGCGACGACGTCGCTTCACTGCCAGTTGAACGCCAGAGTAGCGGACCAAGCTTTGCAGATGTTCGTACTGCTGCGGATCAAGGTGGGCGGCGTCTCTAAGCTGCTGCTCAGCCCGGCGCATTGCGTCTTCAACCGTCTTTTCGTCGATTTTCTCCTCTGTAATAGCGTGCTCCGCCAACACCTGTACCCGGTCGCCTTCGATTTCGGCGAATCCACCGCTGACCGCCAGCAACAGGGTTTCGTTGCCTTTGGTCACGCGCAATTCACCGTTTTCGATCTGCGTTAACAGTGGGATGTGGCCCGGCAGGATGCCGACTTCGCCTTCGACCGTCGGGATGACAACCGTGTCGATCGTGTCAGAGTACACCCGCGCTTCCGGGGTGACGATTTCAAGAGTCAAGGGCATCGGAGTTGTTGCTCGGAGGGACGCGAATCGGGTCAGTTAGGCGCAAATTGCGTGAGTTGACGGCTTAGGCCTTCTTTGAAGCAGCCAGCACTTCATCAATGCCGCCCTTCATGTAGAAATCCCCCTCGGTTACGTCGTCGAGCTGACCGTCGAGGATCATCTTGAAGCCGCGAATGGTCTCCTTGACTGCAACGTACTTGCCGGGTGAGCCGGTGAAAACTTCCGCGACCGAAAACGGTTGCGAAAGGAAGCGCTGAATTTTGCGCGCGCGATAGACCGTCTGCTTGTCTTCAGGCGATAGCTCGTCAAGACCCAGAATCGCGATAATGTCCTGCAAATCCTTGTACCGCTGAAGCACTCGCTGCACTTCGCGAGCAACAAAGTAGTGCTCCTCGCCCACGACGTCAGGTGCAAGCGCCTTTGAAGTCGAGGAAAGCGGATCGACGGCGGGATAAATTCCCAGCTCTGCAATCGAACGTTCCAGCACGATGGTCGAGTCCAAGTGCGCAAACGTGTTTGCAGGCGCCGGATCCGTTAGGTCGTCCGCTGGCACGTAGACCGCCTGAAAGGAGGTAATCGAGCCGCGTTTCGTGGATGTGATGCGTTCCTGCAGGATGCCCATCTCGTACGAGAGCGTGGGCTGATAACCGACGGCGGAGGGCGAGCGACCCAACAAAGCGGACACCTCGGAACCGGCCTGAGAAAAACGGAAGATGTTGTCGATGAAGAGCAGCACGTCCTGGTTTTTCTCGTCGCGGAAATACTCGGTCATCGCGAGCGCCGACAGGGCGACACGCATACGGGCCCCCGGGGGCTCGTTCATCTGCCCATAGACAAGGGCTACCTTCGACTTGGTGAGATCCTTCTGATCGATGACGCCGGCCTCGGACATCTCGTGATACAGATCATTGCCTTCGCGGGAACGCTCGCCCACCCCGGCGAACACGGAATAGCCGCCGTGTGCTTTGGCGATGTTGTTGATCAGTTCCATGATGACGACGGTCTTGCCGACGCCCGCGCCACCGAAGGCGCCGACTTTGCCGCCCTTAACGAACGGGCAAATGAGGTCGATGACCTTGATCCCCGTTTCGAGGATGTTCGCCTTCACGTCTTGGTCGGTCAGCGTCGGGGCCGGCCGGTGAATGGGATAACGCTTCTCGAACTTGACGGGTCCGCGGCCGTCCACGACCTCGCCGGTGACATTGAAGATGCGTCCAAGGACGCCTTCGCCGACCGGCACTGAGATGGGCCCGCCCGTATCAGTGACGGTCATGCCGCGGACGAGTCCCTCGGATGAAGACATGGCGATCGTGCGTGCGATGCCACCGCCGAGATGC
>JBBRCR010000067.1:0-23042 GCA_038204695.1 Opitutales bacterium | reverse complement strand
GGTTGCGGCATAGCCGAGGAGAATCTGCCCAAGGTTTTCGAGCGGTTCTTTCAGGTCGACAGGAGCCGCCACGGGAATGGCAACGGGGCGGGACTGGGACTCGCCATCGTCCGCTCCGTCATGCAACTGCACGCCGGGGGTTGCTCGATTGCGAGCACGGTGGGACGCGGAACCACGGTCACCCTGCGTTTCCCCCCGGCGCCGGCGGTCGTGAAATTGTAATCGAGCTGTCACCGTTTTGTTCGCCAAGGCCAGGTAGTATCCCGCGATGAACCAGAGGATTTCGTCACCCGAAACCGGCAGCGACCCTGGCGTCGTTTTCCCGCGCGTGCCCCCCGCCACAACTGCGGCCGTCGATCTGACTTCGTGGCGCCTGGTGCGCACGATGGTGCACTGGCGTGGATTCCCCCCGGTGTTACAGGCGACGCTGCTGGTGGTTTTCATCGCGCTCGCCATTGCCGGCTGGGGCGACCTGGCGCCAGCCGGTGTGAATGGAAAGCTTTTCGCCAAGTCGAATCTCGTGACCCTCGTCATATGGGGTTTGTGGTGGCCGGCGATGGTGTGGGCCGCGGTGTTCCTCGGCCGCGCCTGGTGCATGGTTTGCCCGCTTGAACTCGTGAGCAACGCGAGCGAACGCGCGGGCCGGGCGTTGGGCCTCACCTCGCGCCCTCTGCCGCGCTGGATCGCGGGGGGGGCAGTGATTGTCGGGTTGTATGTGACGCTGCAATTGCTCGTTGCCGGGGTGCAACTGCACCGCACGCCGGCGTACACGGCGATCTTTATGATCGCGCTGCTCGGCCTTGCCGCCGCGAGCGCGCTGTGGTTCGAGCACCGGGCGTTTTGCCGTGGTTTCTGCCCGGTTGGTTTGCTGCTCGGCACCTATGGCCGCGGCGGCATGCTGGCGGTGCGGCCGGCGCCGGATTCGACGGGTGGGCCGGATGCGCGCACCTGCCCGACGCTGCTCAATCCTGCGCGGCTCGACACGAACAAGGACTGCCTCGTGTGTTGTCGTTGCGTCAAAGCCGGACCGGCGGGTTCGATGCAACTCGTGTGGCGGCCGCCGTTTTCGGCGCGCGACTCACGGCAGAAGCTCGCTTCGTGGCCGGTGACGCTGTTCGTGTTGGTCGCATCCGGGTACGTGACGGCCGAATTATGCTCGGAGTGGGCCGCGGCCCAGGCGCTCTTCCTTCGCGCGCCGAAATGGCTCGCCGGTGTGTTGCATGCTCCCGGCGCCCTCCACTGGCTCGAACCCGTCTGGATGCTCGCAGTTTTCCCTCTCGCGCTCTGGCTCGTCATGGCCGTGGGGTTGCGCGTGGGCGGCCCGCAGGAAAAAATCGGCCAGATCTGGCGGCGCCTCGCGTTGCCGATGGCAGTCGTCGTCGCCGCCGGCCACCTGACGAAGGGCCTCGCGAAATTCGTCTCGTGGGTTCCGTTTCTGCCGCAGGCCGTGCGCGACCCGAATGGCACCGACACGGCGATCGCGATCACGAAGAAGACGCTGGCAGCGCCGGCGCCGCTGGTCTCCCTCTCGACGGTCGGCATCATTGGGGTGCTGCTCATCGTGATCGCGGCCGTGCTTGCCGTGCGTGAGCATCGGATCGCCCGGCGCGACGAAGCTCACTCGATCACTACAGCGGTGCCGTACGGCGTCCTCGCCGCATTGTATTTGAGTATCGTCGCTGGCTGGATCGTACCGTAGCGAGTCATGCTTGGTCGTGGACAGAAACTGGGGCGAACTTCGGCTGGTTTTTGCGAATAGCACGCCGGTAAGTGCACCGGCGCCGTCAAAGGCGTCGAGACGGTGAAGGAGGTTCGGCTGCGCGGAACGACGGGTTTCATCACGACCAAGGGCAAGCCGACGGCCGACAATGCGATCATCCTCGCGGGGGTGAGCGTGGTGAAGAAGCGTCCCGTGCCGGCCGCCGCCATGGTGAACAAATGAGTCCGAATCACGGCGCTCGCTCGAGTCCGGTGCCACTGCGCGCAGAAATCCAAATGATGAATACACGCAATCCCCGTTCGTGGTCATTCCATCGACTTTGGGCAGCCCGTCGCCGTCGAGGTAGCGCAGAACGTCTCCAGCGATGCCGCTCAGAACGAATAGGTCGTGGTGAAACGGACTTCGCGCGGCGCGACGAGATCGAACCGGCTCAACGCGAGCCCACGTCCGCCCGGAACCTCATAGCCATCAGGCGAGGTCGCCGACGTCGAGAGCCGGACAGGAATGATATCCGTCCGGTCGAACAGGTTCGCGATGTTCACCTGGAATCGCATCCGGCCGGGCAGCTTCGCGAACTTGTGCGAGTACGCCATCATCATGTCGGCCGCGGTGATCACCTTGCCGGTGATCTCGGCACCCTGTGAGTTCGAGCCGATGACGTTCGCACTGCGCCAGCGCCAGCCGCCGCCGACCGTGAACCCCTTCAGTTTGCCTTCCCGGAAATCGTACGCGGTGAACAAACTGATCTTGTGGGGACGGACGCCCCACCGCTTCTCCTGCTGCTCCTTCTCGTCATTCAGGTTGAAGGTCAGGTTGTAGATTTCTTCCGCCACCGTGATGTTGCTCGACGTCGTCAGCGTCGAAAGGTTCGCGTCCGGGTGCATGCCCGCCAGTTCGATCCACTTCGCGATGGTGCCGCCGGAGGCATAGGCGCCCGGATCAACGACGAACTGGCCGGCGGCGTTCTGACTCGCACCCTGCCGGAGGAGGACGCCCTCGCCGTGGGTGAGCCCGTACCAGTCGGCCATTTCGTTCGCGAGATTCTTGCGGTCGGAATCCGTGAACGAATAGTTGGCCACGAGCCGCCAGTTGCGCGTGAGGTTGGCGGTGACCCGCGCCTCGTAGCCCTCGGCCGCGAAATCCGAGGCGACAGCGTTCACCGGCGGGTTGTATTGGCGCACGAGCTCCGTCCACTGGCTGTCGGAGAACCGCCGGCCCGGTCCGGCGAGGACGTCTTCGAACGCCTCCAGCACGCGCACGTTTCGGGCCGGCGCACCATCGAGGCCGGCGCTCGTGATCCGGCCCTGTTCCGACGACGTGAAGTATACGAAGCGCGCGCTCAGCCGGCCTTCGAGTAGATCAAATCCCAACCCATAGTCCTCGCCCTTCCCCTTGGAGAGCGGCGCGAGATTGCCCAGCGGAAACACCGTGCGGGCGAGCGGAGGAATGCCAACATTCGAGGAGCGGTTCGCGATCAGCGACAGCCACTTCGTCACGTGAAAAACGCCGCCCGCGGAAAATGTCTTCGCCCTCACGTCGGTGATGACGGCCTTCGTGGGATCGCGGTCCACGACCTGGCCGATTCGAGGATCCACCGAAAATCCGTACTGCGTGATTTCCACGTCGTCATTGCGGTAGCCGAACGTCGTCACGAGTCGATCGCGCATGAAGTAGCTCTGCACGACGCCCAGCAGTGAATTCATGCCCTGCTGCATCCCGCTGTTGTTCGCGCCAAAGTTGTCGTTAACGAAATCCATCTCGTACGCGCCCCCGCCAAACGTGATCGTTGCGGGCAGCCGCCGCCAGTCGCCTGCGCGGTACGTGCCGGCATCGCCTTCCGTGAAATAATTCCGGACGTTCACGCGGTTGTTCTGGTTCGACGCCGCATTATTGAACGGACTGCCGACGAGTGACAGCCATGACAGTGCGTGCAGATCCGTCTGCGTCGAGATCGAGCCGGAGAGAGCGAAATTGTGCCGGCCCCACCACTTCGACTTCGTGTCGAGCGCGTACGAGGCCGAGAGCCGCGTTTCCCGATAGTCGCCATAATGGATGTCGCCGCGCCAGTTGCCGTCGACATACAGCCGGCCGGCGTACGGATTGGCGGCGCCGCCGACCCCGAGCGTGCGATTCGCGTCGCCGCGGAGCGTTGGGTTTGCGCCGACGAGAATGCGCGAGGTGAGCGTCGTCTCCTGGTAGTTGTGCCCAAGGCTGAACGACAGGTTGCGCGTGGCCTGCCAGTCCGAGGTAAACGTGTAGTTGTGCAGCCGCTGGTTGCGCCGCATGCCCGGCCCGCCGGCGTTCGCGTGTCGGGGGAAGAAGCTCGGATCGTTGATTTGCAGCGCGCCGCCGCTGCCGCCCGGCGTGCCGTCCGGCGCCCGGACCGCGGGATTGTTGTAACTTCCGGTCAGGAACGTGCCCGAGGCATCAAACACCGTGCTGTCGTTTTCGATGAACGTGATCCGTCGGTTGTTGCCGGTGCGTGTGCTGTCCCGGCTGGTGACGCCCAGCGCGATCATTGCGGCAGTGGGAGCCGTGGTGCCCGGGGTGAACGTCACCGTGTCCACGCCGCGGGCCTCGCGGTTGTCGTACCACGCGAGGACCTGCTCGGTCGGAGGCGCGGTCTTCATCACGGCCGTCTCGTCGTAGCCCATTTCCCCCATCGCCTTTATCGTGACACTGCGTATTGGCCGAACGGTTACGGCGGCAAACACGCGCTCCTTGTCCTGGAAGTCGAACATTCGCCACCCGCCGTTCTCCTGATCGACCGCGGCAATCGAGAGCGCGAGTTTGTCCTTCAGGAGCACCTTGTTCGCATCCAGTTCCAGGCGGCTGCGGTCCCACGAGCCGAACCCGTAGCGGATGTTCGCGCTGTCGCGGTGTGTGACCGCCGTCTTCGAGGTCTGGTTCAACATGCCGCCCGGCGCGCCAACGCCGAAGAGGATGCTGTTTGGCCCGCGCGTATCCTCGAAGCGGCCGACGCGGTACGGGTCGCCGTTGGTGATGTTGTTGAAGTAATCCGTGCCCTGGCTCGCGGCGAGTCCGCGAATGAGCGTCCGGTTCAGCAGGTTCTCGCCGCTGATGTAGGGGTTCTGCTCCGGCGTCACCTGCCAGGAATGCGTGTCGACCTCGGAATTAACCGTGTAGTCGAGCAGCTGCGCGATGTCGGTAATCGCGAGATCATCGAGAAACTCCTTCGTGAACACGGAGACGGATCCGGCGGTGTCGCTGAGCCGCGCGTTGAGCCGGCTGCCAGCGAGCGTATTTTCGGCCTGGTAGCCGAAATCTTTCGTCGTGTTCACTTCGAACGGGGTGAGTTCGACGATTTCGCCCGGGTTTTCACCCGCGGGCGTGAGGGCGGGGCGCGGAGCTTCAGCGGCGGGGCTGACGAGGGATGCGGCGATCAGCCAAACTGAAAAGCCGCGGGCAAGAATGGAGCGGTTCATGTGGAAGGGTTTTGGAGGTGGGGAGAGTGAGGCCAGTTAGCGGGCTTTCGACAAGCTCATGGCCTCACCTTGGAATTCCCGGTCCGCCGTGTGTGGGTCGAACCGGTGTTGGCCGCGTACTGGTAGGAGACTGGATCTTCGAGTTTGGTGGTGGAGAGGGTTTGTCGGCGGCTGTTTTGGCAGCTTTGCCCTGGAGTGCATTCACTCGAGCAGTCACCGATTGAATAGACGCATGAACGCGCGTTTTGCGAACGTGACTCATGCGCCCGCCTGACGCCCGCCTGACGCGGTGAGTCATATTTTTGTTTCTATTTGTCAGGGGAACCTCCATGGCTGCGCGGATGCCCTCCCCACGAATACCCTTGGTATTGGGTGGAGGCCTTCATCACCGGCCGCCGTGCCGAGGTGGAGGCGGAGTTGCACGAGCCGGCGCCGTTGTGGCCCGCCGAGACTGCGAGACGCTCGCGCCGAAGCCGTTCACATTGAGCGGCACCTTCACGGCACCGTGGAGCGCCGATATGCCGGCGAATCCGCGGGCCGGCGGCGTCGCCACGATGGACCTGCAAATTGCCGGCGGACGGTTGCTCGAGGTCTGATGCCTCCACATCCCGCGATCCGGCGCGTCAATCCGGGGCTGCGCACATCAGCGGCCCCTTCAATTCCCGGGTTTGTCCGCGAGCCATTGGAAATATTCCCGCGATGAACCGCCCGGTTCGGCCCGGCCTCTCTTCAACTCATCACGCCAGCGTGTCTCCCCGACTTTCCGACGATGCCAATCGACCGGCTGCAAACTCAACGCTTCGAACTCAAGTATCTCATCAGCGAGCGTACGGCCCGCTCCCGCCTACTCTACCTCTTCCGCTTCTACTCGTGGTCAATCACAACGTACAAAGCCAGACCCCCTCCGCTGGCCTCTAACCCAAATTTTCATACCGCGGCGGCGCCGCAACCGAACCCAAACCTTTTATAGGAGGTCGCGGAGGTAGCAGAGACAATCCATCAATTGCTTTTCCCTCTGCTCCCTTTGCGGCCTCCTGTAAGAACTCAGGGTTTTGAAATCGTCGCAAACGTGCACGATCCGGATCGATATTGGCACACTCAGACGGACCAAGGCACGGGTCACAGAGGACACCGAGCTCAGACCCAGAGGCAGCAGGAGGCCACAAGGTGTTTGGACGCGCCTGATGCGAACGGGCAAGCATTCCAAATAGGATCGAAGGGTTTTCCTCTGTGAACTATTCTTGCCAAGCACGTCGGCATTCGCACCGGAGCGGCGGCTTTCCTGCCGCCGAAGTACGTTCGGTCGACCGGTCTCGGGCGACTGGAAAGTCGCCCTTCCGGTCAATCGCGCCCTTGGCGTGACGCCATACGCGGTAGCGAATTTGTGGGCAAGCGCAGGGCTAGCTGATCCAATCGAAGACGCTGGAGCAGTCGTGACATCGGGGATCCGTACCGCTCGTCCTCAGTTCGCCGACCGGCCGTAATCTCAGCGCCGAGGTCAGCCGAGCGGCGGAAACTTGATGGCCGCGAGCGAGCGCGAAATCGTGTCGACGACCGTTGCGGGAACAACGCCCAGCGCCGTGATGCCGCCGATCAGCAGGAGGCACAGGGCGGCCACCGGCCAACCGAGTTGGATCTTCGTGGCGTTGCCCTCGGACTCGCCGAAAAACGCGGAGCGGACAATCCGTAGATAATAATAGATGGCGACGGCTGAATTGATGACGGCAATCACGACCAGCGCGAGGTGGCCCTTCGCCAGCGCGGCGGTAAGCAGGCTCAGTTTGCCCATGAAACCGACGAACGGCGGGATTCCGGCGAGCGCGAAGATGCCGACCAGCAACGTCACTCCGAGCAGCGGCGAACGGCGATGCAGACCCGCGAGATCGTTGACGGAGACATTCGCGCCATCGGGCGACACCTGGCAAATCACGACGAAGCACGCCAGCACCATGAGCATGTAACCGCTGATGTAATACAGCGCGGCGGCGTAGCCCGCGTCGTCGAGGGCGACAAATCCGATGAGCACGTAACCGGCGTGTGCGATGCCCGAGAAGCCGAGCAGTCGTTTGAAATCCGTCTGCACGAGCGCGATCAGGTTGCCATACACCATGGAGGCGATCGCGAGACAGGTGAGCAGCGTGGCGAACGCCGCGTGCTCAGGAGTCGTGAGCGAGACGAGCCGGACGAGGACGGCGACGGCTCCGACCTTCGGGAGCGACGCAATCAGGCCCGAGGTTTCGTTGGCCGCGCCTTCGTACACGTCGGGCGTCCAGAAGTGGAAGGGGAACACGGCCAGTTTGTACAGCAGTCCGGCGAGTGCCAGCGCGAGTCCAACCATCGCCAGCGTCCCGTTCGATGAAGCGAGCAGCGGCGGAAGCTTCGCGAGGATCACGGGCAAAGAGGTCGAGCCAGTCAGTCCGTACAGATAGCTGAAACCGAACAGCATCACGCCCGTGGCGGCGACGCCGAACATCAGGTACTTGATGGCCGATTCCATCTGCGCGCGCTGGCCCGCGCGCTCACGGCGCATCGGAACGAGCAGATAAAGGGCGAACGACGAGAGTTCGAGCGCCACGACGAGGGTGATCACGTCGATACTGCTCACCAGCAGCGTCAGCCCGATCAGGCTGAGTGCCACAAAAAGATAATACTCCGACCGGGCCTCGCCGCGGATGTCGCGCAGTTCACCACTGAGCAGGACGACGCAGAGGTAACCGAAACCGATGATGATCTTCAGGAATTGCGAGAATCCATCGATCCGATACGCGCCGTCGAAGAGGACAGTCTGCTGGCCAAAGGTGAACAGCGCGCTCAGGAGCAAGCCCGCCGCGGTGATCAAACTCACGGTTTGCGCGCGCCGGATCAGGCCATCGCCGAGCGCGACGAAAAACAACGCCAGGGCGCCCGCCAGCAGGATGAGCTCGGGAAGGAACGCGAGGAGGAAGGAACTCATCGAAGGGATCGCCGGCTCACGATGCGAAGCAACGTGAAGGACGGACAAGTTTGGAAATTCGTGGGCATGCGCGTGATTCGCGTTCGGGTTGGTGGGTCAAGGCAGGGCGGCCACCTGCGTGAGGACCGGATGTGCCTGTTGGATCAGGTGCGCCACGCTGGCGTGCATGATCCGCATGATGGGCTGTGGATTCAGCCCAATCCAGAATACGAATACGATGAGCGGGGCGAACATCGCCATCTCCCGGAAGTTCAGATCCAGCAACTTCGGATGCTTGGGATTGGCCGTGTCGCCCCAGGCGAGTTTCTGCAGCATCCGGAGATTATACGCGGCCGCGGCGACGATGCCGGGCACGGCGCAGATGATCAGCAGTTTCGAGATCTTGAAACCACCGGCCAGAACCAGGAACTCGCCGATGAAGCTGTTGGTGCCGGGGAACGCGAGGGAGGAGAGGCAGAAGATGCCGTAGCAGAACGCGAAAATGGGCATCTGTTTCCCGATCCCGGCCGCCAGCCCGATGTCACGGGTGTGGAGGCGTTCGTAGACGAGGCCGACGACCATGAACAAGCCGCCCGTGGTGATGCCGTGATTGATCATCACGAGAGTGGCGCCCTCGATGCCGCCCGCGTTCAGCGCGAAGATCCCGAGCGTGGCGAACCCCATGTGGCTGACGCTGGAGTACGCGACGAGTTTCTTGAGGTCGGTTTGGGCGAGCGCGGCAAAGCCCCCATAGATAATCGCCGCAACCGAAAGCCACATGATATAGGGCCCGAATGCGTGCGCCGCCTGCGGCGTAATAGGCAGGGCGAAACGGAGAAAACCATACGTGCCCATCTTCAGCAGAATACTGGCGAGCAGCACGCTCCCGGCGGTCGGCGCCTCCACGTGCGCGGCGGGAAGCCACGTGTGGAACGGAAACATCGGCACCTTGATGGCAAACGAAATGAAGAACGCCGCGAACACCCAGCTTTGGAAACCCGCGGAGAGCGGATGCCCCATGGTGTCGGGCAGGCTGAAGGTTCCCGTTTGCAGCCGCAGCGCGATCAGCGCAACCAGCAGGAAAACGGAGCCCGCCATCGTGTAGATGAAGAACTTGAGCGACGCATACACGCGACGCGGGCCGCCCCAGACGCCAATCATCAGGGCCATCGGGATCAGCATCGCCTCCCAGAACACGAAGAAGAGAATCGTATCCAGCGCCGAGAAGACGCCGATCATGGTCGTCTCCATCAGCAGCAGCGCGATCATGAACTCCCGTACCCGAATCTTGATGTAGTTCCACGAGGCCAGCACGCACAGCGGCATGATCAGCGTGGTGAGCAGCACGAGCAGGAGGCTGATGCCATCGAGACCCAGGCTGTAGTTGATCTTCAGCGACGGGATCCACGCGGCTTGTTCAGTGAATTGAAAGGCGTGCGTCCCCGCGTCGAAACGCGGCAGCAACAGGAGCGAAAACAGGCCGATCCCACTCGTGGCCGCAAACGTCCACCAGCGTTGGGCGCGGTCGTCGCGGAGGAAGGCGAGCACCGCGACCACCGCAAGCGGAGCGAAGATCAGTACGCTGAGGAAAGGGAAGGCGCTGGTGAGAACGGATGTCATCGGGTGGGAGCGTGGGCGCTGATGATCCCGTCAAAAGACATAGACCATCAGCACGAGCGCGACCGCGGCGGCGGCGAAGCTGATCGCGAGGTTTTCCTGCAGCGCACCGCGCTGGGTGGAACGTAGCCGGTTGCCGAGGCGACGGAAGCTGGAGGCGAGCCCGTCGACCACGCCATCGATGACCACGCGGTCAAATCGATCCACGAGATTCGCGGAACGCATGAGCGGCACGAGACCACCGGCGCGGTAGATTTCGCCGACGAGATTATCGATTGTCTGGACGGGCTTGCGCGCGAGCCAGAGGAAGGCCCGGCCGCCCATGCGATAGAACCAGTCGAGGTCGATACTGATGGTCGGCGCCGGCTCGAGCTTCTTCAGGAGGAGAAAAAATCCAACCCCGGTGAAGCACAGGATCAGGAGCGTCTCCGAGACATGATACGAGGTGTAGGGCTCGTATACGACCGGGTAGGGGAGCATCTGATACAGATAGGGCGTGTAGCAGCCGATGAAAATGCAGAGAACGGAGGCGATGGCCATGGCCGCCATCATGTTCCAGGGCGGCTCGGCGGCGCGCTTCCACGTGTCCGCCCTGCAGTTGTTCTTCCCAAACCAGATGAAGTACGGGACCTTCAGGCCCGTGTGCAGGAACGTTCCGGCCGAGGCGAGCATCAGCAGGTAAGCCGCCCAGAGTTTGTGATCCTCGAAACCGGCGGCGACGATCATCGATTTGGATACAAAGCCGCTGAAGAGCGGAAACGCGGAGATGGAGAGTCCGCCGATGAGCGTGAACACAAAGGTCCACGGCATCTTTTTATACAGCCCGCCGAGTTCGGTGAACTTGCTCTGGCCGGTCATGTGCAGGACTGCGCCGCAGCCCATGAAGAGAAGCCCTTTATATAGAATGTGGGCGAAGGCATGCGCGCAGGCGCCGTTGATGGCCATCTGCGTGCCGAGCCCCACGCCGGCGACCATATAGCCGACCTGGCTGATGATGTGATAGGCGAGCAGCCGGCGGGAGTCGTTCTCGAGGACGGCATACACGACGCCGTAGAGCGCCATGATGACGCCGAGCGCGACCAGGATTTCCATGCCGGCGAAACCGCGGCACAACGCGTACACGGCGGTCTTGGTCGTGAATGCGCTGAGGAAAACCGAGCCGTTGAACGTGCCCTCACCATACGCGTCGGGCAGCCAGGCGTGGAGCGGCGGCACGGCGGCGTTGAGCAGGAAGCCGGCGAGAATCAGGTACGAGGAGAGCGTGGGCTGCCCGACATTGAACAGATTGAAGGCCCAACTGCCCGTGGCGTGCACGTGCAGCATGATGCCCGCCAGCAGGGCCACGCCGCCCGCCACGTGTACGAGCAGGTAGCGGTATCCGGCATTCAATGACTCCTGGCGTCCGCGAAACCAAATGAGGAACACCGACGAGAACGCCATCAACTCCCAGAACAGAAAGACCGTCAGCAGATCGCCGGCGTAAATGGTGCCGAGCGAGCCAGCGACATAGGTCCACGCCGCGATGTGCTCCGCGTTGCGCTTCACGTGGGCGCCGTAGAGCGTGCCGATGAAACACGCCACCGCCATGATGTAACCGAAGACGAGGCTCAGCGCGTCGACGCGGCCGAAGGTGAGCGTCCAGTTCAGGAAGGTGACTTCACCGAACACGCCCTTGGACATGAACACCGTGCGGGCGAAGACCAGCAGCGGCACGAGCACCAGATAAAACAGCTTGAAGCGCGACGGGATGAGTGGCAGCAACGCGCCGCCGAGCAGAAGGATGACCGCCGGGTGCAGCCAGCCGGACGAAGCGATTGGCCCGAGACCCGAAGTCACGGCGGCCAACAGGCTGATCGGAAACTCACTCATTATAGTAATCCTCCCGCTTCATGATGCCTGCTTTCCCGAAGGCTTTTGAGGCGAGAATGATCAAGACGCAGCCGGCGAAGCCGAACACCGCCCAGAAGAATGGAAATTTCTCCGCCGCCGTGTGCGCGTGGTGCTTGTCCACGAACGCCGGGATGGCGTCGATGATCACCAGCAGCGCCAGCACGGCTATACAGACGCGGATGACCTGCTTCAGCCGGTCACGCAGAAAGTCGATGAGGCGCACGAGATTCATGGCAGGACGGCGTGGGCGAATTGCATGAAGAAGTCGGGGTAGAAGCCGAGGGCGACCGAGGCGACCGCCGTGATGCACAGCGGAATGACCATGGCGAGCGGCGCTTCACCGTGCGTGTGCTGCGCGGTGGCCGGCCCGTGGCCATTGGTCGGCGGCGCCTTGCCGAAGAACGCGTGATAAACGACGGGCGCGAAGTAGGCGGTGTTGAGAACCGTGCTGGCGATGAGCACGACCATGATCCCAATCGTCCCGGCATCCATGGCGCCGACGAGCAGGTAAAGCTTGGAGATGAAACCGCCGACCGGCGGCGCGCCGATCATCCCGAGCGAGGCGAGGGCGAAGGCGCCAAATGTGAACGGCATCACGCGGCCCAGGCCGCTCATTTCGGAAATGTTCTTCTTGTGCGAAGCCACGTAGATGGCGCCGGCGCAGAAGAACAGGGTGATCTTGGCGAACGCGTGGTTCGCTATATGGACGAGGCCGCCCTCTACTCCCGTCGGCGTGAGCAGCGCCACACCAAGGATGATATAGGAGAGCTGGCTGACGGTGGAGTAGGCGAGCCGGAGCTTGAGGTTATCCTTGCTCAGCGCGATCACCGAGGCGACGAGGATGGTGATGGAGACGAAGTATGCCGTCGGCAGCCCGAGATTCAGTGCGTGCATCGTGTCGACGCCAAACACATACAGCATCACGCGGACCGTTGAGAATACGCCGACCTTCACGACGGCGACCGCATGCAGCAGCGCGCTGACGGGTGTCGGCGCAACCATTGCGCCAGGCAGCCAGTGGTGGAACGGCATCACGCCATTCTTCGCGAAGCCGACCAGGCAGCATATATAGAGGATGGTGACCACCACCCGGTGGACGCCCGCCGGCAGAATGCCGCCGGTCGCGTTGCCCGCGAAGTCGAGCGTGCCGGAGAGCACGAATATGAGAACCATCGCGGGCAGGATGAGCGCCTTGGCTGTCGTGGTGAGATAGGTCAGGTATTTCTTCCCGCCCTCGTAACCCTCCTCATCCTGGTGGTGCGCAACGAGTGGATACGTCGAGATGCTGACCACCTCGTAGAACAAATAGAGGGTGAGAAGATTGTCGGCGAACGCGCAGCCAATCGCACCGAACAGCGCGAGGGCGAAACAGGCGCTGAACCGCGTCTGCGAGTGCTCGTTCAACCCGCGCATGTAGCCGGCGGAGTAGAACACCGTGAGTACCCACAATGACGAGGCGACGACCGCGAAAATCATCGAGAGCGCGTCGGCGCGCAGCGCGAAGGTGAGCGCGGTGGCGGTCGGGGCCAGCGTGAGCTGTTGCGCGAAGTCGGCCGGAATAAGTTCGAAGAGCGTGAAGTGCAGCTTTTGTCCTGCGACCACGGCCGGCACCAGGGAGGCGACGAGCCCGGCGAGCGTGAGTGCGGAGACCAGCGAAACGGCTTCACGCACGTTTGGCTTTCGGCCGGTGAGCATCACCAGACCGGCACCACACAGGGGCGCAAGGAGCGCGAAAAGAAGTCGGATGTCGGTGGTCGGTTCCACAGGCTAGCCCTTGAGATCGGAAAGCTCCCGCGGTGCGATGGAGCGATAGTTGCGGTACACGGCGATGATGATGCTGAGCGCGATGGCCACTTCGGCCGCGGCGAGTCCCATGATGAATAGGACGAAGACCTGGCCCGCGGCCGGATCGGGCGCGAAGAATCGGTTCATCACCATCAGGTTTAAGGAAGCCGCGGCGAAAATGATTTCCCCGGAAATCAGCATGCCGATCAGCGTCCGCCGGCGCAGCAGTCCGTAGACGCCCGCCGCCATGAGGACGGCGGCCAGGACGAGGTAAACCGCCGGCTGTTCGTGCAGGTGCAGCAGGTTCATCGCGGCGTGCTCCTGGTGGAGGCCGCGGTGGTGGCGGTGGATGATGTCGACGCCGGCGGCGACTGGTCGGGCACTTTCACCTGCGCGGTGAGAATACCGACTTTCGCCGGATCGAGTGACGGCTTGTCGCGTCCGCTGCGGGCAATGACCAACGCACCGAGGATGGCGAGCAGGAGCACCAGTGAAATCAATTCGAAGGCGAGACTGTAGGTCGTGAGCAACGCGATGCCGATCGCGGCCACGGAGCCATCATTCATCCGAGTGGCCGGCGCGTCTGGCCAGGGTGCGTGAAGGCTGATCCGGGCAAGTCCAACCGCGATGAGCGTGCAGACAATGACCGCGCCAACGGCACCCACGCGGCCGGTTTTGGCCGGGCGCCCTGCCGTGCGGCCGCTCGGATCCGGAATCAAATCCAGCTTCGGCTCGTCCGTTTCCGACAGCATCACCCCGAACACGATCGTGACGCAGACTGCGCCGACGTAGACGAGGATTTCCATCAGCGCCAGAAAAGGGCTCTGGAGGAAATAATATAGTCCGGCCAATCCGATGCAGCAGATCATCAGGCCGCAGACGCCGCGGATAATCCGGGTGCTGAGTACCGCAACCAATGCGCCGCCAACCGTCGTCGCTGCCGCGAGCGCAAAGATGGCGGCCACTATATAGGATGAAAATGGGAACGCGCTCATGGGGTCTTCGATTCAGCAGCGGTGGCGGAAACAGCCATCCGCGCCCCGGCGGGGGCGGCGACCGTTGGCGCCGCTGCTGAGGCGACAGAGGTTTGCATGGAGCTTGCGGTCGCCGCGGGCGGCGTCGGGACGGCAGACGATGCGGTGACGGCTGCGGCCGGCGGGGGGCTGGCCGGCTTCGGCGCAGCTGCAGCGAGTGTCGCCACCGCGGGAGCCGGTGCCGGATGCGTTTGCGCCCAGACTTTCGCGTCGTGCTCGATCTTGGCGTAAAGATCCATGTGTGCGAAATGGTCGCGGTTGAAACTCGCGACGTTGTACTGCTTGGAAAAATCAATGGCGTCGCTCGGGCAGACTTCGACGCACGAGCCGCAGAGGCTGCACATGGAGAAGTCGAGATCGTAGCGCGACACGGACTTTTTCTTCTCACCCTCGCGCTTGAGGCCATCGAGGTCGATGCAGCCGCTCGGACAAGCCTTGACGCACAGGCCGCACGCCGTGCAGCGCGGGCGACCGGTCGCTGGATCCAGGACAAGCTGGATGTGCCCGCGGAAACGGGCGGGCATCTTGAGCGTGTCGTGCGGATACTGGACGGTGAGGCTCGGCTTCAGCGCTTCACGGCCGGTGATCCGCAGGCCGATGAGGAGGCTTTTGAAGCCCAAGTACGTTTCTCGAATGACAGAGATGAGGCTCATGGCACGTGGGTGGGGGCGGTGCTCAGAACAGTTTCTGCCACAGGAGCGGCAGCTTCATCATCGCGCCGGTCAGCAGCAGCGTGAACAGCGAGATTGGGATGAGGATTTTCCAGGAGAGATTAAGCAGGAGATAGAATTGGGTGCGCGGAAACGTCCAGCGAACCCACATGACCGTCGTGATCAGCGCGTAGGTTTTCAGCATGAACCAAACGAGACCCCAGGCGCCGCCGGAGAGCACGCCGATTGGGCTTTGCCAGCCGCCGAAGAACAGGACCGTGGCGAGGCAGCACCCGACCACGATGTTGGAGTACTCCGCCATGAAAAAGACGCCGAAGCCCATGCCGCCATATTCGGTAAATACGCCGGCGACCAACTCGCTTTCCGCCTCTGCCATGTCGAATGGCGCACGATTCGTCTCGGCGAGCATGCAAATGAAGAAGATCACAAATGTGACCGGCATGAGCGGATTGACCCACACCCGGAACACGTTCCAGTTCCAGAAACCGCCGGCCTGCTGGAGGGTCATTTCCTGGAGGCTCATCGTGCCCGTAACCATCAGCAGCGTGATCACGACGAGGAGCATCGGGATTTCGTACGCGACGTTTTGCGAAACCACGCGCGCCGAGGAAATGATCGAGTACTTGTTGCGCGAGGCCCAGCCGCCGAGCATGAGCGCCATCACGTTAATCGAGCCGAACGAGAAGACGAAGAGCAGTCCGATGTTGAGGTCGCGCGCGACAAAGTTCTCGGCGTACGGCACCGCCATCAGGCACAGCATGGGCGGCGCCATCACCATGAGTGGCGCGATCCGGTACAGCAGCGTGTCGGTGCCTGGTGGGACGAGAACCTGCTTCGCGAGGAGCTTTCCGACGTCGGCGAACGGCTGCATCCAGCCGCCCCAGCCGGCTTCATTCGGGCCGGGCCGGCGCTGAACGCGGCCGGCGATCTTGCGTTCGGCGAGGACCAGATAGGCGGCGTTGAGGCCGACGAACGCGCAAATCGCGACGACGTAAAGGAGAATCCGGATGGGCTCGAGCGTGAGGAAGGTCATCGGGAGGCGGGGAGGGCGTGGCGCGGATGTTCGAGTCGCTTCTCGTTCAGCGATCGATATCGGGAATGACGAGGTCGAGGCTGCCCATCATCGCGAGCGCATCGGGCAGGATCATTCCGCGGCTGGCCTCCTCGAAGAGGCTGAGGTTGGAAAACGAGGGTGTGCGGAGCTTGACGCGGTAGGGCATTTCCTTCCCGTCGCTCACGATTCGCACCATGAAGCGGCCGCGCGCCGCTTCGACGGCATAGCAGTAATCGCCCGGTGGCAGCTTGATGACGCGCGGCACCTTGGCGGCCATGAAGGGACCGGCGGTGATCAGATCGAGCGCCTGGTCGATGATGCGCAGGCTCTGCTCCATCTCGTCCATCCGCACGAGATAGCGCGCCATGGAGTCGGCCTGCGGATAAACCGGGATCTTGAAGTCGAATTTCGGATACACCGAGTACGGCTCGACGGTGCGCACGTCATAGGCGACGCCGGCGCCGCGGATCACGGGGCCGGTCGCGCCGTACTTGCGGCACATCTCCGCGCTGATCGGGCCGATCTCCTCCAGCCGCTTGCGCAGGATGATGTTGTTGGTGACCAGGTCGCGATACATCTTCAGTCGCAGCGGCATGTGCTTCACGAAAGCGCGGGTGCCGTGCAGGAATTCGTCGTCGGCATCGTTATAGAGCCCGCCGAAACGGTAGTAGCAGTAGGTGAGCCGCGCGCCGCAGAGCCCCTCGAGCAAATCGAGGATTTTCTCGCGATCGTCGAAAGCGTACAGGAAGGGCGTCAGGCCGCCCAAGTCCGAGAGCAGTGCGCCCCACCACACCATGTGGCTGGCGATCCGGTTCAACTCGGAGGTGATGACGCGGATATATTCCGCGCGGATCGGCACTTCGATTTTGAGTGCGCGTTCCACTGCACCCACGAATGCGTGGGTGTAATGCATGGCGGACAGATAATCGATCCGGCTGGTATTGGGGAGAAACTTGGCCCACGTCCGGTTCTCGCCCATTTTCTCGTGCATCCGGTGGATGTAACCGATGACGGGTTCGGCGCGCTGGATCCATTCACCCTCCATCGTCGTCAGCACGCGCAAAACGCCGTGCGCGGCGGGATGCTGCGGCCCCAGGTTGAGCACGAAAGTCTCCTGCGGACCCTGCGAAGACGGCGACACGTCGTGGCTGCGGCTCGAAGCGGCAGAATTCGGTTCGTTGCCGATGCCACTGGAATCCTTTTGCGCGATCACGGCTGATAGTCCTTCCGGAGCGGATGAAAGTTGGCGTCCTCGGGCAGGAGGAACGGCGACAGGTTGGGATGCCCGGCAAAGCGAATGCCGAAGAAATCGTGCGTCTCGCGTTCGTGCCAGTTGGCACCGGGAAACACATTCGAAATTGTGGGCAGCTCGGGATTCGCGCGCGGCACGCGCGTGCGAACGACGGCGCGCACTGAAACGGTGGGATGGAAGAAGTCGTAGACCACTTCCATTTCATTCTGCGCCAACCAGTCGACGCCCGTGACTGCGTCCAGGGCGAATCCTTCGAGATCGAGAATGGTCGCGGCGGCGACAACCTGATCCGGCGCCACCCGGGCGTCGAAATCATACCCCTTCAACGCGTGGTCCACGGATTGCACCGGCGGCGGTGGTGGCGGCGGGGGAGTGGCCGCAGCCGGCGCGGGTCGTGCGAGGGCGGTCGCGGCTGCAGCCGGCGCCGCGGTCGGGGCTGGTGCAGTGGTCCCCGGCGAAATCGCCGGTTGCGTTACTACGGCGGGCTCCGGCGGCGCGATCGTCGCGGCCGGGGCGGTGGTGGCTAGCTCAGTCGGGCCGGCGACTGCCGTGCGATCGGTTGGATTCGCGGCGGCGGCCGCCGGCCCGATGAGCTGGACAAATTTTTGGGTGAGTCGCTCGACGGTCGCGTTCATTCTTTCAATTTCGCGACCGGGAAGTGGCGCTTGCCGGTAATCTTTTCCTCGAGCTTCAAAATGCCTTCGATAATCGCCTCGGGGCGCGGTGGGCAGCCCGGCACGTAGACGTCCACCGGGAAGAGCTTGTCGACGCCTTCGACGATCCCGTACTGCCCCGCGAAATTGAAAGGTCCGCCGGAGAGCGCGCAGTTGCCCAAGGCAATGACCCATTTGGGCTCGAGCATCTGGTCGTACAACAGCTTGACGGCCGGCGCCATTTTCTTGTTCACCGTTCCGGCAACAATCATCACGTCGGCCTGCCGCGGGGAGGGGCGAAACACTTCCGCGCCGAACCGGGCGAGATCCCAGCGCGCCATGCCGGCGGCCATCATCTCGATCGCGCAGCAGGCGAGGCCGAATGTCAGTGGCCAGAGCGAGTTGGCGCGGCCCAAGGCGAGCAGATCGTCGAGCTTGGCAAACTGCGCGATCTGCGAGCATTCGATCGGCCCTTCGGCGCCATCCGGAGCTTGTGGCCCCGGTCGCACCGACTGAGGGGTTGGATGGCCCATTCCTTTTAGCGGCGTTTCCATTCGAAGATTCCCTTCTTCCAGGCGTAAACGATGACGAGCGACAGGATGCCCACGAAAATCACGAGCTCGACGAAGTCACGGACCTCGAAGTGCCGCCCGTAAACCAGCGCCACGGGGATCAGGAACAGGACGTCGACCGCGAAGGCGACGAAGACCAGCGCATACAGGTAGTACACCGCGCTGTAGCGGATCCAGGCGTCGCCGATCGGGTCCATGCCGCACTCAATGGGCTGACCGGTCTTGCCGACCGTGTTGCGAACCCGCCGTGGCGAAAGGAAATACACCGCGATGAGCGGTCCAAGGGCGAACACGAGCCCAATCACGGCGAAGGCAGCGACGTAAATGAGGTCCCCGGCCATGATGTCATTCATGATTGCGGTGGGTGGTTTGGGACGCTGCTGCCATGTGGTTCGGGGCTACGATGACAGCGAACGCGCGATGGGGCATCGCACGAGTTGGTGTTCAATCCGCATATCTTGCGATAGGGCTCCGGCGACCGTAATCCGCCCATCACCGTCATCGACATACTTGATAGATGGATACCCCATGAGAACGGCGCCGGCACGAATGAAAAAGGGGGATGGATCCGCGCAGAAAGGTGCCTTTCTGCCGTTGAAATTTGAGCGGAACCCGGAGCCGGAAACGGCGGTGGAGGAGCCGCGGTTTCCGCCGTTGGCGTTCGCGGCCCGGTTCCCCATTGCGCGCACTCTGCGGCGGCGTGACGGGTTACGTGGAGGCCGACGAAACGGCTCCTGCTTGGGACGCGATATACAGATCGATCGCGCGCGCAGCGTTGCGGGCATCGTTGACCGCTTCCAGTGGCATGCATGGGCCCCGGGTCAACTCGCCGCCGGCAAAAACCCCCGGCCGGCTTGTCATCTGCTGGCTGTTCGTGACCAGCGCCCCGGTTGGGCTGACCGCCAACGAATCGATGTTGAACAAGTCGCCCGAGCGGTCGGGTTCATATCCGATCGCGACGAAAACGAGGTCGGTTTCCACTTCGAAGTCCGTATCGGTCAAGAGCGGTGTGAGCCTCGGCGCATTGGCGGTTTGAGTTCCGAAAGGCGTGCGGGCAAATCGCACCGCCGTGCCGGTGCCGTTCGCGTCGCCCAAGATTGCGACCGGGGTGGCGGCAAACGCATACACCACGCCTTCCTCGATGGCGTTCTCGTATTCGCGGCGGGCACATGACATCGCTTCCTCCCCGCCCCGATAAACGCCGAGCGCCTGGCGGGCACCGCAGCGCAACGCGCTGCGCAGGCAATCGATGGCGGTGTCACCCCCGCCGATCACGAGCACTCGTTTGCCCCGTACATCCAACCCGGGCAAAGGCGAAGCGGCAGAAGCGCGGTGGTGCAGGACGAAGGTGCGAGCCTGGGCCACACCCGAAAGGTCGATGCCGGGAATTTCCAGCGTGCGTGGCCGCTTCGCATCCCAGGCGAGATAGACGGCGGCGAACGATCCGGTGAGCTCCGCGAGCGTGACGCTGGGGTCGGGCGCGGCTACCGGGCGAAACGCCACGCCCTGTTGCTTGATTATGGTAACGCGCCGCGCCGCGATCGCGGGTGGCAGACGGAACGCCGGCGTCGCCTCCCCGAGCCGGTCCTCGGGAGCGGCGGAATCGAAGACGGTGACGCTGTATCCGTTTTTCGCGAGTTCGGCCGCGCACGCCAGGCCGCCCGCGGTGGCGCCCGCCACGGCAACGCGTTGGCCGTTCGCCGGCGCGATGGTCGCCGTGACAACGCCATCGTTGAACGCGTGATCGTTGATGAAGTGTTCCAGCGCCCAGATGGCGACCGGATCGGCGCGGCCGCCGATGACGCACATGCCTTCGCAGAGATGATCGGCCGGACAAAGCCGGAGGCACACTTCCGGCATGCTGCCGGTGGCGTGCAAGACCGTGGCGGCTTCCGGAAACTGGCCATCCGCCACGAGCGCCAGCCACTCCGGCACGTTCAGGTGTAATGGACATCCGGTTACGCACAACGGGTCCGGGCACTGGATGCAGCGGGCGGCCTGTTCGCGCGCGGTGGCGTCGCCCAGCGTGCCATACACTTCGAGGAAATCCGCGACGCGCTCGGTCGCGGGCCGTTTGTCGGGTGCCTGCCGGGACGTGGTGCTCCACGCGTGGCCGGCAGCAGATGCGGATGGGGTGGGGTCGCTCATCGGGCTTTGGGGTGCGGCGAAAAGGCGGGGTTTCCTGTTCGATCATTCACTATCGCTGACGCCGCGTACCATAGCCCAGGCAACGCGCGATCCTCCCATCGGAATTTGCGAATGGCTGCGCATGGTTTGTCATCGCTGCGCACTCGAAAAATACCGATTGGCCCGGCTCCAGTGTTTTCCCGCTCACGCGGGGTTGCGGTGTTTGTCGGAGGGGCGACTTTCCAGTCGCCCAGGACCGGTCGATCGAACGTACCTCGGCGGCTGGAAAGCCGCCGATCCGAAGGAGCTGCGCCGCGGTAGTTCGCGGATTTATAAAGCAAGACGCAGCGCCCCGCGAGGGAACGCTGCGTCTCCGGTTTGAAGCGGGAGCTGGCTACTCGCCGCCTTCGGTGGTGTTGGACTGCAACGCGCGTTGGCGCGCGCGAATCTGGCTGTCGTAGGTCGGCGGTGGATTCGGATTCCGATAGAACACCCCCGTGTACAGCGATGTGCTGTACTCCTGCGCGAGTTCCATGGCTCGCAACCGGTTCGCCGGATCATGCCCGAGCTCGGCGAGCTTTTTCATCTTCGTTTTCTGCACCTTCAGCTGATCGTCGGGATCGCCAAACGTGACGCACGGTGACTGCACGTTCACGAAGGAAAATCCGGGATAACGAATCGCCTCTTCGAGCATCTTCGTGAGTCCGTCCATGTCGGCCGGCACACCCTGCGCCACAAAGCCGGCTCCGTAGGCGAGCACATACAGGAGCGGGTTAACCGGATCCTCCATGCTGCCATGGGTGCTGCTGGACGTGACCGACCCACGAGGCGTCGTCGGGGACAACTGGCCTTTCGTCAGGCCGTAGATGTGGTTGTCCATGACGATATACGTGAGGTCGAGATTGCGTCGGATCGCGTGAGGCACATGGCCGCCGCCGATCGAGAACCCATCGCCATCACCGCCCGCCACCAGCACGAGCAGATCGGGATTGGCCATCTTGATTCCCTGCGCGACCGGCAGGGCGCGACCGTGAACCGTGTTGAAACCGTAAGCAGTCGTGTACCCGGGAATCCGGCTCGAACAGCCGATGCCGGAGATGAACGCGATTTCGTGGGGCTGGCGGCCAATGTTGGCGAGCGCGCGGTACAACGCGGTGACCACGCCGTAATCGCCGCAGCCGGGACACCAGATGGGTTTCAGGTCACTCCGGAAATCCTTGGATTTGAGCGGCTCCGCCGGAGGGGGACAGCCGCATTCTGTACTAGGGGAAATCATTGGGTGGGGACGCTGAGCACGATGGGTTGCAGGGTGGGTGCGAGCCGCGTCGGTGCGGCGGCGAACTCGGATACTCGGCGCACGATTTCGGCGGGTGTGATCGGGTTGGCGCCACTCTTCGCGAGTGACGTGAACCGCTTCGGCACATCGACCCACATCCGAATGATACGATGGAGTTGTCCCTGGTGGGACTGCTCGACGACGACGCAGCTCTCGAGCGACGCGAAGAATTCCTGATAGATTTCCTCAGCGACGGGATACAGCAGTTTCGGAATGAGCAGTTTGACGGGCAGGCCTTGTGCGCGTGCGGTGCGCACGGCTTCGAGCGCGACGCCCGCGATGCCGCCCCAGCTGATGATGCCAATCGGTGCGTCTGGGTCGCCTTCGAGATGAAACAGATCGCGCCGTTTCTTCAGCGGATTCAGTTTGTTCAGCCGCTTGTCGTTCATCCGCTCGTGCATGGTGCCGTTGCTGCTCGGGTCACCGTGCTCATTGTGTTCGATGCCGGCGGCGAGATAACTGCCGCCCTTCATGCCCGGGTGGCTGATTGGGCTGATGCCGGATGCCGTGATTCGGAACCGCGAATAATTCTGCAACTCCTCCGGCGAGGGGTGAAGCCGATCCACCAGCCGCAAGCGCGATGTGTCGATCGGATCGATAATGTCCTTCCGTTGCGCGATCTCCTGATCGGAAAGCACGATCACCGGGGTCTGATATTCCTCGGCGATGTTGAAGGCTTCGACGGTGACGGGGAACACATCCTCGACGCTGATCGGTGCGAGGATCGGACGAACGGTGTCGCCATGCGCCGAGAACGCCGCGGCAAACAGATCCGCCTGTTCGGTTTTAGTCGGCAGGCCGGTGGACGGTCCGCCGCGCTGCACATTGACGATGACGAGCGGAAGTTCGACGCAACTGGCGAGCCCGAGCACTTCTGCCTTCAGTGACAGTCCGGGACCGGAGGTTGCCGTCATCGCTTTCTGGCCGGCGAACGATGCGCCCACCGCTGCCGC
>JBBRCR010000066.1:0-23238 GCA_038204695.1 Opitutales bacterium | reverse complement strand
GTGCTTGCGCGCCACTCACCGAGCGGCCGGCAACCAACCGAGGCGCCTTGCGGCGGAGAGAATGTGGGCGATGTTGCGGGGAAGGACCTCCGCATGAATATCGACTCAATGATCACCCGTCGCTCACGCAAGCCTCTGGAGCAGGTGTGCGCGCAGCTGCCCGGCGTGGTCGAGAAGCACAAGTTCGGACTTCTCGGCACGCACGACCTCAAGGCGAAAATCCAAAGCAAGGGCCTCGATTTTCCCCGGGAGTGCCGGGTTTTCGAGGTGTGCAGCCCGGCGCAGGCCAAAGCGGTGTTGGACCAGGCGATCGAAGTCTCGACCGCGCTGCCCTGCCGGATTGCTGTGTATCAGGAAGCAGGTGACACCGTGCTGGCCACGATCAAGCCGACGACGCTGCTCGGGCTGTTCGGCGCCGGCGGGGCGGCGGGAATTGCCGCTGAAGTCGAGCGGTCGATCGTGGCAATCATGGACGACGCCTGCGGTTGATTTTCCAGCGGTTTACTCCGCGTGGCGCCGGGCGAACCAAACCCAGCGGACCCGTCGGTGTCATCGGTTGATCGCCGCCATGGCCTGCGCGTGATAGCGATCACCGGCCGCCGCGCCGGCCGGCAGCACCTCGTCGATTTCGCGGAGTTCGGGCGCGCTCAGGGTCACCGACGCGGCCAGCAGGTTCTCCTCGAGGAAGGTGATTCGTTTGGTGCCGGGGATTGGGATGATGTCCGGACCCTGCGCCAGCACCCACGCCAGCGCGAGCTGGCTCGCCATGCAGCCCTTGCGGCTCGCCAGCCCCTGAATCCTTTCAACCAGATCCAGGTTCTTCTGGAAGTTCGCGCCTTGGAAACGCGGTGAATTCCGGCGGTAGTCGTCCGCGGGCAGGTCGTCCAGGGTCTTGAATTGCCCGGTCAGGAACCCGCGGCCCAACGGGCTGTAGGCGACGAACGCGATGCCCAACTCGCGCACGACCGGCAGGACCGTCGCCTCGGGGTCCCGGCTCCAGAGCGAGTATTCGGTTTGCAGCGCCGCGATCGGATGCACTTTCGCGGCGCGGCGGATCGTGGCGGGGGCAGCCTCGGAAAGCCCGAGGTGGCGCACCTTGCCGGCCTGCACCAGTTCGGCCATCGCGCCCACCGTATCCTCGATCGGCACCTTGGGATCGACGCGATGCTGATAGTAGAGATCAATCGTTTCCACCTTGAGCCGCCGCAGGCTGGCGTCGCAGCACAGGTGCACGTAGGCCGGATCGCCGCGCACCCCGAGAAACTCGCCGTGGGGTCCGCGGACATTGCCAAACTTCGTGGCGAGAACCACCTCGTGCCGGTGCCCGGCGATCGCGTTGCCGACCAGCGTCTCGTTGCGGCCCGAGCCGTACATGTCGGCCGTATCCAGAAAATTACCACCAGCGTCGAGATACCGGTGAATGACGCGGATCGAATCGGTGTCGTTCATCTGCCCCGGCTCGTAAAATTCGCTCATGCCCATGCAGCCCAGTCCAATTTCAGCGACGGCGGGCCCGTTCGCTCCGAGCCGGCGCTGACGCAATGGTGCTGAATGGCGGCTTTCAGATTTCATTCCCGAACTGAACCGGGCCGGGTGACGAGTGCAAGCGGGAGCTGGCGTCGAGCGGGGCCGGGTGGGTTTCGAGGGATCGCCGCCACCGCGCCATGCGTCGCGCCGCGACCCGCCTGCATCAACGCTGCAGATGAAACCGGGCGGTCGCGACGAGGCGGCCGTTCACCTGCAAGTCGACCCGATGAAGGCCGGCGTAGTGGCGGCGGGTCGTGAAGTCGCGCACAATTTGGTTCTTCGCGAGGCTCACCTTCGCCCGCGGGAGCAGGTCGGCTTCGGTCCACTTGAAAACCTTGGCCGAGGTGGAACCATTCGCCCGGACGTAATGGACCACGTAGTCGACGATGACGCGCCGCGCGCTCCTGGCCCGCGAGGTGATCTGCGCGGCGAACTGGAGCCGTTCTCCGAGCTGCAGTCGTTCGGGGGAAAGGTGCAGGTCCGCCGAAAAGTCCCGCGGCGCGGCCACTTCTGCACCGAGCAGCCGCAACGCCCGCGGCTCGCCGCGCTTCACGAGCGTCCGCGCAGCCCGCCGGGCAATCCAGGCCCGCTCGGGCGTGGCGGCACCCCAGTGCTCCAGCAGATCCAGCACCCAGTCGGGATGATCCTTCGTGATGTCATTCAAATTGTTTGCCACCGAGCGGCGAACGAAGAGCGACGGGTCGTCCTTCAGCGCCTCCAGGATCGGGCGAAGCGGCTCGGGATTTCGAACCAGCTCGTTCAGTCGGCGGCCCCAGGGCAATCGCGGCCGGCAGCCTTCACTGGCCAGCCGGCGCACGGCCTCATCCTTGTCGGACGTCCAACGGAGCATCACCGCCAGCGTCCCGGTGAGGTCGCGCTCGAGGAAGGTGCGAATCGCAAATTCCGCCGAGCCGAAACGCGTGAAGAAGCGCAGGGCTTCGAGTGCTGCCGGAAGATCGCGGCCATAACGCGCCACGAACTCGGACAGGAAGATCCCGATGAAGCCGTGCTCGATCTTCGGTGCGAGGCGTCGCAACACCGCGAGTTTCTGCCGGTAATCGCCTGGCAGTGCAGCCTCCGCCGCGATGGCGGTCTGCTGCATTCGCGCCATCAGGGTGCGATCCGCGAGGCCGTCGAGCGTGAGGGCGAGAAAACGCTTCTGATCACAGCGCGGCTCAATCGAGATCAGTTCCCGGGAGAGCCGCCGATAGAACGGGGCGTTGAACCATTCCTTGAAAACACCAGGGGTGCCTTGGGCGGGCATGGCTGACGACGACTCGAAATGCGGGTGAGGCGCGGACTACTGCGCGATGGGTGGATGACCGGGCGGCAGACGCAGCGCGGACAGGGGCAGGACGCGCAGGTAGTCGGCGGGCGGCCGCCCCAGTGCGCGGAGATCGGCGTGTGAAATCGTGATCTCCCGGCTCGCGGCCTTTTCTCCCGCCGTCAACTCGAGCTGGCCGCTTTCGGTGACGAGGATCAACCGCTCCACCACGTGCGGATCGCGGCGGCGTACGCCGGCCGCGGTGCCGAGTCCGAAACGCATGTGCCCGGCGCCGAGCACGACAAACGCGGTGGGCGCCGTGCCCCCGTTCGCGCGCCGCGCGGCCACGATGTTCGCCGCCATCACTTCATCCCGTGCGAGCTGGGCCTCGAACATCGGCCGCAGTCTGGCCGGATCGGCCGCCATGTGCACCGCGAGATGGAGATTCGTGAGCCGCTCGTAAGCCGGCTCGTCGAGCGAAAGATCGGCCGGAAGCTGGGCTCGCTGTTCGGCCGTGAGCTGGGCGACGCCGCCGCCGCGATTAATCGCGCGCACGAGATCCGCCGGCGCGTTGAGTCCTTGGATGCGAATCCCGTGCTGCCGGGCGAATTCACACAGCGCGCGGTAATCCTCGAAGTTTCGCCACTTGGCCGTCCAGTCGATCTCGCGCGCGAGCGTGGCGAAGTCGATTTCACGGGCATTGTAACGTTCCACCGCCGGCTGGTCGCGCGCCTCGAGTTGTTCGAGACAAAGGACGAGAGGCCGCTTGCGTGCGAAAAGTTCCTGCAGCAGCCACAATTGGACGTCGTGGTGCCGCGTGATGGTATGGGTTTCGCCAACGTAGATCACGCCCGCGGTGACCAGATCGTCGACCACGTTGATATCGTCGACCTCGTCGCCAGAAATGAGATCGAGCCAGAACTCACGCAGTGGAAGGGCGCGTGCGGCCGGCGCGCCGGGCGGTCGGACGGTGGTGCAGGCGGCCAGGGCGAGGACGACGGATCCGAGCGTGAGAATAAGTGCTTTCATGACCGGGGAGGGGCACAGAACGCGTCCGGCATCGGGCGTGCCTTGTCGAGGTTTCTTTGGGGGAATGCAGCGCGCCGGGAGGCGGGCGGGAAACAGGACGGGACGCCGGGACCGATCAGACCACGACAGGGAGGGCAGCTCCCGCGAACATTTTTGCTGCGGGTATCGCTCGCGATCGAGGCACGTGGACATGGGGCGGGACGCCCGTTACGGGTGGCACGAAGCGAAAACATGGGCGGGACGCCCATGCCACTTACAAACCCACCGGCGGGACGTCCGTGCCTCCTCGACCCGACTACACTTCGCAGAGCTGCATCATCTTCTCCAGCGTCGGCAGCGCGTCCTTGGTCGGCGTGTATTCATGGGACACGTAACCTTGATAGCCGACGTCGGCAATCGCACGGCAGATGGCCGGATAATACAACTCCTGCGTATCATCGAACTCGTGACGCCCCGGATTTCCCGCGGTGTGAATGTGGGCGATGTAGGCGATGTTGTCGCGAATGGTCCGGATGACATCCCCTTCCATAATCTGCATGTGGTAGATGTCATAGAGCAGCTTCACGCGGGGAGAATTGACGCGTTTGCACATCTCCACGCCCCACGCCGTGTGGTCGCACATGTAACCCGGATGATTCACTTTGCTGTTCAACAGCTCCATGCAAATGGTCACGCCGGCGTCCTCGGCCTGGGCCTTGATCCCGTTCAAGAAAGCCACGCAGGTGTCCATGCCCTGTTGGTCGCTGATCCCGGCCCGGTCTCCTGCGAGTACGATGACATTGGGCGCCTTCACCTCGGCGGCGGCTTTGAGCGCGGCACGCATCTTGACGTCGGTTTCGGCGTGATTCTTGCGGTCATTGATCCCCGCCTTGATGGCGCTGCCGCCCGGAACCATGGTCGGAATCAAGCCGTACTTCTTCAGGGCGGGGAACGCCTCCGGGCCCACCAAATCGATGCCATACGCACCCAGACGGGCGGCCTCGCGGCACATCCCGTCGATGTCCAGGGTGACGCCCTTGAACACGCCCTTGCACACGCCTTGCTTGAGCCGTCCCTTGCGGCGCGTGGCGGTGGCGGGTGCGGCGCTGCTGGTGCTGGAGGTGCCAAGCAGGGAGAGCGCGCCGGCGGCGCCGAGCGTGGCGATGAAGTTGCGGCGGGGAAGGGAAGACGGGCTGGTATTCATGGCGACGGGAAAAGTCCGGCGGGCGACATGCGGCCGAACTTCCGTGCGATTCTGCGCGGGGGGGAGGACGGCGCGAGCCTTCGCGCTGGTCAAATCTTGCGGAGTTTCGCGCACGCTTTGACGAGTTGGAAGACTTGGAAGACTTGGAAGACTTGGAAGACTTGGAAGACTTGGAAGACGGGGAAGACGGGGAAGACTTGGAAGACCAGAGGTGGGGGATTGCGTCGGGCGCGTCGGGCGACATGATGCCGCCATGAAAAGGCGTGAATTCCTGGCAGCGCTCGCCGCGTCGACGGCGGCGATGATGACGGCTTCGGGCCAACCGAAGGCTGAAAGCCGCGATGCACTCGGTTCCGTGCTTCCGAAACGGCCGCTGGGCCGAACGGGCGTGCAGGTGACCATGCTTGGGGTCGGCGGATATCACGTGGGCTGGACCACGGAGAAGGATGCGGAGGCCGTCATCGAGGCGGCGCTCGCGGGCGGCATCCGGTTTTTCGATACAGCCGAGTCGTACCAGAAAGGCGAAAGCGAAACCCGGTACGGTCGCTTCCTCGTGCCGAAGTATCGGGAGCATGTGTTCCTGATGACGAAGTCGACGGCCAGGACGGGCGAGGAACTGCGCCGCCATCTCGACGGTTCGCTGCGGCGATTGAAGGCCGATTACGTCGACCTGTGGCAGGTGCACAGCTTGAGCAGCCCCCAGGATGTGGATGACCGGATCGCGGCCGGGATCCTCGACGTGCTGGCGGAAGCGAAGGCGAAGAAGAAAGTGCGGTTCATCGGATTCACGGGGCACAGCAATCCCGAGGCGCATCTGCGCATGCTGGAACGTACGAAGACCACCCAGCCTTTCGATACGTGTCAGATGCCGGTGAACGTCCTGGATCCGAGTTACCACAGCTTCACGGCGAAGGTGATTCCCGAGTTGCAGAAGCGGAAGATTGCTTTGCTGGCGATGAAGACGCTCGCCGACGGGCGGTTCTTCGACGTGAAGCGGGTGAATGAACGGGTGGTGTGGGAAACGAAGCAACCAGTGGTTCCGGGACGGATCAGCATGGCGGAAGCGTTGAATTTCGCCTGGTCGCTGCCGATCAGCGTTCTGATCACCGGAGCGGAAAATGCGCAGCTCGTCCGGGAAAAAATCGCGCTGGCAAAATCATTCACGAAACTGACCGCGGGCGATCGGACGCGGCTGGTGGCGAAGGTGGCCGATCTCGCCGACGGGAAAATCGAATATTTCAAGCGTCCGGTGAAAGCCGGGTAGATTCCCAGCGAGGCCGCCCTGCCACAGACCCAAGTGGCCACAGATTTCACAGATGGGCACAGATTCAGAACGCTGTCTTTAAAAGATGAATGCTTTCCGCCCACGATTCGATGAACGCGCGGAACGCGTCTTCCGTCATCGCCCGAATGTACGCATCGCCGAGGGCGGACAGCGCCGTGTAGCGGTAACTCACCTCGACCGTCGTCCTCGTGGCGCTCGCGGCGCGGCAAAGCACGGCAACCCACGCCACGCGTTCGCCGGGAACGACACACCGATATTCGATTGAGCCCGCTTCCGGCAAATAACGCGTCAGCAGCCAGATCGTCTGCACGCGTTCGCCGGCGTGATTCTGCCGCTCGACCGTAAACACCGTCCCATCGGCGAGGGAAGCATCCGCGGCCGTCGGAAAACACGGGTCCCAGCCGGGTGCCCATTTTTTTTCCCCCAATGGTTCGAACAGCGTGAAGGCCTGTGCGACCGGGAGGTCGACCGTGAACTCGTGGCTTCTTGTCGCCGCCAGGTGTCCGGCTGAATCGGCGGTTTCGGTTTCCATGGGCGAAAGGGCAGGGGCGCGGGTCAGCCGGTCGTGATCCGCGTGATTCTGGCATCGGTTTTTCGCTTCTCCGAATCAGCGAGGGTCTGCAGGTAGTGGGTGAATTCCGGATCCTCGCCTTCCATCAGGGTGGGCAGCGCTTCGCGGAACTCCGCGCGACGGACCCATTCGCGCATGTAATCCTCCCACGATTGCCAGAGCCGGCGCGCCTGCTTGTCCATGTCTTCTTCATACACGAGCAGGTAGGCTCGTTCGAAGAGCGAAATCAGGATGCCGAAGATTGCCAGCCGGCGCTCCTTTTGTTCCTCCGTGAACACGTGGCGGCTGCCCTCCTGTCGCAGGAGGTGCAGGTCCGCGTTATCCAGCACCAGCTTGAGGAACTCGCGATACTCGTCCGACAGACGCTGGAAGATTTCCTCCTCCTCGTTCTGGCGCTCCTTTCGCTGCTCGTACATGAACACGAGAATCGCCAGCGGCAGGCCGAGCACCGTGACCACATAGCTCAACATCTCCCAGGTTTCGCGCATGTCCATGCGATCCAGAGCTAAGCCTTTTTTCGGGCAAACACCAGCCGACCGACCGCGGCGGATGCTTGCCTCGCGTCCGCGCACTGCCATCAACTCGCGCCATGAAGCGCCGTCAGTTGCGCGGTTTTGATCTGAAGCAAATCACCGGAGTGAGCAGCCTCGTCGGCGTGGATGAGGTGGGCCGCGGCGCGTTCGCCGGCCCGGTGGTGGCGGCGGCGGTGGTCGTGGGCCGCGATTTCCTGGAGAGTCGCTGGGCGGTGGTGAAAGGCGGGCGGGTGAACGACTCGAAGCTGCTCCCGGCCGAGCAGCGCGAGGAGCTGTGCGCGGAATTCGTGCAACTCGCCGCGCAAGGGCAGATTCACGCCCATCACGGAGTGGCCAGTGTCGGCGAAATCGAGGAGTTGAACATCCTGGGCGCGACCAAGCTCGCGATGCGCCGCGCGCTCGAAGCGTTGTATCCTCCCGAGGCGTTCGAACCCGAGCGCACCGAGCCGGATTTGTTCTCCAGCCTCGAGGAGAGGAGGTCGTTTCAACCCGTGGTGTCGGCCCGCATTCTGATCGACGGGCTGGCGTTGCGCGGCTTTCCGTATCCGCATCGTGCATTCATCCATGGCGATGCGCGGTCGCTCTGTATCGCGATGGCATCCATCGTGGCAAAGGTGCAGCGCGATCGCCTGATGGTGGCGATGGAAGCGAAGTTTCCGGGTTATGGTTTCGCCCGGCACAAGGGCTACGGCACCGAGGACCATCGCGAGGCCGTGCTCCGGCTCGGGCAGTGTGCCGAACATCGCGCGGCCTTTCTGCGGAAGCTGCTCGCGATGCGCATCGACCCGGCGCAAATGGATTTTCTTGCGACGCAGGAGTAGCGCGGAATTGATTTCCGATTTCGGATCGCCCGGCGTCGAATTCACCGCATAAGGAACCGTTCCCCGAGGTCGCTCGTTCGACGTATTCAAATCAGAAATCCGCCAGCCGAAATTCCAGAATGGCCGTCAAAAAACATTCCGCCTTCGACCGGGTGCTCGGGCGGCTGGACACGCTCGACACGGTCAGCCTCGCCAACCTGGTGCAGCGACTCGCCCGCGAACGCGCCCTGTTCGAGGAGATTTTCAATACGCTGCAGGAGGGTGTGCTCGTCGTGCGCGACAATGGCGCGATCGAATATGCGAACGCCTCCGCCCACCGGCTGATTGGGCTGGGAAGCGGCGATCTGGCGGGCCAGACGCTCTGGCGGCTGGTTCCCGGGTTGCACGGGTCGCTCGGGGGCGCGTGGGGCGACGAAGGCGGCGCCGGGGCATCGGTGGTGGCGCGTGAGTTCGAGCTGAGTTATCCCGAAATTCGCACGGTTCGATTGTACATGGTGCCGTTTCGCGGGGCGGGGACTGGTCGCGCGGAGGAATCACGGCGCTTCGCCGTAATCCTCACCGACATCACCAAGGACAAGCAGACGACGGAGGCGCGAATCGAGAATGAGCGCACGTCGTCCATCCTGTTACTGGCCGCGGGCGTGGCCCATGAGCTGGGAAATCCGCTGAACTCGCTGAACATTCATCTGCAGCTGATCGACCGAAAGCTGAAGAAGGCCAGAACCTCGCGCGAATCCGATTCAATTGCGGAATCCGTGCAGGTCTGTCGCGAGGAAGTCACGCGGCTGGACGGCATCATCACCAATTTTCTGGAGGCGATTCGCCCGCGCCCGCCGGATTTGAGCGAGACGAACCTGATGGATGTACTCGCGGACGTGCTGCGCTTTCAACAGCGGGAAATCGCTGATCGCGGGATCGTGGTGGAGGCGTTGACGTCACCGCTGCCCGTGGTCCTCGCCGATCGGAATCAGTTGAAACAGGTGTTTTTCAACATCACGAAAAACGCGATGGAGGCGATGGCCCAGGGTGGAAAGTTGCGGATCGAAACGCGCGTCGATGACGACTCGGTTTACCTGCTGTTTGCGGATAACGGCAGCGGCATCAAGCAGGAGGACCTCGTGCGGTTGTTCGAACCGTATTACACGACGAAGGCCGGTGGGCATGGGCTCGGGCTGATGATTGCGCAACGGATCATGCGCGAGCATGGCGGCCAGATTGGACTCGAGAGCAAGGAATCCATGGGCACGGTCGTCACGCTGCAATTTCCCCGGAAGGATCGCCGCGTCCGGATGCTCCAGAGTTGAGCCTGCTTTGAGGAGTCAGGAGGGGAGGAGCCAGGAGGAAAATTGGGCTGGGCTGTTTTGCTTGGCTGCGGCCGCAGATGGAATCGAGACTGGCCGTTCCGAACAGAGCTTCTCCACTCCTGACTCCTGACTCCTGACTCCTTCCCTCCCGACTCCTTCCCTCCCGACATTTACTTCTTCTTCGTCCCCGCCGCCGGCTCGAACTCCTTGCGCGCCGCCGCGGCGATGATGTTTTTCACGTTTACCACCTGTGATTCTTTCTTGCCGCCATAACGCACCTCCAGCTTGAGCGGAATCTCGTCACTCGTGACGCCCAGTTGCGACACCATCGGATCGAGCGTGCCCTTGGCTCCGGGCGCGAGCGTCAGCTTCGGCGGCCGAACCGCGAAGTTCCCCAGGTAAGAGTTCACTTCCGTCACCTCGATTTCCATGGGCTCGGTGGTGCGGTTCTCGAACTCGACGCGCAGAGTGACGGGCGGCATCGGGCTGCCCGCAGCGCGACGTGCCATCGCCTGCCGGACATATTCCTTGATGGCCTCCTTCTGCTCCTCTTCGGAGTCGCCGTAGATGTTGTAAACTTCGGTGAACGGGTTTTCGTCGTCGCGCCTTCCCCGCCGGCCAAACTCGTCCGTGCCGCTGCCGCGCCGGGTACCGCGGCCCGGCAGGCCGCGATCGAATCCGCGGCTGATCGTGGCGATCGCGGAGACTTTGCCGTCCAGAAAACTGCCTTCGCCCTTCATGGCGACGGGACGTTCGAGCTGGGTGCCGGCCTGGGCTTCCTCCATCATGAGGTCGCGCGGGCCGCTTTGGGTGCGGCAGCCACCGCCGGCGAAACCGGCGAGGAGGCCGGCGGCGAGCACGCGGAGCTTGGGGGAAAACGCGAGGTTCTTCATCGGAAAGATGGTTAGGGCAGCGAGCGGAGGCGAACGTTCCATCGATTGCAAGGATGTGCGCGGCAGGGCGCGAATCTTTCTGGCCTTGGACCCGTCTTGCTGGACACTCAGATGAACGTCACATGGATTCAGCCGCTGCCAATGCCCTCACGGACCTCGTCCGCCGGGCGCAGAAAGGAGACGAAGCCGCTCAGCGGGAGCTCATCGTGAGCTACCAGCATCGGGTCGCCGGCTTCGTGTACGCCATGACGGGACGCAGTGATTACGTCGAGGACCTCTCGCAGCAGATCTTCATCAAGATGATCCGCGCACTGGACCGTTTGCAGGCCCCGGCACAGTTCGAGTCGTGGCTGTTTCGGCTGGCGCGAAACACCTGCATCGACCAACTCCGCCGCCAGAAGCTGCGGCGCATTTTCCTGCCTTTCGGCGAAGAGCATGAAAACATCCCCGAAACGTCCACGGCGGTGAACACCGAGGAGTTGGACGCGCTTCGCCATGCACTTGCGCAGCTGCGGCCGCAGGATCGCGCGCTGCTCGCGCTCGTGCAGGAAGGCCGGAGCCATGCCGAAATTGCGGAGATCCTTTCCACCAGCGTCGCCGCAGTGAAGGCTCGCCTCCACCGCGCACGCGAACACCTTCGCGAACACTATCAACCCCACCATGAAACCTGATTCCCACGCTTGGCAGGCCCTCCAGGACCACGCCGCCCGGCAACTGCGGGCTGGCTTTGCCGACGATGTGCTGCGCTCCGCTCACGGGCCCACTGCCACCGTCTGGCAACAACTCTTCGCCCACGGTGCGGGGCAACTTCGCGTCGGTTTTGCCGAGCGCGTTCTGCGCGCCGCCCGCAATATTCCCGGCGGGCCGTCATATTTCGAACAGTTCATCTTCAGTGCGGGCACGGCCGTGGTCTGCGCCCTGGCCGTTTTTCTGATCCACTCCCATAACACCGAAGTGGAAAACGAGCAGAATCTCGCCAGCTGGCAGCAGATCGCGATGGCCGCGCAGGAAGTCGGCGCCGGTCTATGACGCAGCGTTTGTTCATCGCGCTTCTGACGGTGGTGGTGTTTGTCGCCGGCTACGCCACGCGCGCGTATACCGGCCGCTCGCACCCGGTGCCGCCGCCGCCGGCCGGTCTCGCGAGCGAATACGCCGCGACCACTTCGTCCCGCGGCGATGCCAAGAACAAATCGGCCGAGCTGGATCGCGCGAAGCTGGTGGCCGAAATCGAAAAGATTCGGCCGCAAATCGAGGCGTATCGCACGCAAGTCGACGAAATATACGCGGAATTTGATCGCGAGTTCTCGCTCTTGCTGAACGCCGAACAGCGGGTGAAATTTGCCGCCCAGCAAAAGCGCTGGCATGAATGGCGCACGAAGGGCAGCTCCGATCGTTCCCCATTGAGCGACGAGGACATCATGCGCGCCCGCGAGCGGCCACTCACGGAAGTCTATTGGATGGTGACAGTCACGCCGCGACTCGAGCGACTGACCAAGGAATACAATCTGGACGCACCGCAGCAGACACAGGCCCGTGCCCTCCTGTCGCTGCGCCGAAACAAGTTCGCTGCCTTGCTGGACGCCACTCCGCATCCGAGCATTCGCCTCAGCCGTCTCGCGCCGCTCATCGAGCGCGTTGCGGCGCCCGCGGCTAAACCGATAAAGTGAGCTGGCGCCGGCGTCACGGGGCGCCAGTTCCAGTTTTTATTGCTCCCGCTTCCGGGAAAAACCAGGGCGGATGCGCCGGAGGGCACTCAGGCCCAGGATGGCGCCGCCGGCCAACAACAGCGCGGTGGTTGACGGCTCCGGGATCGCCAGCACCCCGGCCGTGCGGATGAAGTCGAGTTGCGGGCCGGTGAGTGCGCCGGAAAAGAAAAACACATCATCGATCCGGCCGCTGAAATATTCGCCGAATGCCGGGTTCATGCCGATGCGCGTGAACTCCATTCCGGTGCCACTTGCGGCCGTGCCCGTGTAGGTTGCGCCGTTGACATACAGCATCGTGGTGCCCGCGATCTGGTCATATACGACCGCCACGAATGTCCAGACCCAGGGCGTTGCCGGCTGCCCGCCCAATACTCCCGTACCGGTGAACGCACTGTAGCCGTTCACGCCACCGCGGTTATCGAGTCCGAGCGAACGGTCGAATCCACCATTGTCGTGCGAGATGATCTGGCGGATCGGGGAGACGTCGGTGGCAAGCACCCATGCGCCCATCGTCAACTGCGGAAAAACACTGGGACTTATGTTCAGCCCTTGGATTTGGATGTACGCCGAACTCCCGTCGAAAACAAAGGCACCTCCGGTGTGACCGCTCGCGGTGTAGGTCGCGTTGACGATGGTGCCGTTAAGCCCATGTCCGCTGACATCGTGGGCGGTTCCATTTTCGAACGGAAGGTACGCGATCAGCTGGCCGAATGCCGCGGGTGCGCCGGCGCCAAGCAGCAGCCCGAGCAGGCCGGCGCGCAGCGTCATGCGGCCGGCTGCACGCACCGGAAGGCATTCGCGGCACGCACCTGTTTTCATCGCGCCAACGTGGCGTCCGCCAACCGGCCGTTCAATCCTTAAGCTTCGCCCGGCCGTGAGCAGACCGTAAAATATTCGTTCATCAAAATGAATTTGCGCGAACGGTCGGGTCGCGTGCGAGCCGGGCCGCGAGCCGCCCATCCTGCCCGCCCCGCGGGACTTGACCGCTGACCGTTGCGCCGTGTGAATGGAACGTATGGTCCCGAGCGTTCTCATCGTCGACGACGAGAAACACACCCGCGAAGGGCTGCAGCAGGCGTTGGCCGAAAATTATGATATCTCGGCGGCCGGCAATGCGGATGAGGCGTTCAACCTCATGGATGCCCAGCCATTCGACGTGATTCTGACCGACCTGCGCATGCCCGGGAAATCCGGGCTGAAGGTGATCGACAAGGCACTGGCGCTGCCCAACCGACCGGCGGTGCTGATGATGACGGCCTACGGAAACATCGAAACCGCCGTTGAAGCCATGAAACGCGGCGCGGTCGATTTTCTGACGAAGCCCGTCAACATCGAGCGACTCGAGGTCCTCATTCAACGCGCGCTCAAGACGCGCACGCTGGAGGTGGAAGTGCAGCAACTGCATGAGCGGCTCGATGAAAAATTCAAAGTCGAGGGCATCGTCGGCACGTCCGCCAAGCTGCATGAAGTCATCGACAAGGTGAAGTTGGTGGCGCCCTCTCGGGCGACGATTCTGGTCGAGGGAGAATCCGGCACGGGGAAGGAACTCATCGCGCAGGCGATTCATCAGGCGAGTCCCCGCGCGCGCGCGGCGTTCGTGGCGGTGCATTGCGCCGCGCTTTCGGAAAGCCTGCTCGAAAGCGAGTTGTTCGGCCATGAGCGGGGCTCGTTTACGGGTGCGACGGAGCGACGGATTGGCCGCTTCGAGTCCGCCAGCGGGGGCACGCTTTTCCTCGATGAAATCGGCGAGATTTCCCAATCCACGCAGGTGAAACTCCTGCGTTTTCTGGAAACAAAATCGATCGAACGGGTGGGCGGTTCGAAGCCGATTGAACTCGATGTGCGCCTCGTGGCCGCGACAAACCGAACGCTCGAACAACTCGTGCGCGAGGGAAAATTCCGCGAGGATCTGTACTTTCGGTTGAACGTCGTCCGCATCACGATGCCGCCGCTGCGGACGCGGCCGGAGGACATCCCGCTGTTGCTCGCTCACTTTATTCGCATGTTTTCGGAGGAAAATGGCGTGCCGCCGCTGACGGTCGAACCCGGCGCCCTGAGGGCGCTGCAGTCCTACGCGTGGCCGGGCAATATTCGCGAGCTCCGCAATTTTTGCGAGAACGCGGTCGTGCTGCGGCGGGGCGGCAGCGTGACGGAGTATGACCTGGAGCCGAAATTTCGGGCCGGCGAGTTGCCCCGGCTGCCCGCACCGGACGGGTCGCAGACGGAAACGCCGGGCAACGCACCTCCGTCCTCGCTTTCGATCGTGGAGAACGAAAAGCGTTTGCTCCGCGAGGCCCTGCTCAAGGCGCGTGGCAACCGGACGAAGGCGGCTGAGTTGATGGGCGTCAGTCGCCGAACCTTGCATCGCAAGATTGCGCAATGGCCGGAACTCGACGTAACGGACAAATGAGCCTGACCCGCGTGCTGCGCTGGTTCAGCCCGTCCGGGCCGAGCCCGGCGTCGGGCGCAGGTGGGACCGCCGGGTGGGCGGGACGTCCATGAGCCGGCTACGGACGCCGCAGGAATTCATTCACTGGTTCGAGGTCGGAGCCGGTGCCCGGTGGATCCGCCTGGCCGCGCTCCTCGTCGCCGTGGCGGGCCTTTCCCTGCTGGTCGCATGGAAACAATTTCATGGCCCGCTGAGCGAAGCCACCCTGGCGCAAGCCGACACGGGCCGGCAACTGGCGCGCGGCGCCGGCTTCACCACGCTGATCAATTACCCGCAAACGGTGGCTTTCCTCGAGGAACGCGGCCAGCGTTTCGACGCCGCGAAGCCGTATCCGGAGTTGCATCATGCTCCATTGTATTCGCTCGTGATTGCGGGCGCTCTGCGGCTTTGTCCGAAAGAATATCGAAACGGGCTTTTTTCCGCCGCCCCGGTTCCGCCGGACGGTTTTCGCGCCGACTATTTTCTGCTGGGGCTCAACGTGGTTCTCCTGTGGCTCAGCGCCTGGCTGGCCTACGACCTGGGCCGCCGCGTGTTCGAGCCGCGCGTCGGCTGGGTGGCGTCACTCGGCGTCCTGGTCTCGGTCACTCTTTGGCAGCAAACCGTCGCGGTGAACGGCACGGCTCTCCTCATGCTGCTGGCCCTGGCCGTGTTTCACGTCTGGCACCGCGTCGAAGTGGCCGCGGACGGCACGTTCGGGGAACGCGCCGGGGTTTCGGGCGAAGACGCGCCGCGTGGCCGGTTGCACCGGGCGGCGATTCACGGCTGGCTCGCTGTGTTGGGGGCGCTGACCGGAGCGATGTTTCTCGCCGAATATTCGGCGGGATGTCTGGTGCTGGTGGCACTCGGTTATGTCTTCTGGCGGTTTGCCGGCGGCACCCGGTGGAGCGCAGCGGCGGTGGTGGCGGTGGGTTTCCTCGCCGTATCCGGTTTATGGATCGTACGGAACGTCAGCCTGACCGGGCACCCGGTCGCCTTGGCGCGTGATCACATCGCGCTCAAGGCTGGCGATCCGACGGCCGAGCCGGGGATCCTGCGCACCGTGCTCTCCACCGAGCGGCCGCGGATCGATCTGAACAAACTGGGCAACAAGACGCTCACGTCGCTGCAGGAAAACCTGAAGGTGCGCCTCTGGTCCGGCGGCGCGATGTGGTTCACCGCATTTTTCGTGGCGGGCTGGCTGTACCCGTTCCGTTCGCGCGCGGCGAACCGGCTGCGCTGGGTGTTCACCCTCTCGCTCGCCGTGCTGCTGCTGGCCCAGGCGGCGCTGAACTCGGGGGAAACGGAGCGGCTCGCCGCGGTCTGGCTGGCCCCGTTGATCATGATATTTGGCGCCGGCTTTTTTTTCGTGTTGCTCGGCAGCAACGCCGTGCTGTCGCACTGGCCTCGCACCGTGACCGCGCTGCTGATTCTTGCCCAGGCTTTGCCGCTGGCGCACGACGCCCTCGAGCCGCGGCGGCTGCACTTCGAGTACCCGCCCTACTTTCCGGCGCTGTTTCAGAGCATGAAACAGGAACTGCAGCGCAGAGAGGCGGACGTTCGCTTCGGCCTCATGGCGGACGTGCCCGCCGGCCTGGCCTGGTACGGTCAGAGCCGCGCCTGGGCTCAGCCCCCGCGTATGCGCGACTTCTACGCGATCACGCTGCAGCAGCCGGTGGGCGCGTTGCTGCTGACACCCCGCACGCTCGACCGGCCGTTTTTTTCGGAGCTGAATGCGCGTCCGGTTTTCCCCGGGGCACTGAGCGCTGTGCCGAACCGCTTCGGCGAATGGGGGGAAGTTTATGCCGGTTTGCTGACGGGTGCGCTGCCTCGCGAATTTCCCCTGGGCGCGCCGCAAAAACTCGCGGAAAACCTGTACGTTCTGCTGAATCCCGCCTTGCCCCGGCCGAGGGGAAAATAATTGCTTCGCCCGGCGATCTTCGCCTACGTCCGCCTAGTGTTCCGGCTTCCTTGCAGGACGGTTTTTCTCTCTCTTTTTTTTGGCGGACTGATTGCAGCCCCGCCCTTGCGCGCCGTCTACGCGCCGGTGCCGGAACGCGACCAGGGCAGGAGCCTCATCGTCAGTGTCCGCGGCGGGCTGGCGTATGATACCAACGTGTTCGGCGCGCCACCCGAGGGTTCGGTACGCGTCGCGCCCGGCCAGCCGCGTCCGGTTGTTCCAGTGGAGAGTGCCGTGTGGAGCCTCGCGCCGCGGGTGGCGTACCATGCGGCGGCGACTGATCAGACATTCCTTTCGGCCGCGTATGGGCTCACCCTTGATTATTTCGAGCGCCGGCCGGGCGACCAGCTGCTCGACAGCCACGATTTGTCGCTGCGCGTCGCCCATGCGTTCACGAAGACAACCACGCTGGATTTGAACGATGTCTTCACCGTGTCGCGCAATCCCGAGGCGCTGCTGCCCGGGCTCGCCTCGCTGCCTGGCGGAGGCGTCCTTGAACGCATTGCCAATGTCGACCAGTCCGCCAACCGCAACCAGTTCGACGGCCGGTTCAACACGCCGCTGAACCCGAAATCAGCGGCGACGCTGAAGGCACGGTCGGTGCTTTACGACTATCGCAACCGCGAGCTGGGCCGCAGTCTCGACCGGGTGGAAAATCTTTATGGCCTGGCGGTGGACCACGCCCTGTTGCCCGAAGCGAAAGTGGTGGCGGAGTACCGTCACCAGGACATGTATTACCGGACGCAGGGTGAAACCAAGAACAAGCATTCGGATTACCTGATGGCTGGCGCCGACTACGAACTGGCCCGGAAGCTGACCCTCGGCGGACGCTTGGGCGCGGAGTGGCGTGAGCGCGCGGGAGAACGCGACCGCACGGCGCCTTTCGCCGAACTCTCGGGCCAATACAATTACCGCCGCGCATCGTTCCTGGTTGGTGGATACGCGTACACGTTTGATGAAACATCGGATCCGGTGCGTTTCACCGACATGCAGGTCAACCGGTTTTTCGCCACCGGGCAGCATGCGGTGACGGCCTTGATCGTCGCGTCGGCCTCGGCGGCCTACGAGCCGGCCGTGCTCCAGGGGCGCCGCGGCCAGCGGGATATCGACGAAACCACCACCCGGCTCGGCGTGACGTTGAGTTATTTGCGGGCGAAGAATTGGACGCTCGCCGCCAGCTGCGATTATGACCGCGTGCGCTCCGATGATCCGATTCGCCGCATGCGTCGCACCCGCACGGGGCTGAACGCCATTTACTCTTTCTAAGCGGGCAGCACGCGTCTGTTGTTTCATGGCTCACGCTCCCGCCAGCAAGGACACCGCATCGCTCGCGGATTTTCTGCAGATCCTTCGTCTTCGCCAGGCGCTGATCATCCTGATCTTCACGCTGGTGATGATCACCGCGGCGGCCGTGACGGCGTTCCTGCCGCGCTGGTACCTGGCGACCACCAAGGTGCGCGTGGAAAAACCCGAAGGGGAGGTGAAGCTGTTCCAGGCGCAGAGCAGCAACAGTTACGATCCCTACTTCCTGCAGGATCAGTTCAAGATCATGCAGTCGGAGAAAATCCTCTACCCGGTGATCGAGCGGCTGGGATTGAATGCAAAACTGGCGATCGAACTCGGCGCCTCCTCGCCGCTGCCGCCGGCCATCACGTATCGGCGCCTCCTGGACAAGATGCTGCAGATCGAGTCGCAGCGCAGTTCCTCGCTGATCGAGATCAACGTTTTCGCACAGGACCCGCAGCTCGCCGCGGACATCGCGAACGAGATTGCGCGCACGTATTCCACGGATCGGATCGCGCTCGCCACGGCGGATCAGCGGGAGGGACTCGCCCACCTGCGGCAGGAGCTCAACAAACAGGAGGAGATCGTCACGTTGCAGCGCGACCAGGTCGAAAAACTCCGCAAGGATCTCAATATCTCGGGTGTCGACCTCAACGCGCGATACTCGGACATGGAGATCGAGTCGTTGCGGCAGATGCAGAACACGCTGCTCGCGTTGCGCGTGGATACGATTGGCCGGAAGACGAAATGGGAGCTGTTCAAGTCCATCGCGCCGGAAAAACGCGTGAGTCTCGTCAACTCGGAGCTCATCCCGGATCAAAATATTCAGAACCTGCTTCAGGCCTTTCTGATGGCGGATCAAAAAGTGACGCAGTTGAAGAGCCGGCTGGGCGAGGCGCATCCGGATCTCGTCTCAGGGCTCGATGCGCGCGCAAAAATCAAAGAGCAACTCGACGTGCAGTTGAACGGCTACGAGCGCTCGCTCGAAATGGCTTACAAAGAGGCGGAGTCGCGGGTGGTCGAGCTCGAGCGGCAGCTCGATCAGGCAAAAATTGGCCAGATTCTGTCGGCGCGCGAACGCATGCGGCCATTCGAGGAGGCGGCGCAGAAGCTCGACGACGAGACGCGGTTGTTCACGACCTTGAAGCTGACGCTGCGGCAGCGGGAAATCGACTTTCAGGTCCCAAAGAAGACGATTGAAATATTGAATACGGCGGAGGCGCCGCGCTTCCCCAGCCGGCCGAACTGGATGCTCAACCTGACTTTTGCGGTGCTGTTTGGCGGCGTGTTTTCGGTCGGAGCGGCGGTGATGCTCGAATACTTCGACACGAGTTTCCGCCACGTGGTGGACGTGGAAACGCGGTTGCGGCTGCCGGTGCTGGGCGTGATTCCATTTGTGCACGATCCCATGGGCGGGCTGGGTGACGATCCGGCCGAGGTGGAACCTTACCGCGTGTTGCACACGAATCTGAACCTCGCGCTCAAACCGGGGCAGCCACAGGCGGTCGTCCTGTTCTCGGCCGGCCCGGGGGAGGGGAAATCAACGACCCTGCACCGTTTGGCGGTGCTGATGGGCGCCAGCAGCGAACGCGTCATCTTGATCGACTCCGACCTGCGCCGCCCGACGCAGCATCGGCTGGCCGGCCGGCCTCGGGAGCCAGGTTTGAGTGATTTGCTGCTGGGCCAGAAGACGCTCGGGGAGGTGGTGCAGACGAACATTTCGCCGGGCCTCGATTTCATCGCCAGCGGGAGCGCGGGCGGCTTCACGCTCGGCTTGATTTATGCGAACCGGCTGCGCGACCTCATTGGGGAGCTGCGCGGCCGCTACGACAAAATCCTTTTCGATTCGCCCCCGATCATCGGAGTGAGCGATGCGAGTGTGTTGGTCAGCGCGGCTGATTCGGCCATGCTGCTGATTCAGCATCGGCGCAACCCGCAGAGCATGGTGTTGAGGGCGCAGCAGATCGTGGAGAGCCTGAAGACGCCGCTGGTGGGTGTCGTATTGAATCAGGTTCCGTCGAACGCCGGCGGCGACTACGGGTACTACACGAGCAACTACGCCTATTACAGTGATGCGGTGGCGGCGAAATCGCGGCGTTCGGAGCGAAAGACGCGCGGCGGCGGGCGGGGAGCGGCCGAAGGCGATCGCCTGGAACTGCGCGAGCCGGAGAGCAGGGACTAGTTTCGCCTGTTGGGAGTGCGCGTTCCGTTGTGCGACGAGGCGGGAGGTTGGAAGATTTGGGCACGAACACCTGCGGAAATGTTCCTGCCTAAAATGTTCATCCGTCGCGGCCTTTTCCGCGTCGTCCCGGTCTTTGCTACCTCACATGAACAATTTCCGTCCGTGTCGAGGCTGCGAGCGCCAGCGAGTGGAACTGACAGGCGGCGGCAGCGAGCGGAGACGGTTTTCCCCGCCCCTTTGCCGATTCGTGGTCGGCGTTCGCAGTGTTCGCGAATGGCGCAAAAATAGCAGTTGACGGCGAAATCACCGCGTCTACTTCTTTGCGCTCTGTAATGCGGGCGTAGCTCAGTTGGTAGAGCACCACCTTGCCAAGGTGGACGTCGAGAGTTCGAGTCTCTTCGCCCGCTCCATTTTCGGAGAAACCACCGTGGATTATTGTCCTGCGGTGGTTTTTTTTTTAGACCGCCGCGAAATGTGGTAACGAAAGTGGGCATTTGTGGTAACAAGAATGCTGGTGTCGCCATCGCTCTCGGAGGTCGCAGACGTCGATTGATCCGACGATTTATTCGGTAGAGGGCGGACCGCGGTTGAGGACTCGTATCTCTTGGCGCCAACTGGCGGTAGGTCCAACTGCTCCTGCTCCTGCTCCTCCTCCTCCTCCTCCTCCTCTCAAGAAACAGCTTTTGTAAACCTTTGATAAACAAAGAAAGCTGTTTCTTCGAGTCGGGGCCAAAACTTGTTTTGGTGTGGGGGCTCCTAAGAAACAGCCCCTGCGTCGGCTGGTTGGAGGGAGAATCCAAGGAGGGCCGCTTGCTTGCGCAAAGAGCGTTCTTTTCGGATACGGATCAGTTCGGGATTGCCGAGCTTGGCGGGATCGAAGGCGGTGCGCGTCTCCTCCTCCTCCTCTCAAGAAACAGCCCCTGCGTCGGCTGGTTGGAGGGAGAATCCAAGGAGGGCCGCTTGCTTGCGCAAAGAGCGCTCTTTTCGGATACGGATCAGTTCGGGATTGCCGAGCTTGGCGGGATCGTAAGCGGTGCGCGTCTTGATCATGGTGTAGAGGATACGGGCGATCTTGTGCGCGGCGGCGGTGACGGCGCCGGCCGGACCGAGTTTGGCCCGCATGCGCCGGAACCATTCGCCCAGGGGTGAATCGACGCAGTTCAGCGATTGCGCGGCCATGCGCAGGGCCGTCGCCAGCCGGTTGGAGACCGGCCGGGTGCTGACGCTGATCTTGTGGTTGCCGCTGACTTTGTTGTTGGGGCACAGGCCCAGCCAGGAGGAGAAGTTCTCGGGGCTGGCAAAGCGGGTCAGGTTGGGACCGACCTCCGTAAGCCAAGTGTAGCCGACGTGGGTGTTGACGCCGTCCACCGCCGTCACGTCGACGCCGAACTTTTGGAAGAGCAGGGTGCGCACCGCTTCATCGGGCTGCTTGCCGCGCTTGGTCGGCGGGGGCGGCGCCGCCTCCGTGCGGCTCTCGAGCTTGGCGGCCAGACGGTGAATCTCCTCCAGGCATTCGTCGGCCAATTGGTGGTGAAAACGCCACGCCGCCAGCGACTGGCGCAGGGCGAAGAGTTGATCCTCTTTCCAATCGCCTTTCAACGCGGCGGCGATCTCAGCCTCGCTCTTCTTACACCGATAGTCGCGGTGCGCGGCGAGCTTGTGCGGATCGCGTTCGCCCGCGACGATCGCATCGAGAATGCTCAGCCCCGTCGTGCCCGTGATGTCGGTGACCGCGCGATGCAGCAGTACGTTCATCTGATCGAGGGCTTTTTGCAGGCGCAACAGGTGCGCGCTGGCCACCTGCACCAGGCTGTCGCGATGCCGGAGCAAGGTGCGCACGGCGCACACCTCGAGCGCCGGCCGGAACGAAGCGTGGAGCAGGCCCACGGAGTGCAGAAACTGCAACCACTGGCAGTCCTGCACATCGCTCTTACGGCCGGGCACGTGGCGCACGTGCTTGGCGTTGACCAGGCAGACTTCCAGCCCGCGGGCCTCCAGCAGTTCGAACAACGGAATCCAGTACACCCCGGTCGCCTCCATCGCCACGGTGCGAATGCCGCACTTTTGTAACCAGTCGGCCAGTACGATCAATTGATCGGTCGTGGGGCCGAAATTGCGCACCGGCTGCGGATCGCGGTCGGCGGGCACGGCGACGTAATGCACTTCGGAGGCTATATCGATGCCGGCGGCATCGGGATGGACCACGGTCTGCTTGACCGTCGGTCGGTCGAGCGCGGAGTGGGAGGACTTCTTCTTCGACATGGGTGTTGGTGGCGCTCACCGCGGCGGCCCGAAGGGTGAAAAGGGATGCGGTAAACTCCTAACCGGGGTCGGCACCGCTTGCGCGGGCTCGCCACCAATGACACCACACACGGCCTTCGGCATCAGACTCTCAAGAAACAGCTTTTGTAAACCTTTGATAAACAAAGAAAGCTGTTTCTTCGAGTCGGGGCCAAAACTTGTTTTGGTGTGGGGGCTCCTAAGAAACAGCATTTGTTAACCGTTGGTGGACAATGATCGGGCTGTTTCTTTCCTGTCCCGGCCAAAATCCGATTTTGGGGACTTGCTGGAAGGAAACTGGATCTTCAGGGGGAGCGGGCCGGGAGGGGTTTAAGGGGAGGGGGGCAAAGCCATAGAATCGGACCCCCTTAGCCCCCCAAGGGGAAAATAGGCGCAAAAGCCCTTGCACGCGGGGCGCAATCCCCGTGACCCCATCCGATCTTTGGCCTTATCTTATCTTAGCGCCATTCCAGCCTGAAGGTGCCGGCGGTCTAATGGGGACGTCGACGTTGAAGTCGCCATCCTCCGCGAGGCGCCGGAAGGCGCGGAAGCTCAGGGGCACACTGCCGCGGCGGTTGAGCGACCAGGTGAGGGTATCGAGTTCGCGCCAGGGCTCGATGTGGCCCAGGACGTTGAAATCGTCCTGGGCGGCACCCAGATGTCCGACCCGCTGGCGTTCGCCGTGCCATATTTCGATTTCCGGTGGCCCGGCGCCGATTGCGGCCACGGCCAGGACCGCGTACACACCGAGGCATCGGGCGAACCGTGGGGCGGTGGATGTCATGGCCGGGTGAGTAGACCGGTGCCTGCCGAGGGCAGGGCGAATGCAGCTGAGGTAATAACTCATTTTTGCATATGGTATTAACTCATAAGTGTGGACATGGGCTGAGAAACGATTCACACCGTGGGAATGATGCTCCCGCTGCCAGCCAGTAGATCGGTAACGCCGTTGCCCGACGACCGCCAGATTTTGCTCAACACCCTGCAAGTC
>JBBRCR010000065.1:0-23332 GCA_038204695.1 Opitutales bacterium | reverse complement strand
GCGACAAGGGCCTTGGGCACGCCGGCGCGTTTTGCGTATTGCCCCCACCGGCCGATTGCCGTCTGCACTGCGTCCACCAGTTCGGCGAATTCAGCCTTGGTGATGCCAACCTCGCGGCACATCGACTCGATTGTCTCGAGTCGGGGCCACACCTCCCCGTTCACGCGGAGACCGCGGTCGAGCATCCCGGCGTGGAATGTAACGTCATACGCCGGCGTTAATGACCAGTTTCTCCGCTGGTCGTCATATAGAAAGGCGTGATTGCGCCCATGATCGTCCGGGTTTGCGGCGAGCACATTGAAGATCATTCGCCGGGCAATTTCCCGGAGTTCGGTCAAGGGAACCGTCAGCCTGAGCGCACAGCGAAACGGGTCGAGGTAGTCGAGCAATCGGCCCGTGCGCCCGTGGTCGTAATGCAACATCCGACCCAGCGAATGAAAATGAAAACGGCGGCCGGGGTTTTCAGCCGTAACGTCGAAGCGGTGAACGAGCAGATGCCGCCGTTTCGATTTCGGGCCCTCTGCGATCAACTCCGTCGAGACGGAGCGAATCCCGGCCGCTTGCGACATCAGCGCGTAAGCGTGTTCGCATTCGGCCAGTCCTCCCTGCGGCGACAGGTCGAATTTGAGCAATGCCGGCGCGCCAAGGCCATCGGGTGCTCCGACCGCGAGCGTCCCGTCGCGATATGCCAGGACAAGCGTTTTGGGATACGCGCCACCGGCGGTCGCGCCCTGCACGAGCTGCGGCATGATCACCGAGGGCGTGCCCCGCTGGATGGCGGCAGCGCCGCGCGCCAGGGCGGCCGCGGTGATCGCCGCTACCTTGGGGCCGCCGTCAGCTTCCAGGGCCGGATGAATTTGCAATGCCCCAAGCCCCCTCGAGCCGCGCCAGGCAAGAAGGTGCATTGGCGTGAGCGGTCCCAGTTTTTCTGCTGCGAAGTGAAGGGCCGCCACCTTGCGGCCCCAGGCATCCGGCAGGCAATCGGCCAGGAGGCCGGGCACCCCATCCTCCTCCTTGCTGGCGTTAAAGATTGCCGCGGTGAAGGGAAGCTTGAGCGGCGAGAGGTTGTGGCCGAGTTCGAGCCAGCCCGGGTCGTAGCCAAAAAAATTGGGGCCTCGGTTTACGAGGTGACCGACGACCGTCCCGTTCCACCACCGAATCTCCAGTTTGGCCGGCATATCATGCCCTGCGCTTCGAGGCCGACGCGCGCTTGCGTTCCGGCAGCGACAGGAGCTCCTTCATCGTCATCGCCGGATCCACCGCTGGGATAAGCGCGGCGAGCGCTTCGGCGTAGCCGAGGACGGCGAGCGCTCCCACGACGTGCCTGAACTCGACCGTGCCGTCACCGGACTCGATTTTGCGATAGGTGGGCAGGCTGACACCAACGATGGAAGCGACGTAGGATTGGGAGAGGTTGTGCGCCAGTCTGGCATCGCGAACCCGCGATCCCAACGTCATCATCGCCTCCCTCTCTCCACGAACAGAAACCATAGTTTCTTTTAGCGTCGATAATTAGGCCATTGTGTCAAGTAAAGTTGCCGTAGTTGCGCGCATCGCGAGTTCCTTTGGGTGGCGGGCTGGAGCGCCAGTGCGCGCGATGACTGCGATGGAGAGCATCCGTAATGAATTCAGTTACGTGCGTCCTGACGGTCACTCGTTGGTGGTTTTCCAGGGCGGGCGGCGGACGCCCACTCATTCGTGAGCGGCTCACTCCTCCGCAGAGGCGCGATAGGGGAGCGGTTTGGGCGCCAACATCTCGACGAGCTGCTGCTTGATCGCCTGCGCGCAGAAAAAATTTCCCCGCGGGTTGTAGTGACCGATGAAATACTGGGCGAGGTAGTCTTTGATGTCGCCCTTGTACCGCGCGTAATCCTTCACGTGTTCCTCGACGGTATCGATGAACGGCAACCCGCGGCGTTTCATGAAATCGACGAATGGTTGATCGCGCCGCACGCCTTCGGTCACCCACTGTGCGATGTGCCGCGCCGGACAGGACAACACGTAGAGCACCTTCTTGTTCGTCTGCTTCGCGAACGCCTCGGTCATCTCCACGATCCGCTGCGATGAGAAATAAGCGGCACGGCAATGCAGCGCCTCGGCCACGGTGGACAGACTGCCGCCGGTATCGATGCGCGTCTCGATGCCGTGCGTTGTCGCCAGTCTGCTCAAGTCGCGGTAGGCGCGCTCCGGGTTCGGTGCGGCGGTGCTGGCATGCGCCAGCATGATTTTCAGCGCGAAGTCGTCCTTGAAATACCGCTCCACCCAGTCGAGGTCCGTCAGGTTATAGACACTTTCGGGTGTTGGGCACGGATTCGGTTTTTCCTCGAACCGTCCCGTCTCCGAATTCACCACCAGATACGGGAGCGCCGGCTCGATAAATCTCGGGTGTTTCCTGACGCGGATGTTCCGCCACGAGTCCAGATTCCGGAAATGATCGTCCTCGTAAATATTGAAGATGATATAAGGCGCCGGCACCCGCTCCTCCTCATGCCGCATCCGGAGGTACGCCTGGTAGACCGACCAGCCGCCGACCCCAAAATTCCGGATCGGCTCCTGGAGGTGAGCGGCCAGAACCTCCTGCCAGGTCTCGCCGTCACTCACCTGATGACACTGCGTATAGCTATTCCCGTAGGTGTTTATCCGGCACGGGCGATCGCGGTATTGGATTGTGATGCGTTCGTCGAGCGGACCAAAGGTGTACACGCAAACGGACTTATCCACACCGTCACGCACCCGGCCCGGCCGCAGCAACCAACCAAACTGGCTGCTGTATTTGGCAAAAGGAAATGCCTTCCCCGCGAGCCACTGTTCCACTTCATCCCTGGTGTAGAGCAGGCTCCTGAGATATTCGCGTGCGGTGGTCGGCGCGGACGCTTTTTTCGTTGTTCCGGCCTTCTCCTGAGCACGTGACTTCGTTGCGCCGCTGAATCCTCCGATGAGCGCAGTCGTGGCGGTGGTCTTTCGGATGAATTCTCTACGACGCATGGACTTTGGATTTTCCCCGATGGTCAGTTGGAAACATTGCGGCGAGTCGCAGATTTCAGGCGGTCGTCGATCAGCTGCGGATCATAGATGATCCTGTGGCGGTCGAGTGTGCTCCGCTCATTTACCCGCTCAAGTACGATTCGTTTGGCCGGACCAATCGCGATTACGTCCTGGATCTGCAACTGGCCAAACGCGCCCGGGGTTTGCAGCCGGTACCGGATGGCCACATCAGATTCTCCACTGGTGGCATCGAGAAATATGTCGCGCAGCCGCACATGCGCGCAGTCGTCGATCCGGATCGTTTCGGTCTTGGTGGAAAGCTCTTCCAGCGTGACGGCCTGAAGACTGACATTGCGGCAATTCTTCAGGACGATGGCGGCGTCGATTGCCTTCCCATCGCGAATACGCACGTCGTCAATCACCACGTTGCGCGTGTGACTGATTTGGATCGGCTGCGCCCCATCAGGCCATTTATCGCCGCTGATATTTCTCAGGGTCAAATCACGGTGCCCTGTTTCGGCGATGTTGTCGGTGCGCACCACGTGCTTGCAACCGCGGGCGAATATGTTGAGCAGGCGAACGCCGACATTGGACTCTCCCCTCCGCTTGTGGTCCTGCACGTCCACGCCGTAAACGCTGTCTTCCGCATAGATGTCCTGCACGGTGATGTTTTCGGTTCCGTCCGATACCTCGACCGCACCGCGACTGCGCGAACGGTAGCCGCGGATGTTCTGCACCACCAGATTTCGGATGTAGAACCCGAGACGGCCCAGGCCTGAAATGGAAATATGGTCGCGGCCGTTGTCGTAGCCGACGATGTCGCGCACGACTCCATCCCGAACGTCTCTGGCGCCGTCTTCCACGATCGTCACCTCCACACCGTCCTTCGAACTCTTCTCCACCACGCCACGCTCGATCACGAAACGACTCCCGCGCATCTGGAGCAGCGCCGCGCGTTCCTTCGATTCCACCGAGTCCCGATTGCCCACCAAGTGGAAATCGGAAATGTGCACGCCGTCCGCGGTGACGATGAGGAGCTGCGTGCCGCCGAGGCCGTCAACCAACCGCGCGCGCAGCCCGACGAGCGTCAGCGGCTTGGCGATCACCACGGACTTCTTGATGACGATCTCGTGCTGCGGGTCGGCCATGACGATGTCACCGGGCTGCGCACGATCAATCGCTCCCTGCAGATCATCGGCCCTTACCGTTACGAACCGATCTTCGCCTGCCGTCGCGCCCAGCGTCAGCAGCGCGGCGATGACAAGAGTCTTGAGCATGCCGGGGTGAGTCAAAAGCGCCCCGTAATGCCGAACTTCACCGCGGCGGAGAACTCTTCACTACGTTTGGCTCGTGAGGGGATGTAGTAGTATTGGTCCTGCGTCGGCTCATCGAGGATGTTGATCACATCGACGAAGAATCCGAGATGCGGGCTCCAGTCGTACTTGATGTTCACGTCGGTTTGATCGAAGGCGGACCAGTAGAGCCGGCGCGCGACCGCGGAGTTGAAAGTCGCCAGCCGTTTTGAGGTGCGATTATATTTCACGCGCACCGTCCAGCGGTAGCCGGTGTACGAAATGCCAACATTGGAGGTGCGGGGCGTGAAGTCTTCGAGTTCGTTGGCCGTCACCTCGGAGCCTGGATTTCCGTAGTCACCGGAAGTTTCGAGGTAAGTGTGATTGGCGAATAAACTAAAGCCTTTCCAGAAACCGGGCAAAAATGAAAACTGCTGCTGATACGCAAACTCCACTCCGCGCACCCGTGCACTCCCGCCGTTGAAGTTCGAGCGCAACTCGTAGCCCTCATAGTCACCGCCAAATCCATTGTCTGCTCCACCGGGAATCCGGCCGCCGCTGTCGGAATAGATGAAGTTGCCAATGTCTTTCCAGAATCCGCTGACCGAGACCAGCCCGGCGGGCTCAAAATAGTATTCGAACGACAGGTCGTAGTTGTCCGCGTATTGCGGCTCCAATCCGACGTTGTTCGTTTGCACGCGCAGCAACGTGTGGTCGACGGTCGTGTTTGGCACGATGCTGCTGAAATTCGGCCGGCCAATTCCAGTGGAGTAACTCGCGCGCGCCACCAGGCTCCGGGTGAGGTCGAACTTGGCATGCAAGCTGGGAAAATAGTCGCGATAACTGCCCGTGGCGGTTCGCCGGTTGCCATACTCCGCCCGCGTCCTGCGCTCCTGTTCCGCCAGCGTCACCGGTCCGACCCATGCGCGGCGGAGCGCCGCTTCGGCGGGCGTGACCTCCTGCACGACGCCCGTCGCGGAGACATGCGTCTCTTCCGAGCGCAGACCACCGGTTAGGGTGAGCCGCCCGAGCCGCACATCTCCCATCAGATAGGCCGCGTAAACCTCTTCCGTGGCTTTGGTATCGTTGATCAATTGCGTGCGGATCGTGTTGGCGGCATCGGTGAGAAACAGCTGCGGCGACGATCTGAGTTCCGCCATTACTTTGGCGGGATCCGTGAAAGGAAATGCGGGATAGCGGCCATCGACGAGGCGGCGGTTGTATCCGGTGTCCAGGAAACGTCCTAGATTGTCGTCGTTGATGCCGGTGGCCGCGTTCCGCCCGGCGACCCCATCGGCGCCAACATAGCTGTAGCGATTCTCGTTGCGATCGACCACGCGTTTTTGTCCGCGATAACGCACTCCCGTCTTGAACGTAATGGGGGCGAACACCTGAATTTTTTGCCGATAGTTGGCCTGGGCGCCCCAAATCCGATCTTTGGCGACGTCGTAGATTTCGGTCACCTCGGGCATCGTGGCATTATTGAAATCCCGGATGTCAGGCCCGCTGGTTTGCACGATTTCGGGGAACTTGATCGAGCGCGCGGCATCGAGCCGGAATCCGACGCCCGCCACCGTGTGCGACGTGAGTTGATGATCGTTGTGTCCCTCCGAATCGGAGAAGTTCGCATTGTAGTCCAGCAGCCCGCCGCCGATCTTGCTGTCGCCGCCGACCTGGTAATTCGTGGTTACGGTGTCACGTTGCCGAACATTGCGGTTCGTCAGCAGGGCATGATTGAACGTTTCCGTGACGGTGTCCGTCCAGCCGGGCCGGATGCGCGCCGCGTTCACGCCATTCATTCGGACCCAGTGGCGATCCAGCGCGTCGGCGAAATATGAATACATCGCATTGACGTAAACGCGGTGCGAGTCGCTCAACTTGTAATCGAGGCGCAGGCCGACGCCGGAGCGGGTATGCTGGAGACCATCCTCGCCCAGTGAGTTGATGTAATACCAAAGCGGCTGATCGGTCGCCGGCGTCTGCAACCATTCGAGCTGAACCGACTCGCGAGGCTTGTGCGTCTTGCTGAAACTAGCGGTCGCCAGGAGCCCGAGCTTCTGCTCCTTCCCCAGCCGGTCGGAGAACATGATGCTGCCCTGCGGCCGAAAAGTATGACGATCGACGTTATAAGACGCACCCGCCGTGTAGGCGAGCACCCGGCCTTTGCGGTCGAGCGCAGACTTTGTCTTCAAGTTCACGGCACCACCGATGGAGTCTGCGTCCATGTCGGGCGTGATCGCTTTCGTGACCTCAATCGTCTCGATGAAATCCGCGGGGATTTTGTCCACTTCAACAGCCCGCGTTCGGTATTGCGCCAGCATTTGTTGCTTGGACGTTGGTGGCCGGCGCGGCAGCACCAGCGAGTGGGAACGAGGGGACCAAAAACGAAAGAGTCGCAATACATATGCCCAGCTTTGGCGTAGTCATATTTTCTCCAGGGGTTGAGCGTGGAATCTCCTGACAGTTGATGCATTGGAGCCGACAAAATCCACGGGTGTCGAATTTTTTTCCGGGGCTGGCTTCAAGGCTGCGCGCCTCGCCCGTACCGACATCGGAGGCGTCAGCGCCGGCGCCCGGGCGAGAATGTCCGGACGGCGGCAACCCTCGCTCGCGGTCCGGTGTCGACGTCAGAACTCCAGGCCCACCGTAAAACGAAACCTCCGCGGCTCGAGCAGGAGCACCCGCGCGTAACCCGACACCAGCGGATTGTAACGCAGCGGCATGTACTCGTCCTCGTCGGTGAGATTGGACACGTTCAACTGCACGAGCAGTTGCGGTTTGCCGGAGAACATCGAGAGCTTCCGCCGGTAGCCGAGAAATGCGTCCATCTTGAAATCCTCCGGACCATAAATGGTATCGCCGAAGATCCGAAACCCATTGTTGTCGCGACCGAGGATGTAGCGGCCGAGCTTCGATTTCCCCTGCCAGCGAATGCCCAGGCCGGCAAACGCACCTTTCAGCCGGCCTTCCGTGAACGAATAACGTCCGCTGAGATTGGCTTTGTACGGACGCTCGCCGTAGCCGAAGCCATAGAACGCCCGGATGCCTTGCATGATGTCTTTCAGCGTCTGGGTGTCGCCCGCAATCGAGGAGCCAGCGGTGGGATTGACGAGCGAGCTGGCGCCGGGAGTGCTGTTCCAGAACGCGCTCTCGCGCTCGAACCAGCCCTCGAATTCCGGCACGATGGAGGAGCGATCCGTCTTGGTGTATGAAAAATTAAAGACGCCCGTCAGGTTCCGGGAGAGATTGAGCCAGGTGGAAAGTTCGTAGCCGCTGTTGCGCACGTCGGAGGTGCCGGAGAGGTTCGCCTCATCCCCGATCACGTGTTCATTGTAAGCGGCCTGGTCGATGCGGTTGTTGGCGAGCAGCGTCTCCAATATTCGGGTACTCGGGGCGACCAGGTTGTTTTCGCCCGAATTCAGGCCGATGGCGAAGGTGCCGCCCGCGGTTTTCCGCTGGGTCGTCTCGTACGCCGTGAGCCGCATGAAAACCTTGCCGTCGAGCAGGTTCACCATGACGCCGTAATCGTCGCTCTCGCCGGTGCTCGGTTCGGGGAGCGTTTCATCGGGCAGCACGCGGACGTTCAACTTCGGCTGACCGTTGTTGTTGGCCCGATTGTAGAAAACCGAAAACAGCTTCGACGCATGATACACCGCGCCCACCGTGCCCGTGACGGGATCGAAGCGGTTGGTGTCTTCGATTTCGTCGGTGAACGTGACCGTATTCAAAAGCTTGCGACCCGACACCACGTCGGGATGCGTCGCGGTCAGGCGGGTGTCGCCGTACTGGTCCAGCTTGATGCGGTCCCAGCGAATGCCGCCGGTGAAGATGAGCCGGCCATCCAGGAAAGAACTCTGGGTGGCGGCCTGCACCGTGTTCATGGTGCGTTCGATGTCGCCGCCGGCGATGCTGCTGTCGACATACCTGTTGTGGTAGGTCCGCCCATTGCGGATCACGGTGACCGGCTCGAGCGGACTTCCGGGATAGTAGGTCGAGTAGTTGCCTTCCGTGACGTATTGGCGCCGCCAGAGCTGGTTGGCCGCGATCTCCGGCTGCGCGGCATTTCCGATCGGCACGTTGTTATCGTCGACGAGGATTTCAGACTGGGGATAGCGAAACGCCCGATACACGCCGTGTTCTCCGAGGGCGGCGAGCTTGTGCAGGCCGAATTTGCCGAGATTCACCTGCCAGGCGGCGGAGCCGCGGATGACCTCGTTCCTCGTTTCGCCGCGATCGCCCGTCCACCGGCCTTCCACGTAAAGGTCACCGGCGCGCGCATTGGGGATCGGCGTCGCCGACCCATCTGGATTCGGAATGACAATATTGGGATCACCGCCGAACTGCACCTGGTTGCCGCTCGGCGCGTGCACGAGCTGGCTGGTATATTCGCGGTTGTAGGCCAGCTCGACGCTGAATGTTTCAGTCACGCGTTGTTCCAGCCGCGCGACCAGACGATCGAAATTCGTGTCGCGGGTGGCACCGGGACCGTAGCTGTTATAATCAAACGGAAATTGCTGCCGAGGGGTGAGCGTGAGACCGGCCTGGCTCGTCGAATTGATGTTGTTGTTCTCGAAGGTGCTTTCGAGGAGGCGGAAGTTCGCGACGTTGCTCGTGGTCAGGACAAACGGCGCCCCGCCGTCCGTTCCGGTCACAAACGTATTGCGCACGGCCGTGCGGCGGTTGATGCCGAAGGCGCGGTCGGCGGTGGTCCACGCCGCGTCGGCCTTGAGCGGCGCCCCGCTGGCCTGCCAGAGGGCGAGGTTGTCGAACGCGTTCAAGGGGCGGGCCACGCTGGCATTCATTTCACCGTTCTCGTAACCGGCCACGAGCGTGGTTTTCCGCCACGGCGCCGCGCGCAGCGAAATCGCACCGCGACTGCTGTCATTGAACTCATGCTGGCGCCAGCCGTCGCCCCACTGCTGGAGCCCGTTCAGCCGCACGGCCAGCTTGTCCTTGATGAGGACATGATTGTGGTCGAGTTCGTAGCGCGCGAAATTCCACTCGCCAAACTGCGTACGCACGGCGGTGCGGTTGCGGTTCAGGTTGGCGCTTTTCGTCATGATATTCACGAGACCGCCGGACTGCCCGAAACCGAAGAGAATGGAATTCGGGCCGCTGGAGAGCTCGAGGCGCTCGGTGTTGTAATTGTCGATCGCAATGCTGGTCTCGAAAAAATCCAGCGCCGTGCTGGCCGAGAGCCCGCGCACCCGAATCCGCGTATCCGTCAAATCACTGCCACCGATGAACTGGGGACTCGCATCGGCGGCGGTATCGAGCATGTCCACCTGCATGTTGGGCGCATAGCCAATGATGTCGGCCAGACCCGTGGCACTGAAGTCGGACATGAATTCCGGCGTGAAGACCATGACCGCGGCAGCCGTGTCTTTGAGGCTCGAATTCAACCGGCTCCCGGACGTGGTGTTGCCGGCCTGATAACCCACATCCGCGGTGGCGGAGACTTCGAACACCGAGAGCTGGACGGGCGCCTCGGCCGCTGCCCCGGTGGAAGATGAGGCGGACGGGGCCACTTGCGCGGACAGGTTCGGTCCCAGGAGGGCAAGCAACCCGGGCGCCAGGCGAAGAATGTGCACAGGTGAAAAGCGGTTAACGAGGCGTGGATTGATTGGCATCATGGTGATTAAGAGGGAAATTTTTCGCATCGCGACTCCGCCGCAACCAAAGGGCGGATTTTTTGACACAAAGGCTGATGTTTTGCTGCATGCATTCCTCAATGACGAGGGCGTAAGCGTGTCGTGGCCGCGAGTGCCGGCGAGTGGAAAGGCGCGCGCTTGCGGGCGCATAGCGCCCCGTACAAATACGGGGCGCACGCGAAGGCACGAAGACCGCGAAGTCGGAAGGACTGACTGATTGGTTTCGGGGCGTGAGGGGATTTGCGCCCGGAAAACGAGGGTGTCGTGAACTTCGGCTGAACCCTTCGCGCCTTCGCGGGAGCCAGCTTGGCTCCGCCCGCCGCCGGAAAACCTCCGCCATATAAGCGTTAATATATAGCGCGCGCCGGTCCAGCGACCCCGGCGCGCACCTTGGCGGGCGGCACCTTCGCGTGGGCACGGCCCGCCCGCCCGGGGGCTGGTGCGATTGCGTATAAAGGCGCCGGAAAATTCCCTATACACGCGGACGTGGGGCGAATTCGGTGGCAATATTTTTAATTAAAGGAATGCAGGAATTCTCATTGCCGGAGCCACCCGGAATTTTATCAACAACCCGGTTGCCTGGTCCCCACAAATCAGCAGCTCGATCCCACCATCGCTACGCGCAAATCCATTCGTCAGCGTCTCCGATCGGCGGTGCTGCTTCCCACGGTGATCGCAGTGGCGCTCAGCTGTGCCGTGTTCGTTTCCCTCCAGTGGCATGCCTCCCTGGGCGACAACGAGCAGCGATTGCGCACCCTCGCGGTCCTCGTTGCGCAAAACGTTGCCTCCCCCCTTGCTTTTCTGAGCAAGGAAGACGCGACGCGAATCCTGGCTGCTCTGCAAGGCGAGCCTGCGGTCAAGGCGGCGGTGGTGTTCGACCGCAACGGGGAACCGTTTGCAGTCTACCGTACGCCGGACACCCGGCAGCCGCTCCCCGACCCGGGGCCGGGGAATGGACTGCATCGCGAGGAGGGCCGGCTGCTGATGTATTACCCGGTCTCGGAGGGAGGGCGGCTGTTTGGCACGCTATGCATCCGATGGGACCTCGGACCATGGTATGCCGGCATGCGAACTTACACGGTGGGTGCGCTCGGCGTCCTGGTGGCGTGTATTGCGGTGGCCGTCCTCATTGGGCAGCTGCTCCAGCAGAAGATTACCGACCCGATTCTCGCGCTGGCTCGAAACGCCGTACAGATTGGCCACGACAAGGATTACGCCGTCCGGGCCGCGGTGCCGGATACATTTGAACTGGCGACCCTGGCGCTGGCCTTCAACGAAATGGTGGGTGAGACGCAGGCGGGACATGCGCGGCTCGCGGCGGAAATGGAGACCACGCGGCGCACCGAGCAGCAACTCCGATTGATTACGGATGCGACGCCGGGGCTGATCTCCTACATCGGTTCCGACGGCCGCTACCGGTTTGTGAACCGGCAGTACGAAATCTGGTTTGGCCTCGCCCAGGATCAAGTCATTGGTCGCACGATGAGCGAGGTGCTCGGCGAACCCACCTTCACCCGGCTCAAGCCCCACTTCGACCGCGCGTGCAGCGGTGAAACGGTCGAGTTCGAGGTTGAGGCGCCGTACCGGGAAGAGGCCGTCCGCTGGATCCACGCGCATTATATACCGCATCGCCAGAGTGACGGCCGCGTACAGGGCGTGTTTGTACTCGTCCTCGACATGACGGAGCGCAAACGCATGGAGGCCTCGCTGGCCCAGGCCCATGCCGCCCTGGAGCGGCAAAACCACTCGCTCGAGGCAACCGTGCAGGAACGGACGGCGCGAATGCAGGAAGTGATCGGTGAACTGGAAGCATTCTCGTACAGCATGGCGCATGACATGCGCGCGCCGCTGCGCAGCATGCAGGGATTCTCGCGGCTCCTGCTGGAAGAACATGCCGCGGGTCTCGACGAGGAAGGAAAGTCCCACCTGCGCCGGATCGTCGGCTCGGCCGGGCGGCTGGATCACCTGATCCAGGACGTCTTGAACTACAGCCGCATCGTGCGGCGGGAGCTGAATATGGAATATCTGGATACGACCGCCCTGATCGAGGAGATCATCGCTACCTATCCCAATCTGCAACCCGCCAGCGCCAGGATCCAATGCGACCACCCCCTGCCGCCGGTGTGGGCGAACACGGCCGCTTTGACGCAAGTCGTGTCCAATCTGCTGGGTAACGCCGTGAAGTTTGTGAAACCGGGCACGACGCCGGAGGTGAGGATCTCGGCCGAATGTTTTGATGGTCCGAACGGTTCCACCAAGTGGGTTCGGCTGTCCGTCACGGACAACGGGATTGGAATCCCCCGGAGCTCACAGCATCGCCTCTTCTCGATGTTTCAACGACTCCACCGCCCGGAACTATACGAAGGCACGGGCATGGGTCTCGCCATCGTGCGCAAGGCGGTGGAACGCATGGGTGGGCGCCTGGGGGTCGAGTCCGAGGAGGGGCGCGGCAGCCGCTTCTGGGTGGAATTGAAAGGGGAGGAGGCATGAAAGCACCCGGTTCCTATCTGCTCCTCCTGGTGGAGGATGAAGAGAGCGACGCCTTCTTTTTCGAGCGCGCCCTGAAGAAGGCGGGCGTCTCCCATCCGCTGCGGCTCGTGCGCGACGGCCAGGAGGCGATCAATTTTCTCGCCGGCGCGGGCGAATACGCCGATCGCAATGCGCACCCTTTGCCCGGGCTTATCGTGTTGGACTTGAACCTGCCGGTGAAGCACGGACTCGAGGTCCTGAAATGGATGCGGGAACGGCCGGAAACCCAGAATATCGTCGTCATTGTCCTGACCTCTTCGGTTGACGTGCTCGACATGCACGAGGCGTACGCGCTTGGCGCGAATTCCTACCTCGTCAAACCATCGGACCCGAACGACCTCATGCCGGTGGTCGAGGCCATCAAGGCGTACTGGCTGACCTTCAACTCGATTGCCCCTCAATTGGAGTCGGACCTGCGCCTGCGCACGGCGTTGCGCCGCCGGTCGGCCTCGTAACCAAACCTGCCGTGCCGCCATGATCGCTTCACGCTCTCGTCCGCATCGCTGGAGTTCTCGCCTCTTTCGCCCGGGAGTGGTCGTGCTCGGTTTGGTGATGGGGGCCTCGTTGGCCGGCGCCGGGAGCACGCTGCGCGCGGCGGGCCCCAGCATCTTGAAAAAGCTCACGCTCGAAGAATTGATGCAGGTCGAGGTGGTGTCGGTATCACGGCACGCGGAGAAACTCTCCGAGGCGGCCTCGGGCATTCAGGTGATCACGGGGGAGGAGATCCGGCGCGCCGGCGCGGCGACCCTGCCGCAGGCGCTGCGGCTGGCGTCCAACCTGCATGCCCACCAATTGAGCACGAGCTACTGGAACATTGGGGCCCGCGGCACGAACACCACCGGCGGCACGAGCAACAAGCTGCTGGTGATGATTGACGGGCGGACGGTGTATTCGCCGCTCGTCACAGGCACGTATTGGGATCAGCGGGACGTCTTCCTGCCGGACATCGATCGAATCGAAGTGATCAGCGGACCCGGTGGATCGACGTGGGGCGCCAATGCCGTCAACGGGGTGATCAACATTCTAACCAAGAGCGCCGCGGAGACGCAGGGCGGATTGATATATATGGGCGCCGGACTCGAGGAGCGCGCGCTGGCCGGCTTGCGCTACGGTGGCACGCTGGGCTCGTCGGGGCATTACCGGGTCTATGCGAAGCACCTGGATTACGACGGCAGGATCCGGCCAAACGGGGATGACGCCCAGAACCGCTGGGTGTTCAGCCAGACCGGATTTCGGACCGATTCGAGGCTCTTCGATCGCTCGGATCTGACGCTCTCGGGCGATTTTTACCACGGCTGGATTGAGCAGCGCACCTCGGCGCGGGGCGAGTTCAATGGGGGCGATCTTCAGGCGCGGTGGACGCTGCCGGTGTCGCCGGACTCGAAGGTCATTGCGCAGGCATTCTATGACTCCGCGCGTCGGGGCGCGCCCACGACATTTGCGGACCGGTTGGACATGGTGGACATCGACGTGCAGCACGAAACCCTTCTGGGCGGCGGCCGGCAGAGGTTGGTCTGGGGAGTGGGGCACCGGGTGAGCGATGACGAAGTCCGCAATCTGCCGACCCAGGCCTTTATTCCGGCGAAGTTCATCCACCGGCTCTCCACTGCGTTCGTGCATGACGAGTTCGACCTGGTGCCCGGCCGGCTGCGGCTGGCGCTCGGCATAAAGTATGAACATAACAATTACAGCGGCTCCGACCATCAGCCCAGCGCGCGGCTGGCGTGGTTGATTGCGCCGCAGCAGACGATCTGGACGGCGGTTTCGCGCGCGGTCCGGACGCCCTCGCGGGTGGATCGCGATTTGTACATACCGCCACAGCCGCCGTTTGTCGCCGCGGGGGGCGCAAGGTTCGGGTCCGAGACCTTGCACGCGTACGAGCTTGGCTGGCGCGGCCGACTGTTCGCCGGCACTTCCGTCTCCCTGACCGGCTATGTTCACGATTACGAAGGCTTGCGAACGTTGGAGCAGCCCGTGCCGCTCTCGTTCAGGAACGGGCTCGATGGTCGCACCTATGGCGCGGAGTTCTCGTTTCGCCACCAAGTCAGCGAGCGGGCGAACTGGAGTCTCGGTTACATCCTGCTGAAAAAAGATTTCGAGCTGAAACCATGGAGTCGCGATCTAAACGGCGGAAAAGTGGAGGCGGCGGACCCGGAGCACCAGGCACACCTGCGCGTTTCGTGCGACTTGCCGGGGAATTGGGAATTCGACGGGGGCCTCCGCTATGTGAGTCCGCTGCCGACGCTGGCGGCCCGCGTGCAGACAAACGTTCCCGCCTATACAGAACTAGACGCGCGGATCGGTTGGGTGAGCGAGCGCGGCTGGGAGATTTCGGTGATCGGCACCAGCCTGCTGGACAAGGCGCACGCCGAAACCGGTCCGGCGAACAACCGGCGTGAGATCGAGCGCAGCGTGCACGCGCGAATCACATGGCGCTTCTGACCCATAGTCGCGGAGTTGGTGTTTGGCTGATGGCTGCGCTGTTGCTGCCGGCGGGCATGGCACGGCTGCGCGCCGATGAACCAATCGCGCGTGGTGCACCCGTCAGTGAGGTGCAGGTCCAAGCGGCGTTCCTGCTCAATTTCGCCTCGTTCGTCGAATGGCCCGCGACCGCTTTCAAGACGGACTCGTCACCGATTGTCATCGGCGTTTATGGGACGGATCCGTTCCGCTCCGCGCTGGAGGACATCCTGGTGGGTGAGTCCGTCCGCGGCCGACCCTTCCGGGTGCGTCGCATTCCAGCCGGCGGAGAAATCGGCGGTTGCCACATCCTGTTTGTCAGCGACTCCGAACGCCGGCGCATGCGGCAGGTGATCGCCCGCCTGAAAGGGAGCAGCACGTTGACCGTGGCGAGTGTCAGCGGATTTGTGTCGCTGGGCGGCATGATTGAGTTCGTGACGGATCGCTCCCGGGTCCGCTTTCGAATCAATCACGCGGCTGCGCAGCAGGCTGGCCTTGTGATCAGTTCAAAGCTCCTGCGGCTGGCCGAGCCCGCGAGCTGAAGGCGGGCGGTATCGCAGCCTGACCCGAGGTTTACCCGCCGGCTGACCGCGCGCAGACGTTCCACAGCCGGGCGGGCCATCCATGCAGGTCTGCCCCCCGGCGGTGTCCGCCGTCCTTGAGTTTGACCGCCGCCGTGCCCAAGCTGCGGCACGATGCAACGCGCCGTACGCCGCCACGTGGTCTCGATATGGGTCTGTCTCACCGCTGTGTTGGCCGCCCTGCCGTGTGGTGGAGCGGAAGCCGGCCAGGTGACGTCGGCGGCGGCGGCCGATCTCCACCAACTGCGCGCGTTCTACCTTCGCGACGTCCACGTGCTCCGTGACTATCGGCCCGGCAAGAACAGCTTTGTGGAAGGCCCCGATCGGCGCTTGGGCGCCTACACGGCTCCGGGCCAGCGGCTCACGCTGCTCGAGGTGGACGGGCCCGGCAGTGTGCGCCACCTCTGGAGCACGTGGCGCGCGGAGAAAGGGAATCACCGGCTCGAGTTCTACGTGGATGACGCGGCGCAGCCGGCGCTTACCGGCACTCTGGACGAGCTGATCGCGCGCGCGCAGGCGCTACAGCCCGCGCCGGTGCCGGTGCCCGGTTTCATCGGCAGCATTAATGCGAGGAACTACTTCCGGCCGGTCTCATTCGAGCAACATCTGCGCCTCGACATGGTGACCCTCGAGCCGACATGGCTGATTTTCTACCAAATTGATTATCGGACCGGCAAAAATGCGTCTGATATTCCGCCATCGCGAGCCACACTCCGCACCAGCACGGTGAAACGCGAAGTGCTCTTTCCGCCCGGTGCCCGGCGCACGCTCGCGGCACTCACGGGCCCGGCCATTGTCCGGCGCTGGGCCATAAAGACCGACGCGCCATTGACCGACCACGCGCAATTGGATCTCGAGATCACCACCGACGCGGCTCCGACGGCGGCGGTTCGTGCCACGGTGGCGGATTTCTTCGGTCCGTTCCGCGGGGCAAGCCTCGACACCGATCCTGCGACGGGTGGGCGGACATGTTATTTGCCCATGCCATTCGCGAAGTCGGTGACGTTCGAGCTGCTGAATCGCACCGACCGGCCGGTCCATGCGACCTTCGAGGGCGACCTGGAAACCGTGCCGCGCTTTGAGCCGACGTGGGGCTATTTTCACGCCCTGGGCCAGACCACGCCACGGACTACCGGCTACCGGCAGCACCAAGTGCTATATACTCGCGGGCGCGGGCAGTGGCTGGGAATGGCGCTATATAATACTGGCCACGATCACGGTGGCGGCGACTTCGCCGTGCTCGACGGCGAGAGCGACGCGCCGGCCTTTCTGCACGGCATCAACGGCGAGGACTACTTCACGTTTGCGTGGTTTGGACGCGGGGCGCACCACCCCTTTGCCGTTGCGGGCACGAACGAGGAGGGCCGCTACCGTCATCATTTCGAGAACCCCTACCCGTTCAAAAACAGCCTGAGTCTCTACTGGGGCACTTATCCGGATCTGGCGACCCGCAGCGTTGCCTATTGGTATCAAGCCGGGCCGGAGGACACGAGCGTGGCCGATTCCGCCAATCCGCTCAACGTGGACTGGGACTGCTTCGGGCCGGTGCCGCTGCCGCTCGATCCGGAGAACCGGCCGACCGGTGATTTCTGGGCCGTGCTGCCGGCGACCACTGAGCTCGATGCCGGGAGGCAATTCGAATGTCGCTGCGTCAAAGAGAGCTTCCAAAGCGGCTGGGTGACCCAGCGCACGGTCGGCCCGATGCTCGATTTCACCTATCTCGCTCGGCACGGCACCCGCATCAAGAGTGAGATTGAGCTCGGTGGGATGGGACACGCGTTCCTCGCCCGCCGCCACATGCCGAGTTCCTCTGCGCGGCAGGTGACGTTCCAACTCAGTCATGATGACCCCATCCGTGTGCTCGTGAACGGAAAGGAGGCCTATCGTGGCGCGAGCAACTCCGGCTTTGCGACGCACCGGTTTCCGGTCTCGCTCCGCGCTGGGCCCAACGAGGTTGTCGTGCAGGCCACCAGCTTCTTCAACGTGAACTTCAACTGGGCCGGGTTTTCGTTGCGCGTGATCGACCCATGAAACTCGCTGCCATCTCATGAAGACACCCCTGCGGTTTCCATCCGGTCTGATGCTTGCCGCCCTGGCCATGGGGCAAGCCGCTTTCTTTCACCCGGCGTTGGCTCAATCCGCCGCGAGCGGCACCATCGAAGGCCGCGTCTCCCATCCGGCCACCGGCGAGTATCTCGAAAAGGCGCGCGTATCCGTCGAAGGCACCGGGCTCGAAACGCTCACCACCGCCGGCGGCAATTATCGACTGGCGCCCGTGCCCGCCGGCACCGTGCAGATAAAGGTGTTTTTCACCGGCCTCACCACGCAAACCAGCACCGTCACCGTGCGTGGGGGTGAGACCGTGCAGCACGACATCGCGTTGTCGGCCCTCGCGCTGCGGCCTGGAACCGCCGGGGACGCTGCCCCGGTGATCCTTTCTGAATTCGTCGTGGGCGCTTCGCGCGAGATGACCGGCGCCGCCATCGCGATCAACGAGCAGCGCTTCGCCGCGAACATCAAGAATGTCGTCTCGGCGGACGAGTTTGGCCACGTGGCCGAGGGCAATGTCGCGGAGTTCCTGAAATTTCTACCCGGCGTCACCATCGACTACGCCGGTGGCAATGCGCTCGAAATTTCCCTCAACGGTGTGCCGTCGGCCAACGTGCCCGTCACGGTCGACGGCTTCAACCTGGCCGCGGCCGAGGGCACCGGCACCTCACGCTCCGTGCAGGCGGGTTTCGCCTCGACCAACAATCTCTCGCGCATCGAGGTCTCGTTTTCGCCCACGCCGGAGTCGCAGGGCGCGGCGCTCGCGGGTTCCGTCAACCTGGTTCCGCGCAGCGCGTTCGAGCGCTCGCGACGGGTTTTCACGGGCAGCGTTTATCTTGGTCTGCGCGACAACGCGCGCGACTTCAACCAGACGCCCGGGCCGCTCGGTAAGCCCACCCGAAAAGTCCATCCCGGCTTCGACTTCTCCTACATCGCGCCCGTCAACAAACGTTTCGGGTTCACCGTGTCGGGCGGGCACTCGACGCAATATGTCGAGGGCTCCCTCATCACCAACACCTGGCGCGGCGCGACGTCCGCGACCAACGGCAATGCGTTTCCGCACACGTCGCCCGACCAGCCCTATCTCTCTTCGGTGCTCGTCAGCGACCGGCCGAAGAACCAGACGCAAAAATCGTTTGGCGCGACGGTCGACTACAAGGTGACCCCGAACGATCGCGTGTCGTTCTCGTTTCAATACTCCTCTTACGACGAGACGAATATTCTGCGCAGCCTCACCTTCAACGTGAACCGCGTGCTCCCCGGCAATTTCACGACCACGTATACCCACGGGGCGGCCGCCGCCGGCAGCCTCGTGCTCGCGCGTACCGGCCGCAACCGCGTGAACCGCAATTTCACCCCGACCTTCGTCTGGCGGCATGACGGCTTGATTTGGAAAACCGAAGCGGGGCTCGGCGCCTCGCGCGCCCTCTCCTTCAACCGCGACTATGCCAATGGCTTCCTGAATGCCACCGAAGCCCAGCGCTCCGGGGTGACGGTCTCGTTCGACGACATTTTTTATCTCCGCCCGCGTGCCATCACCGTGACCGATGGCAGCACGGGTGCGCCGCTCGATCCGTATAATCTGGCCAACTACGCGCTCACCACGACGACGGTTACCAACCCGCGCAAGGTCACCGACACGCAACTCGGCGCCTATGCCAATGGCCGGCGCGACTTCGCCTGGCGGGTGCCGTTGACGCTGAAGGGCGGGCTCGATTTCCGCGAGACCATCCGCGACAACCGCGGCAGCTCCCTGACGGCGAATTTCGTCGGTCGGGACGGCCGCCCGAGCACGACGCCCGCTGGCACGAGCGACGACAGTGCGGCGCCCTTTCTCGACGCGAGCTTCTCGCAGCGCACGGCCCCCTATGGTTATCCGAAAATTCAATACGTCAGCAACGAGCAGCTTTGGACCTATTATCAGGACAACCCGGCGCATTTTATTCCCGATCTGAATGCGCAATATCGCTCCGGGGTCACCGCCTCGAAACACGCCTCGGAACTCGTCTCCGCCGCGTATCTGCGCGGCGACGCCCAGTTCATCGACCGCCGGCTCAAGCTGATCGCCGGCGTGCGGGCCGAACAGACCAACGTCGAGGCGCAGGGGCCGCTCAACGACCCGACCCGGAATTTTCAGCGCGATACCAGCGGCGCGCCGATCCTGGGCGCCAATGGACGACCACTGACCATCGTGCCTCCAAATACGCTGGCCGCATCGCAGCTCACCTTCCTCGAGCGCGGGCTCACGGCCGAGAAGGAGTACCTTCGCCTGTTCCCGAGCCTTAATGCTGCCTTCCAGGTTCGCGAGAACCTGATCGCGCGCGCCGCGTACTACCATTCGATTGGCCGGCCGGACTTCAACCAGTATGCGGGCGGCGTCACGTTGCCGGACACGACGCTCGCGCCGGCCGCGAACAACCGGATCACGATTAACAATGCCGGCATCAAGGCGTGGAGCGCGCGGACGACGAATGTGCGCTTCGAATATTATTTCGAGGGCGTCGGGCAGATCTCGGTGGGCGCATTCCGACGCGATTTCGAAAACCTGTTTGCCGGCACCGCTTTCGATGCCACGCCGGAGTTTCTGGCGCTGTATGGGCTCGACCCGGCGACCTACGATCGGTTCGACGTGTCCACGCAGTACAATGTGGAGGGCATCGTGCGCATGCAGGGTCTCGATTTCAGCTACCGGCAGGCCCTCACGTTTCTGCCGCACTGGGCGCGGGGGCTCCAGGTGTTTGCGAATGGGACGGCGCAGCGGGTGACCGGACCGAACCTCGGCAGCTTCACCGGCGCGAATTCAATTCCGCGCAGTGGCAGCTGGGGGGTGAGCCTCGCGCGTGAGCGCTACAACCTGCGCGTGAACTGGAATTACCGCGGCCGCCAGCGGCGGGCCGAAGTGGCCGCCGGTTCGAGCATTGAGCCGGGCACCTATAACTGGGCCTCGAAGCGCCTTTTCGTCGACGTGATGGGCGATGTGAGACTCTGGCGGCAGGTTTCGGCCTTCGCCAACATCCGCAACCTCCGCGGTGCACCCGAGGACATGGAAATTGCCGGCCCGAGCACGCCACCCCACGCGCAGTTTCGCAGCCGCCAGGAGTATGGCGTACTCTGGACCTTTGGGCTGCGGGGAACTTTTTGATCCGACCAACGCCGCGTAGCGGATACTCAAATACACGAGGGGCCGGAGCCGGAATGACTTTTCATTATGAGCAACCAACCCTTGGTGAAGCGCGAAGTTGCGGAGGGCTCTCCGTCCGATTGCGGTCTGCCGCGGCGCCGTTTCCTGCAGTTCTCCGCGGCGGCCGCGGGAACCCTCGGCGCGCTGGGGCTGACGCCGCCGGTCGCCGGCGCAACCCCGACCCGGGTGCCAGGGACCTCGAGCCCACCGCTTCGGAGGCGTGACTTCAATGCGCCGTACGCGGGCGCGCAGCTCAGCCGAATCGCCTTTCCGCTCGGCGGGCTCGGGGCGGGCATGATCTGTCTCGAAGGGACTGGCGCGATTTCGCACGTGTCCATTCGCCATCAACCGGACGTGTTCAACGAGCCATGTATGTTCGCTGCGCTTGCCGTGCGGAGTGCGGCGCCGGTGGCGCGCGTGCTGGAAGGGCCCGTGCCGTCCTGGAAATTGTTTGGCCGAAGCGGCGCCGCGCGTGGTGCCGCGGGATCGTCGTTTGGGCTGCCGCGTTTCGCGCGCGCCGAATTCGCCGCCCGGTTTCCCTTTGCGACGGTTACGTTGCAGGACGAGCACGTGCCGTTGCAGGTCGAATTGACGGGATGGAGTCCGTTCACGCCGGGCGATGCGGACAGCTCGAGCTGGCCGGTGGCCGCTCTGGAATACCGCTTCACGAATAACGGCGCGGCTTCGGTTGAAGCGGTGTTCTCCTATCACGCGAAAAATCTGATGGCCGTCGCCAGGAATCCGCGGAATGCGGTGCGGGCGCTGCCGGGCGGCTTCGTGTTGTGGGGCGCCGGCGCAGCCGACAAGCCGTGGGATGCGGGCGAGTTCTCCGTGACAACGGGGGACCCCGCGGTGTGCGTGAATCACGCCTGGTTCCGCGGCGGCTGGTTTGATCCGCTCACCATGGCGTGGAAAGACGTCGAAGCCGGCACGTGCGTCGAACGTCCTGCTCTGACCCAAGGCGCACCGTCGCCGGGCGGTTCTTTGTTTGTGCCCTTCGCGCTCGCCGCGGGGGCTTCGAAAACGATCGTCGTGCGGCTCGCGTGGCACGTGCCGCGCAGCAATCTGCGCGTGGGCACCGATCTCGCCCGCAAGAGCGCCGGGGAACTCGCGGCGCTTGAACCGCATCGGCCGTGGTACGCGGGGCGGTTCGCGGATGTGGCGGCGGTGGCTGAAGCGTGGGGGCGCGATTATGCGGAATTACGCCAGCGTTCCGAGACGTTCGCGCGGTGCTTCCATGACTCGACGCTGCCGCCCGAGGTGAACGAGGCGGTGGCCGCGAATCTCACGATTCTCAAATCCCCCACGATCCTGCGCCAGACCGACGGCCGGCTCTGGGCGTGGGAGGGGTGCAACGACGACAGTGGCTGCTGCGCGGGCACCTGCACTCACGTGTGGAACTATGCCCAGGCGATCGCCCATCTGTTTCCCGCGCTCGAACGCGGCTTGCGCGAAACGGACTTCGGCCCGCGGCAGGATGAGCGCGGACACCAGAACTTCCGGGTGCCGCTGCCGATCCGCACGACGGCGCACACGTTTCATGCCGCGGCCGATGGGCAACTCGGCGGTATTCTGAAGATGCACCGCGACTGGCGGATCAGCGGAGATACCGCGTGGCTCCGCGGGTTGTGGCCACGCGTGCGTCAGAGTCTGGATTATTGCATCACGACGTGGGACCCGGCGCGCAAGGGCTGGCTCGAGGAGCCGCACCACAACACCTATGACATCGAGTTCTGGGGACCCGACGGGATGTGCACGAGCATCTATCTCGGCGCGTTGCAGGCGGCGGCGGTGATGGGCCGGGCGCTCGGTGACGATGTGACAAGTTATGATGAACTCGTTCAACGGGGCCGCCAGCGCATGGCGAAGGAGCTCTTCGACGGCGATTATTTCATCCAGAAAATCGAGTGGAAGACGCTGAAGGCCGACAATCCGCAGACGACTCAGGCGCTCCAGGGCGGCTACTCGCCCGAGGCGGTGGCCCTCCTGGAAAAGGAAGGTCCAAAATATCAATACGGCAGCGGCTGCCTCTCGGACGGCGTGCTCGGCGAATGGCTCGCCCGCGTCTGCGGAGTGGGCGAGGTGCTGGACCCGGCCCAGGTCCGCAGCCACTTGCTGGCGGTGCATCGGCACAACCTGAAAGAGGATCTCTCGGCCCATCCGAACCCCCAGCGTCCGAGTTACGCCGCGGGCAGCGAGGGCGGCCTGCTGCTCTGCACGTGGCCCAAAGGCGGCGCGCTCTCGTTGCCGTTTGTCTATTCGAACGAGGTGTGGACCGGGATCGAATATCAGGTCGCATCGCACCTGATGCTCATCGGCGCGGTCGAGGAGGGGCTGGCGATCGTTCGCGCCTGCCGCGATCGCTACGACGGTGAGGTGCGCAATCCGTTCGACGAATACGAATGCGGCCACTGGTATGCGCGGGCGTTGTCGTCTTACGCGCTGCTGCAGGGGCTCAGCGGAGCGCGCTATGATGCAGTCGATAAAGCGCTCTACTTGTCGCCTGCGGTGGGCGGTGATTTCCACTGCTTCCTCGCCACGGAGTCCGGCTGCGGCACGGTGGGAGTGCGGGCCGGAAAACCATTCTGCGACGTCCGCTCCGGC
>JBBRCR010000064.1:0-23419 GCA_038204695.1 Opitutales bacterium | reverse complement strand
TACGTTCGGTCGACCGGTCTCGGGCGACTGGAAAGTCGCCCTTCCCGTCAACCGCGCCCTTGGCGTGACGCCATACGCGGTAGCGAATTTGTGGGGCAAGCGCAGGGCTGGCCTGCGTGGGATCAGGGAGCAACACTGGCGCGGTCACGCCAAACGCCAGTCGGAGACGGGTGCACTTTCGCACCGTGCCTGCCTCACGGCTTTCGGATGTCGTAGCAATGAAGCGTGTCGTGATAACGCAGATACAGCCCGCCGTCGTAAATCACCGGGTGCGCCCAAGCGTCGCGATCGCGGGCGTTTGCCAGCCGAAACCGGCCCCGGACCTCGAATCGCGCGGACGTGGGCTCCAGCAGGAACATCCAGCCGTCGACACTCAACGCGTAGAGCCGGCCGTCGGCGAAGGTGCCGGCGCCTTTGGCCACTTCCGTGGTCTCGTAGAGAATCCGGCCCGTTGCCGGGTCGACGGCCGCCCAACCCGCGTTGCGCGGATAATACGCGCCGAGCAGCCGGCCGCCGGCGTAAACCACGCCCCCCTGACACGTATCCAGGGTTGTCGTCCACGCGTCCTCCACCCCGATCTTGCCGCCCGGTTGCGCCGGCGCGAGCAACCGGTGAAGCGCGCCCGGCGGGCCAAACGGCGCCGTCATGAACACCGCGTCGCCCACCAGCACCGGGGTCATGGCCAGGACGGAGTACGAGGTTGGCCGCGGTCGCGTCCACTGAATCTGCCCGGTTTCGGCATCGGCACAAAACAAGTTCCGGGACGAGCAACCCACGATGAGCCGGCGACCGGCAAAGCGGATCAAAACCGGCGGAGCGTAGCCGGCGTTTTCAATCTCCTTCGTACCCGGATCGATCAACGGATCGCTGCGCCAGAGCATCTCCCCGGTTTGCCGGTCCAGCGCCACGAGCAGGGCGTCGCGTCCGCCGGCGGTCGCGTACACCGCGCGTTCATCCACCAGCAGGCAATCGCTCAAACCCCACGTGATGTTTTCGCCCCGAAAACGCTCCAGAAGGTTCACCGACCAGATTTCCTTCCCGTTGCGCGCGTCGATGCACGCGACGCGCCCATGGGCATTCTCGTGGTAGACCCGGCCGCCATGGTAGGTCACGGAAGCCCGCGCCCCCTGATACTGGTTCAGCCAGGCCGCCCCGTTCCTTGCCCGCCAGAGGAGTTTCCCGTGGAGGTCGAACGCCAGCACGTGCAAGTCCGCGTCGAAGTCGCCGGTGAGGTAGAGCCGGCCGTCACCAAAAACCGGTGACGAAAAGCCGCGGCCGGTTTCGCGGACCGACCAGAGCAGTTTGGGCCCTTCCTCCGGCCACGACGTCAAAAGTCCGCGCTCGTCGCTGACGCCGTCCCGTCGCGGACCACGAAACTGCGGCCAGCCCGGCTCGGTCGAGGCGATGAGTGCCGCCTGGCTGGAAGACGAATCTGCGGCCGCGGCGAGTGAGGGCGCAGCAATCACCACCAGCAGCACCAAGGCCAGCCGGAGATTTTGCCGCTCAACTTTGCTGCGAGCCCACACGGTGAAAAAATGGATCACCATCGAACCCGTTGGCGACGATTTTCAAAACAACGCCCTCCGTCATCCGCCGTCGGTCGTCTGCTCTCCGCCGTCCGCATCACTCACCAATACACCACAGCGCCTCCTGGCGGGGATCGCCCTTTTTCGCGTGACGCAAGTACACGCGATTGCCGCAAATCGACGGCGACGCGAAGGCTTCATCCCCCAGTGCATTTTGCGCGAGTAATTTGAAATGCCGGGGCGTCGCCTCGAACACGGACGTCACCCCCCGCAGGTTCGTCACATAGATTCGATCGCCGACCATCACGGGAGACGAATAGAAATCGCGGTCCACCTTTTCCTTCCAGAGTTCCTCGCCGGTCTCGGCTTTCCAGCAAACCGCCTGGCCGGCGTCGAGCACGGCGAAGATATGGCCGTCGCGCACGATCATCGAAGGCACGTACAGACGTGAGCCGTTCTGCCAGGTGATGCGGCCGGAACCGTCGGCCTCCATCGCCATGACATGGTTTTTTGGATACCCGCCGCTGACGAACACGCGCTGGCCATCGGTCACCGCGGTAATCACCGTTTCCTCGGTCGAGCCGGCGGTCTCCCAGAGCTTCCGGCCGGTGAGTGGATCAAAACTCACGACAAGGTTGCACCCGCCCAGGATGACCTGCGTGCGACCCGCCGCCGTGAGAACCGCGGGTGAGGCATAGTTGGCAATCTGCGGCCGATCTTGCTGCCACACCACCCGTCCGGTGCGCTTATCCAGGCCGGCGACCTTGCCGCCCGCTTTGTGATCGGCGGTCACGAGCACCACGGATTCGTGCACGACAGGCGACGAACCAAAGCCTTGGTGGATTACGAAATCGCTCACCCGCTGGCGCCAGAGGATCTTGCCCGAGGTGTCCAGCGCCGTGGTATGTATCGCCTCATCGTTGAGGAAATTGATGTAGAGCCGCTCGCCGTCCCACGCCACCGTGGACGAGGCCTGGGAGTTGTTGCGATGGCCGGCCGAATTGAGTTTGCCGCGGTGGATAACGGTATCCCAGACGGGTTTTCCGGTCGCGCGATCGAAACAGACGACGGCCTGTTCGCCGGCGGTCTCATCCGCGGTGGCGAGATAAATGCGGTTGCCCACGACGGTGGGTGAGCCGTGGCCCTTGCCGCGAACGGGTGCGCGCCACACCACGTTTTCCGTCTCGCTCCATTTCAACGGTACGGTCTGGCCCGCGGTGGCGTGGCCATCACGCGTGGGCCCGCGCCAGGCCGGCCAGTCGGTGGACAGAGATTTCGCAGGCGCGGCAGCCAACGCGGCGCAGCCGGCAAGAAGGAACGCGGAAAGGAGCACGCGAGTACGGAACATGGCGATTTGGATGGCCGGAAAGTTCCGCCGATCACTCGCGCGGGCGCAAGCGCGGTTTCCAGGGCGCAAGCACAAAGCGGCAACGCGGGACCTCCGTGGCTGCGAGCGCCAGCGAGTGGAAGAATTTTGCCAAGGGGAAGGCACGAAGATTTTGGGCCGGAACAATTCCGACCCATCATTTTCCTGCCAGTTCACGCGCACCTACGTCGTCTTGACGGCGAGGCGTACTGCCAATTCCCCTACGCGCAACCCCGTGTGGCGGGCCGTGGTCAGCCCGATCTCGTCGGTGCTGATATCGTCGTTCGTCGAAAGCAGGGTCGCACCTTGGAACGCAGGAGCCCGGCCGCCCACCGGCAGCATCCCGAAGCAGAGCATGGCCACTTGAATCTGTTCGATCACCAGCTCGTGGCCGCCGTTGCGGAATCCACCCAGGGCGACGACGCCCACCGGTTTGTCGGCGAGCAGCATCTTCGGTTCGCGCAACGGACCGCATCGTTCGATGAACGCCTTGCACAACGCGCTCGCGCCCCGGTAGTAGGCCGGCGAACCGATGATGAGACCCGCCACGGCGGGATCCTGGAGCTTCGGCAGGATGGCCTGAAAATCATCTTGCGGCGGGTTTGGCGACCAACCGGCGATGGCCAGCCCTCCCAAATCGATCAACTCGGTTACGATCCGCGGATCAGCGGTGCGCGCCGAATCGAGCGCCACTTGCACCGCCTTGGCCGTGGTCATGCCCCGGCGGGGACTGCAGGAGATGCCAAGAATTTTGACGGGCAGCTGCCCGATGCTGGCGCCGGGGACGTCTTGTCGATTGAGGTCGTTGTTCATAGCGATATAAAAAAATGGGCGGGTGTCGGGGCATATCGCCGCGACGGAAGATGAGGGCTAAAAGGGACGTGCTGGCGGCTCAAGGAACGGCTGCATGCTCGAGTCATGTAATCAGGGCCGGATTAAACGTCATTATGCCCGCTTGCGGGGGGGCGTGTATCCGACAGCGCGGCACTGCCTCAGACCGGTTCCGCCACAGATTTTACCGATGGGCACAGCTTCAGAACTGACTTTATCTGTGTATAACGGAGCCATCGGCTGGCTCGAAGCAGCGCGGTGTCTACGACCGGCGGCGTGTCGCAATCGAAACACCGGACGCCATCCCTCCGCGGAAGTCCGCCGGTCGGAGACACGGCGCTACTCGGGTCCGACGTAGTTTGACCCCCGGCGTGTGACGAGTCGCCAGTCGCGCCTTCGAGCGCCGCAAATCTTCCGAGCCGCGAAGTGTTGACCCAGCCTCCCGCGCTTCCAGCCGGATGGGCTCGCAGCCACATACGCCATTTTCCCCACGCCAAATTTCACTCGCCGCGAAGCGTGACCTCGGACTCTGTAGGCGCCCCACCCATGGACGCGCCCGCCCACCCACGCGGTCTTACCCGGCTGGATTCGCGAATCCCGGCATCGCTCCGTCGCGCGGTCCTGGTTCTCGGCACTCCGTGGGCCCTCGCCGCAAGTCACGTTTCGGTCCAGGCAGCGCAATCGTTTGCGGATCCCGCGCCGCCATTGCTGGAGGAAAGGACGGATGCTGCCGTCCGCCCGGCGGAGAAAAACCCGGACGCCATTTTCCACGCCCCGCCGAAACCCTTGTCGCCGCATGCGGTGACGTCGGACTGGCCGTCGTTTCTCGGGCCGACCCACAATCTATTTTCGCCCGAGACCGGGTTGCGGAAGGAGTTCCCCGCGGAGGGGCTGCGCCCCGTCTGGGAAATGAAAAAGGGCGACGGGTTCGCCGCCCCCGCGATCGCCGGCAAACGGCTGATTCTGTTTCATCGCGTGGGCGACCACGAAGTTGTCGATTGCCTGCACCCGGTCGACGGCCGGCGGTACTGGCAGTTCAAATACGAGAGCGGCTATCGCGATCGTTACGGATTCAATCCCGGCCCGCGCGCCAGCCCGGTGATCGCGGATGGGCGCGTGTTCACCTTCGGCGCCGAGGGCAAGCTGCACTGCCTCGATTTGTTGACGGGGCAACTCCGGTGGCAACGCAACCTGCTCACCGAGTTCAAGGTCGAGCAGAATTTCTTCGGCGTCGGCTCCACGCCGCTGGTCGAGGGCGACACGCTCATCATCAACGTCGGCGCGCCGGGGGGGCCGTGTGTGGCCGGATTTGATCCACGCACCGGCCGGATGATCTGGGGTGCCGGCCGAGAGTGGGGACCGAGTTATGCGTCGCCCATCCCCGCCACCATGCACGGCCGCCGGCGCGTATTCGTTTTCGCCGGCGGCGAGAGCAAACCGCCGACGGGCGGGCTGCTGTGCATCGACCCGGCAAATGGAAACGTGGACTTCACCTTTCCCTGGCGTGGCAACCGCAACGAGTCGGTCAACGCCGCGTCACCAGTAATTATAGGCCGCCAGGTGTTTGTCTCGGAATGCTACGGCGCGGGCGGGGCGCTGGTGGAGGTGCTCGCCGACGGCAGCACGAAACAAGTCTGGGCCAATCCGAAGTTCGGCCTGCATTTCATGTCGGCCCTTCCGAAGGGCGACTATCTCTACGGCGTGGACGGCCATGGGCCGCAGGACGCCGAGCTGGTTTGCGTGGAATTGGCAACCGGCAGGGAAGTCTGGCGCACGCAGCCGATTTGGGAGGAGAAGGTCGAGGCGAAGAGAGGCGTGCGCGAAATGAAGGTCGGCATCTTCCGCGCTTCACTGCTCATGGTGGACGGGCGCACGCTCTGCCTTGGCGAATTCGGCCATCTGCTGTGGCTGGATCTTTCGCCGGATGGCTACCGGGAATTGTCGCGCACGTGGTTGTTTGCGGCGACCGAAACGTGGACGCCGCCCGTCATCTCGCGCGGGCTACTCTATATTTGTCAGAACTCGCGCGGCACATTTCGCGACGAGCCGCTGCGATTGCTCTGCTACGATTTGCGCGCATCACCGTGATCAACCGCCTCCGCTCATTCCTATTCTCCATCCTGCTGCTGGCTGCCAGCACACCGTGCCTGCGCGCCGCAGACGACGAGTGGCCGGAGTTTCGTGGTCCCACCGGCCAGGGCCACGCGACCGCCACGAATCTGCCCCTGGAGTGGTCACCCACGAAAAATGTGATTTGGAAGCAGCCGGTTCCAGGCTCGGGCTGGTCATCGCCCGTGGTGAGCCGCGGCCAGTTGTTTCTCACCAGCGGCATCGCGGTCGCCGACGCCGCGCCGTCACTGCGCGCACTCTGTTTCGATACAGCGACCGGTCGGCCGCTCTGGAACGTGGAAGTATTTGCTCCGTCCGAATCGGGCGTGCAGCCAATCCATAGCAAGAATTCCACGGCCAGCCCCACTCCGTTTATCCAGGGTGATCGCGTCTATGTTCATTTCGGCCATCACGGCACCGCGTGTCTGGACCGCACGGGCAAAATCATCTGGAAGAACAACCGGCTGCGTTACAACCCGGAGCATGGCAACGGCGGCTCGCCGATCCTCGTTGATGACCGGTTAGTCTTCAGTGCGGACGGCGCCAGCGATCCCTTCGTCGTGGCGCTCGACCGGAATTCCGGCGAGGTCGCGTGGAAGGTGCCGCGTTCGGCGGCGGATGTGCGGCAAAAATTTTCGTTTTGCACCCCGCTGCTGATCACGGTGAACGGCCGGCGACAGATCATCAGCGCGGGCAGCGGAGCGGTTTCCGCCTTGGAGCCGCGAGATGGTCGCGAGTTCTGGCGCGTGGCTTACGGCCGGGGCTATTCCGTCGTGCCGAGGCCGGTCTTCGGTCAGGGGCTGGTATTTATAGCGACGGGTTTCAACCGCGCCGACCTGCTCGCGATTCGACCGGATGGCGAGGGCGACCTCACGGACACGCATGTGGCCTGGCGCACGACAAAGGGCGCGCCCTTGACGCCCTCGGTGCTGCTCGTCGGCGACGAACTTTATGCGGTGAGCGATGCGGGCATCGCGAGCTGTTGGGATGCAAAAACCGGCACGCTGCACTGGCAGGAACGGCTGGACGGCAATTACTCCGCATCGCCCATCGCAGCCGAAGGGCGGATCTATTTTCAAAATGAGACCGGCACGGGCACGGTGATCAAGGCGAGTCGCGAGTTCACCAAGCTGGCGGAAAACAAACTCGAGGAGCGCACGCTCGCTTCCTACGCGGCGGCGGAGAACTCTCTATTCATACGGACGGAGGCGAACCTCTATCGAATCGCCAACACGGAAACCTCCACCCGCTGAAACAAACATGCAGTCGCGCAAGACATTCCTCAGAGAACGGACACTTGAAGGTGCGAGTGGGCCGGCTCGAATCGGCCGCACGCGCGCAACGCGGGCCGGGTGGTTTCACATTCTGCTCATCGGAGCCTTTTGGTCGCGCTCGGGTGCGGAAGTACCCGCGCCCAACTGGCCGCAGTTTCGCGGCGCGAACAGTGTCGCGTCGCTACCGGGCAGAGTCACCGTCGTGAAGGCCGGCGGCACGAAACCGGAGGTTCTGCATCAATCCGATTTCGGTACCCGGATTCTGGCGACGCCGGCGCTCGTGGGCGAAAATCTTTATTTGCGAACGGCCACCCACCTCTGGGCGTATGGGCCGGGGCCGCGTTGATCGGTCGGTTGCGAGTTGATGGAAATATTTGATATCCCGGGTTGTGCGGTTGTTTTCCATGGGTAGGCCCGTTCTAGTCTGGTCTCCTTACTCACCCTGAACTCCGCCCGAACCGCCGCCTCCCGGCGCGTCCGCCTCATATTTGCCGTGGCCGCCGCTTTATTGAGCGCTTTGATCCTGCCGGCGCAAACCGCCGGCACCGGAGTGATCACCGGACGAATCTTCAGTCCCGCCACGAGCGAATATCTCCGCCATGCTCAAGTCCGTATCCAGGAAACCGGCCAGTCGGTCACTTCGGATAACGCAGGGGAATTTCGGCTCTCGCCGGTGCCGGTGGGCCGGGCGACGCTGGTCGTCACCTATACCGGATACCGCGCAGCGACCGAGACACTCGATGTGGCCCCGGGAGCAATCGTCACCCGCGACTTCAACTTGATCAGCTCGCTGCAGCAGGCGCCGGTGGCCGGCGACACGATCAAGCTCGATGCGTTCGTGGTCTCGAGCGAGCGCGAGGGAAATGCATGCTCATCGAAGGAAAGTTCGCCGACTCGTTCTCGCGCGGTTGGTACGATCCACTGAACCAGCACGGCACGATTCGCAACATGGTCGCGCCGACGGCCAGCAACATCGGCTTTCGCGCGGAACGTTCCTCCGTCACGAGCGCCGACTGGAAGATCACGCAAACCGGCGGCCGCGACCTGGCTGACGGCCTCAGCTACACCAGTCCGGAAGCGAACCTCAACGACGGCCGCCGTTCACGTCAGGGCGTCTACTCCGGGGAGATCACCGCCACGCTGAAGACGAACCGCTTCGTGCCGATCGTCTGGAAAACGGGCGTGAAGCGAAAGCTCGAGACGTTTGATTTCAAGAGTCAGCTCGGCGCCATTCGCTATAATTACGTCGGTCCCGGCGGGGGCGCGATGGGTGGGTGGGCGCCGTTCACGTCGCCGCTGGCGCTTGATTTGGGCGCCCTCGACGGGAGTGTGACGACCGTATCCGGAAAGCCGATTTTCCAGCCGGACATGAGCAAAATCGGCCGGGCGTACCTCGTGCATCCCGACTACTTTCAATTGTTCCTGCCTGCGTCCAACTACTTCAGCGCGAACGTCACGAATACGCGCCACTACGAGGAGCAGGTCCACGCGGCCTTCCTGATGGGGACCGCCACACTCCGCAAGGCGACGTTCCGGGCAGGGCTGCGCTGGGAGGAGACGGGCACCGACGCCCTGGAATTCGATCCGCTCACGAACGCGGAGGTGCGGGCAGCGGGATTTCCCGCGAATACGCGGGCGACGACCATTCCGGGCATCGACTACCAGTTCTTCACGAAGCCGCGCATTCATCGCATGGGCGGATACGACAACTTTTTCCCGAGCGCTTCGTTCAAATACAACTTCACCTCCAACCTCAGTTTTCAGGCTGGTTATAGCAGCACGATCCGGCGCCCCCAGGTTTCGCAAATCGCCGGAGTCTGGCTCCTCAACGATCAGGCGCTGCGCGCGACCGTGCCCAACGCGGATCTGCGGCCGGAGACGTCGGACAATTACTCCGCGCGGCTGGCGTACTACTTCGAACCGGTCGGCATCGTGGGCATCAATTTCTACGAGAACAGCGTGCTTGACCTCCATCAGACCAACGAGCTGACCGCGGAGGAGTTCGGCAACACCGATCCGGATCTGAACAGCTATACGTTCATCACGACCACGAATTCCGCCGAACGGATCAAGGTCCGTGGCATGGAACTCGAATACAGCCAAAGCCTGTCGTTTCTACCCGGGGCGCTCAAAGGACTCAACGTGCGCGCCAGCTACACACGAAATTATGCGGAAATCGTGATGCCCAGCATGCCGCCGCATTCCGCGAGCTTCGGCGTCGGTTACTCGTGGCGACGGTTCAACGCCTCCTTCAACGGCAAGTGGAACGACAACGTGCCCACGAATGTCGCCGGCACGAATTATGTGCGTCACCGCACCAGTCTGGACGCCTGCGCGGGTTGCCGGCTGACGAATCATTACAGCGTTTTCGCGAGCGCCCGAAATCTCACGAATGCCGCCTATATCAACATGCAGGAGCCGACGGGCGGTCGCGCACTCTGGAGTGGATATCAGGTCTTTGGCACCACGTGGACATTCGGGATCAAAGGCGTGTTCTGACATGACGTCCCTCGGGTTCATCTCCACCTCGCGGTGGTCGATTGGCATGTTCTGCCTCGGCGCGTTGACTGCTCACGCTCTTTGGGGCGCGGTGCAATCGGACGTCATCGTTATAGACAGTCTGGCCGCCCTGGCGGAGCAGGCCGGGCAAAGCCACGTGCGGGTGAAAATGAAGCCGGGCCTATACGCGTTGGGCGACCCGGCGATGTGGCGAGAGGCGCAGGCGAAATCGCGCGAACCGCAAGGCAAGGCCGCCGGACCGTATCGCACCCACTCGCTGCTGCACTTCGCGGGCGACGACAGCGTTTACGACCTGACGGGCGTGATGATCGACCTTGATACGAAATTGCACCAGTCGCGCCCGGGGCCGCTCGACAAACTTTTTGTCTCCGGCGATCGGACGACGATCCGAGGGCTTGCGATCCGCGATGTCGGTGACACGCCGCCCGGCCGCGGCGGGTTGCGGATGGTCCAGGTGATCGGCGATGGCAACCGGCTGGAAAACATCTCTCTCTACGTCCGCGGTTCTTCTCCGTATGGCTACGGCAATCTGCTGGGCAAAGGCGGGAATGCGCTCGTGCCGCTGCACAAGCAGTCGAGTTTGCTGATCACGGGTCGCGACAACCAGATTGTCGGCGCGCGGGTGATCACGCGGGCGTTTGGACACGGCATCGTGATGCAAGGGGCCGTGAACACGCTGATCAAAGACTGTTACGTCGAAGGCGAAATGCGCGCGACGGATGAGATGCTGAAGGAAACATCAGGCCTGGCCCACGATGTCGGCTTCCAGAGCGATTATCCGCCGGGGCCCATCGTAGCCGGTCTGATGATCGCGTTGAGCGAAGATGGCATTCGCAGCTATCCGAACGGCAGCCAGGTGGGCGGGCGACGCACCGAAAATGTCACGGTGCTGAACTGCAAAGTGCAGAACATGCGTTCGGGTTACGCGCTGGCCGAGGCCGGCGGCAAGGTGATCATTTCCGGATGCAGTTCGATTGGCTGTAATGAGAAGGGTTACGCCATTCCCAGCGGTGGCGTGATCGAGAACTGTTCGGGTGATGCGATGTATGGGCCGCTGCTCGCGTTGCACGACCGGAACAGCCGCGGCTGCCGGGTGGACCTGGTCCTGCTGGAAAAGACGAGCGATTATCCTCCGGCGCGGCTCGCGGAAATAAACGGCTCGGCGCACACAATCATTATAAAGACTGACGGCTCGAGGGGACCGCCAGCAAGCTCACCCATCGTTTTGGGGGAGTCGTTCTGGGCTGATGTGCATTTTTTTCGGAATCCCTCCACGACCCGGCAGAGCTGGACCGGCGCCCGCGGAATCCAGTTGGAAAATCAAACGGCCGCACCGCTCGTGCTGAGCGAGACTGCTCGCGACTGTGTCGTCACCACGCGCGGCGACGTCCTTCGCGACGAGGGTGAGAATAACCGCGTCCGGAAAATTGCGGCGGCGGACCAAGCGCAGCCCCGCGCGCTGCGTTGAACATGCGGCCCCCGCCCGCCATTCAGGACTCGAAGCGCGCAACGAATTCGCGGTCGCCTTCCGCCCACACGAGCTGGCTCACTCCGGTCCGCCGCCGGTGGCTGATCCTGACCCGGCACGGGTCTTCATCGTCATGGCGTGTCTGCATCCACTGGCGGCGCTGGTGATGTCGCGGCTGGTCCGGCGCGAGATTCCGCCCGGCGCGGTCGGGGATCGGTAACGAGCCGCAACGCCTCACAACCCCCGTCCGCGCGGCGCCATTGACACTTCTTCGTTGGTGACACATATTCGTGACACATGAAAACGGCCACCGTTCGCCAAGTCCGTCACGCGTTTCCATCCGTCCTGCGTCTCGTTCAGAACGGTGAGTCTGTTGCGATCACATCGCGGCGCAAGGTCGTTGCCACTCTGAATCCACCTCCGCCCGTGCCGGCTCAGACGCGTCGACGTCCATGGGCTGATTTGGACCAGCGCCTGAAAGAGTTGTCCTCTCAGCCTATGCCAAAGGAATCGGCCGCTGACTTCCTGTCGCAGGACCGGGACCGTTATTGAGCCATGCCGCAAAAGCCAAAGTTGTTGGTTTATGCGGACACGTCATTTCTGTTTTCGCTGTTCCTGCGAGACGCGAACACGGCCGGCGCGATTCGGTTTCTAAAAACAAACCCGACGCCGCTCGCATTCACGGAGTGGCAGAAGTGTGAGTTGCGGAACGCGATTCGGCTGTCTGTGTTCCGCGGCAATCACGACAACCCAAGCGCGACTACGGCTCTGCAAAAAATGGACGTGGATGTCGCGAGCGGAGATCTCACTGCCACTCCACTGGTGTGGCCAGTCGTGCTGGACCGGGCGGAGATGCTGAGTGCCAGGCACTCCATGCAACTCGGTGTTCGGGCGCTGGACCTCCTGCACGTGGCCGCAGCGCTGTCGATCGGCGCAGCCCGGTTTCTTACGTGTGATGGGCGTCAATTGGCTCTGGCCCAGGCGGCCGGGCTGCGCGCCGAAAAGATCTGAGCCACGGTCTGCCGGCGCGAAGTGTTGGCCCGTTCCGGTCAACGAGCCACTCGCCCTGCCGCAGCCACTCCACTCACTTGGCGCTCGCAGCTACGGGTGGCAGCCACGGCACTCGCAGCGGCAAAGTGATTTGGCTGGCTTGCGATTCATGGCGGCGCTGCTTCAACTCCGCGGATGAAGAAGATTCCCCTGTTCTTCGCAGCTTGGGTTTGCATCGCAGCGAACCTTTTTGGGGAAAACTGGCCGCAGTACCGGGGCATGCACGCCAGCGGGCTCGACGAGTCGGCAGCGTTGGCGACGTCATGGAACGTTGCGACTGGAAAAAACATCAGCTGGCAGACGCCGATTCCCGGGCTCGGCCATGCCTCGCCGATTGTCTGGGGCGATCGGATTTACGTCGCGACCGCCGTCGGCCCCGGCAAGCCGGACCTGAAGGTTGGCCTCTACGGCGACATTGCCTCCGCCAAAGACAACGACCCGCACGAATGGCGGCTGCTCGCGCTCGACAAGGCGACGGGAAAGATTCTCTGGGACGTCCTGGGCCACGCATCACCGCCAAAGGTCGCCCGCCATCCCAAGGCGACGCACTGCAACTCGACGCCCGCCACCGATGGCAAACACATCGTCGCGATCTTCGGGTCCGAGGGACTCTTCTGCTTCGATCCGACGGGCAGACTGCTTTGGAAGAAAGAACTCGGGCCGATGGATTCCGGATACTTCCAGATGCCGAGCGCGCTTTGGGGATTCGCGAGTTCGCCCGTCATCCACGAGGGCAAAGTGGTCGTGTTGTGCGACGTCCTCACGAAACCGTTTCTCGCCGTGTTCGACCTCGCCGACGGACGGGAGGTCTGGCGCACGCCCCGCACGGACGTGCCCACGTGGAGCACACCCGCCATCGTGACGGCGGCGGGCCGCACGCAGATCGCGGTGAATGGCTGGCATCATACGGGCGGTTATGATTTCGCGACCGGCCAGGAGCTTTGGAAGCATGACGGTGGCGGCGACATCCCCGTGCCGACGCCGATCGTGGCCGGCGACCTCATCTATTTTACCAGCGCGCACGGGCGCTCCCGACCGATCCGCGCCGTACGGGCCGACGCGAGCGGCGATATTACCCCGGCCAACACGGGTAAGCCGAATCCGGCGGTCGCCTGGGAGCACGACCGGAAAGGGAACTACATGCAGACGCCGATTATCGTGGGTCCCCTGCTGTTTGCGGCGACCGACATGGGAGTCGTCACGTGCTTCGACGCGAAAACCGGCGAGGTCCGTTACAGCGAACGGCTCTCGAACCGCGGCGAAGGTTTCACGGCGTCCCCCGTGTCCGACGGGCGATACGTCTATTTCACCAGTGAGCTGGGCAACGTTTATCTCGTGCCGGCCAAGCCGGCATTTGCGGTGGTGGCGACGAATACGCTCGAGGAAACCGCCCTGGCGACACCGGCAATTTCGGCCGGAACGTTGTATTATCGCACGCGAGACAAACTCGTGGCCATCGGAGCGACGAGGTGATGTTGGACGCGGGCATGGCGGCCGCTACTTCCACCGTGGCGCGCGGAACATCCGCGCTTGTAGTAAAAAGCATCAGACGAAAAATCTGGACGGGAGGCTGCACCTTAGGGCAGGGGTTGAGCGTCTTTCCCGGCTTCGCGGCGCCCCCGCCGGCCGGCAACTCACTCCCACTTACGCCATGCACATCCTCCAAGACCAACACCACTCACGGCAACTCCGCCGCGCTCTCCTTGCAGGCGCCTGCGCGTGGTCCGTCCTCCACCTCGCCGCCGCCGGCCCCAGGACCACCGAAATGGCGCCATTCAAGGTCGAGGCGGAGTTCGGCGTCGACGGCCTCCGAATCCAGAACTCGAATTCCGTGCTCAACCAGCATCTCCTGGCGGAGCACGGCGTCAGCCAGTTGCAGGATGTGTCCGGCATCGCGCCCAATCTCTTTGCCAGCAACAGCGACTCCCGCGGATTCGGTGACATCCTTTCCCTGCGCGGCATCGCCAACACCATCTTCTTCAGTCCCCCGTCCGTCGCGCTGTATGTCGACGGCGTGCCCGGCGGCTCGGTGTCCTCCTATCCGAGCGGTCTGCCCCTGGTCGACAGCCTGGTGGTGAGGGCCGGCTCGCAAGCGACCGAGTTGGGCCGTAATGCGCCGGCGGGAGTGATCGAAATCACCACGCGCACACCGGGTGCGATTCACCGCGGCACCGTCGAAGTGGATCGCGGCTCTTACGATTCCAACGCCGCCCGCGCCGCGCTCGATGGCCCGATTAACGACCGGGTCGGCTACAGCGTTGATGTCGGCTTCACGGAACGTGACGGCTACATCGATAACACATTTCGAAACCGTTCGGCGGACGATCGCCGCTCACTCGTTGGCCGCGGTACGATCTATTGGAAACCCGCAGACACGCTGCAGCTCCGATTTGGAATCTTCGCCGAGAAGGTACGCGATGACGCCGCGCGGCTGAGCTCACTCTTCAGTCCCGACCCGTTCGTCGTTTCGTCCGATGTCAACGGGGCCACCACCATCGACCGGCTCCAGTTTTCGTTTCAGGCCCGCAAGTCTTTCCCTTGGGGCACGCTGACCGCAACGACCTCGCGCCAGGAATGGGATCTCGCTCCGGCCCTGACTGATTTGGATCTGAGTCCGCTGCCGCTCGGGTCGTCGCGGGTTGAACAAAGTGAAGACGTCTGGACGCAAGAGATTCGGGTTGAGTCCAAGCCCGGCGCGAGTCCCACGCAGTGGCGTGCGGGGCTGTTCTATTTCGACTCCAGCATCGATGCCGATGCGACGCGCGAGTTTGTCGTGCCGCCGGGACCATTTGTGCCGCCCGGTTTCGTGCAGAAGGAGCGGACGGTTTTCGGCACGGGCCAGCAAAATGTGGCAGCATACGCGAGCGTCGATCAGCCGCTGGTGGAACGTCTGACGGCCAAGTTCGGCGTGCGCGTGGAGCGCGCCGAATCCGACTTGGACCGCACGAAGACCAGCTCAAACAATTTTGGTTTTCCCGTGCCGCCGGATGCGCCGCTGCGGCGGTCGCAGAGCGACACCTATGTTTCGCTGCGCTCGGGACTGAATTACTCCGTGTCCGAATCGCTCGCCGCGCTCGCCGCGGTCTCGCTTTCTCATCAGCCGGCGGGCTACAGCGGATTTACCGCCAGCCCCGATCTCGCGCGGTTCGCGAGCGGGAAGTTATGGTCGGGTGAACTCGGTCTCACCTTCGGCCCGCCGAAAGGCCGGTTTGGAGGCAGCCTGCTCGGGTTTTGGAGCATCATGGATCGCTATCAGTTCGAGCGCACGGTGCCGAACTCGACCAACTTCGTCGTGGTCAACGCCAACGAAGTCATATCCCGCGGCGTCGAGGCGAAATTCATGTGGAATCCGGTCAAGCGCGTGTGGTGGGATTTCCAGGCCGGCTACACCGATGCGACGTTTGATGACCACCGCGACGCGGGCGGAACGAAGGTGGACGGCAAACGCATCCCTTTTATTCCGGAATACACACTGCGCACCGGTGTGACGGTGGATCTGGGCGCCGGACTTTCCGCCAACGCGAGCTATGCCGCGGTGGGGCGGACGTTTTTCGACGAACGCAACACCAGCATGTTTTCCCAGCCGACGTATGGCCTCGTGAATGCGCAGATCCGTTGCCGCTTTGATCGATGGACCACGACGGTTTACGGACACAACCTCGCCGACCGGCACCACTATCAGTTCATCAACCCCGAGATTTTCGCCGGCAGTCCTGGGGCGCCGCGGAGATTCGGCGTGCAGCTGGCCTACTCGTATTGAGGCTGGTGACACGGATAGATTCCGAAAATGGGTGCTGTCGTATTGCCACACGCAGCAAACCCATCGACCTTCCGCCCCCCACATCGGTTTTGCTCCCATGAGATATGCACCCCGCTTCCTTCCATTGCTCGCCACGCTCGGCATCAGCCTTGCGGTTTCAGACGCCCACGCCATTTCCGGCTGGCTGAATTGGCGCGGCCCCGACCAAAACGGCATTTCGAAATCGACGGTGCGCCTGCCCGACACGCTCGAGGTCGGCGGCCCGAATCATCGCTGGTCCTACAAGGTGCACGGCGCCGGCACGCCCGTCATCGCCGATGGGCGCGTGTATGCGTTCGGTTTTTACGGTGAGACCACGGATGTCGAAGAGACCCTTCTCTGCCTCGACGTGAAGACCGGGCAGAAATTGTGGGAGCATCGCTTCCGCGATTACCTGAGCGACACCACCTACAACCGCTACGCGATTGGCGCGCCCGTGATCGATGCCGAGACGGGCAACGTTTATCTCGAGTCGACCTGGGGCCAGCTCATGGCGTTTACCCGCGACGGCAAACAGCTCTGGGAGCACTCGATGGTGGAGGAGTTCGGCCGGTTGACGTTTCCGAACGGCCGCACCGGCGCACTGGTCATCGACGGACCGCTCGTCATCACCGATGGCATCACGGCCAATTGGGGCGCGGATGGTCCGGCCCGCAACCGGTTTTACGCGTTCGACAAAACCACGGGTAAACTCGTGTGGGCGTCGACTCCCGGCGTGGAGCCGATCGACAGCTCGTTCGCTACGCCGGTGTTCGGCAATCTCGGTGATCAACGCGTGTTCTATCAGGGCACCGGCTGCGGAAACATCGTTTGCGTCAACGCCCGCACCGGCGAGCCGGTCTGGCGTTTCCGCCTTTCGCAAGCCGGCGTGAATGCGGACGTCCTTCTGCTCGGAAACGACAAGCTGATCGGCATCCACGGCAAGGAGAACGTCGATTCGACGAGCCATGGACGGCTCGTGGCGATCAAGATTCCAACGACCTATCCCACCGGACCGAAGCCGGTCGTGCTCGGACCGGAGGCCGAAGTCTGGCGCAACGATGACTTCATTGCCTTCAGCAGTTCGCCGCTGCTGGTGGACAACCGCGTTTACTCCACGATTGCCACCGGCAGCCTGGTGTGTGCGGACGCGACGACCGGAAAAACGCTGTGGAGCGAAAAGCTCGCGCCGGATCAGTTGCACGCCTCGCCGGCGTTTGCGGATGGTAAACTGTATGTGCCGATGCAAGACGGCAGCGTCCACGTGCTGAAGCCGGGCAGCGGCAAACCGCAGGTCGTGTCGGTGAACAAAATGGGGGCGAACTGCCTCGGGGCGCCGGCCTTTTACGGGGATGCGGTTTTCATTTTCACGAAAGAGGCTCTGCATTGCTTCGGTCCCAAGGCGGGCGCCGCCAGCGCACCGGTGGCTGCTGCGCCGAAGCCATCGGAGCCGGCCGCCGGCGAGATCACGCAGGTTCAAGTCGTGCCGGCCGAATTCGCGCTCGTCCCCGGTGAGTCGCAGACCTTCACGGTGTGGGGCCTGGATGCCACGGGCAGACGCGTCCGGGAGCTGAACAGCGAAGCGACGTTTGCCAAATTTATCCCGCCGACTGCCCTGGTGAAGTCAGAAATCGACGGCGCGATGGCGGGCAATGTGCTGAAAACCGCGCCGAACGCGAAGCTCTCGGCGGGCCAGTTCAAGGTGACATGGAAGAATCTCAGCGTTGTCACGCGCGGCCGGATCGTGGCCGGGCTCGGCTACAAGGAGGATTTCGAGTCGCTGCCCCTCGGCCAAAAGAACGCCGCGGGCGAAGAGGTCGGTTTCCCACCGCTGCCCTGGCTCGGCGCCCGCGTTAAGTGGCACGTGCTTGCGCATGACGGCAGCAAGGTCGCGGCCAACCGGCTCGACGTGATCCTGTTTCAGCGGACCATGAACTTCATCGGCAAGCCCGACCTGAAAAGTTATACGCTGGAAGCCGATGTGATGACCGATGGCACGCGACGCGTGATGTCCACCGCCGGACTGGTCAATCAGCGCTATCTGATCGCGATGACCGGCAACAGCCGGATCCTCGAGGTGACGAGCAATCACGAGCGATTGAAGGAATCCGTGCCGTTCGAGGCGAAGCCGAACACCTGGTACCGGCTCAAGACCCGCGTTGATCGCGACGCCAATGGCGAGGGTGGCTTTGTCCGCGGCAAGCTCTGGGAGCGCGGCCAGCCCGAACCCGCGAAGTGGACGATCGAGGTCCGCCAGGAGAAACTCCACGCGCACGGTGCGCCTGGCGTATTCGCATTTTCACCACAAAGCTTGAAGCGTGTCTTCATCGACAACCTCGCCCTCTCCGCCAATGAGTAACGATCTTCCTGGTCGGAGCGGCGGCTTTCCCGCCGCCGTTCCCGATTCCAAAATTGACGGGCGACTGGAAAGTCGCCCCTCCGCACGCGCCCTCTGCCGCCGCGCGGCCGCTCTAGCGCTTCTCGCTGCGCTCTCCGCCGCGCCGCTGGCGTCCGCGAAGGACTGGCCGATGTGGGGCGGTACACCGAGCCGCAACATGATCGCCGAAGCGAAGGGGATTCCCGACGACATCAGCAGCGGCAAGTTCCTGCCGAAGAGCGAAACGGTTGATCCGAAGACGACGAAGAATGTCCGCTGGATCGCGAAGCTCGGATCGCAGACTTACGGCAGCCCGGTGGTGGCCGGCGGCCGCGTGTATGTGGGGACCAACAACGAGTCCCCGCGCGATTCCACCCAGACGGGCGATCGCGGCGTGTTGATGTGCTTCGACGAAAAATCGGGCGAGTTCCTCTGGCAGTTGCTGATTCCAAAAGTCGGCGCCGGCAAGGTGAGCGACTGGGAGTACGTCGGCCTTTGCTCATCCGTCGCGATCGAGGGCGACCGCGGTTATGTGGTCAGCAACCGCGGTGAGCTGGTGTGCTTCGACGTGAAGGGCCAGGCCGACGGCAATGCGGGCCCTTACACGGACGAGGCGAAATTTTCGTCGGCTGACGGAAAGCCGGTGACGATCGGCGAAAAGCACGCCGATATCATTTGGGTCACTGATGTGCGCAACGAACTTGGGATCTTTCCGCATAATGTCTCGAGCTGCTCGCCGCTCATCGTCGGCGACAAGGTTTACATGGCGACGTCGAATGGCGTCGACTGGTCGCACCTCAACATTCCGGCGCCGTTCGCGCCTTCACTGGTTGCGGTGAACAAGAAGACTGGAGCCGTGATTGCCGAGGAAGCGTCCGGCGTGGCGAAACGGGTGCTGCACGCGAGCTGGAGTTCACCCGCGTTTACCACCGTAAAAGACAAGCCGATGATCGTGTGGGGCGGCGGCGATGGTTTCTGTTACGCTTTCGAACCGGAACCGTACCAGCACCCGGAAGGTTTTCCCGCGCTGAAGGAGCTGCTCCGTTACGACGCCAATCCGCCGGAATACCGGACAAAGAACGGTGCGCCGATCAAGTACGCGACCCACGATGGTCCGAGCGAAATCATCGCCACCGTCGTCGTGAACAACAACCGCGCCTACATGGTGACCGGCCAGGATCCGGAACACGGCGACGGCGTCGGCATGTTCAGTTGCATCGACCTGACCGCCCGCGGTGACATCACAGGCAAAGCGGTCTGGGTCAACAAGGACATCGGCCGCTCCATCTCCACGCCGAGCATCGACAGAGATCTGATCTACCAGGCTGAATACAAGGGCGACATCCATTGCCTCGATGCTAAAACCGGCAAGCAGCTCTGGGTGCATCAGACGAACAGCCGCATCTGGTCGTCCACGCTGGTGGCGGATGGCAAGGTGTATTGCGGAAACGAGGACGGCGAACTCGTCATCCTCAAAGCGGGTCGCGAGAAGCAGTTGATCGGCAAGGTCGACTTCTACACGCCGGTATACTGCACGCCGGTGGTGGCGAACAACGTTCTCTACGTGAGCACGCACACGCACCTGTTTGCGGTCGGGAAGTAGGCGGAGCCAACCGTTGCGATCGATTACATCGCCGCTGATCCATCGCTGACGGCTTCCCCAATCGTTTCGGTCCTTGCGGCACCGGAATTGAATATTAGTTTGGTACCATGAAACCGAGCGTCATCGCTATCGATCCCAAGATCATGAGCGGCTCACCATGTTTTGCCGGCACGCGGGTGCCCGCGCAGACGTTGTTCGATTATCTGGACGGCGGACACCCGCTCGCCGATTTCCTCGAAGACTTCCCAACCGTCACAGCGGCACAGGTACATCTGCTGCTCGCAGAGGCGAAAGAACGGGTGCTCGCAGTGACCGGGGGCTGAGCCTCCATGCGCATTCTGCTCGACGAATGTGTACCTGCTGTACCCGCGTTGCTCGAAGCCTTGCCCAAGGTCCGCAAAGGTGCAGCCACGTTTATCGGGTAGCCGTATTGCAGCCGACCAATGACATCATGAACCCCGATCCGCTTGCTCTCAACATACAGATTCCCAGCGTTCGGTCCATGTAGGCTCGAGACCGAACACCTCAGACCTTACCTTTTGCCTGTTTCGACAGGGTTCTGTTCTCGCCGCGGAGAAAAGAGGTAAGGCCTGAGGGTTTTCGTCGTATCTCGACTGTTTCTACGAACCCGACTGGGGACGCGGTAGCCGGACGCGTCGCCAGACGGCAAAACGAGCTATACTGCCCGACCGGCTCGTCGCACTCGTCACCCCAAAGCGGAACGGAAAACTCATGAATCCTCCAACCACCGCCCATCCGCCGACGGGAGTGAACCGCACAACCAAGTCCGTCACCCGCTACATTCCCGCGGTCTCGCGAGTTCTCATGGGATTGCCCCTGATCGTATTCGGACTTAACTGCTTTCTTAACTTCATACCGCCCCCGTCCGCGCCGCTGCCGGAGGACGCGATGGCGTTCGCCGGCGCGCTGGTGAAGACCGGATATATGATGCCGTTGATCGGGCTGACGCAGCTCATCGTCGGCCTCTTCCTGCTCACGAATCGATTCGTGCCGCTCGCGCTGGTCCTCTTCGCGCCGTTCATCGTGAACAGCATCGCATTTCATCTCTTTCTCGAGCACTCGGGCCTGCCGATGGCCGGCGTGTTCCTCGCACTCGAACTATACCTCGCGTGGATATATCGCGCGGCCTACCGGTCGCTGCTCACGGCGCGGTTCACGCGGTGAGCCGGATGGGGTGAGCCTCCCACCGCCGATGTTGAGCCCCATACCCCGATGAAACGCTCGGCTTCCTACGGAGCCGCTTCGGCGAGGCAGTGTCAGGCGGTCGAGGCCTGCGCTTGCGCCACAGATTTGCCACCGCGTATCGCGTCGTAGCAAGGGCGCGGTTGACCGGAAGGGCGACTTTCCAGTCGCCCGAGACCGGTCGACCGAACGTACTTCGGCGGCTGGAAAGCCGCCGCTCCGGCGAATGCCGACGCGTTTGGCATGAATTATTGGGCCCCCATGAGTTCCGTGCCGTGCCCGAGTCAATCGCACCTTCGCCCGAATCAGCGTTCCTCCGTGTCTCGCGTTCTTCCCCGTCTTCCGCGTCTCGCGTTCTTCCTTCCAGTGTCTCGCGTTCTTCCCCCATCTTCCGCGTCTCGCGTTCTTCCAGCGTCTCGCGTTCTTCCCCGTCTTCCGTGTCTCGCGTTCTTCAGATCAGACCGTCTGGTACGCCCGGGCGCGAAACAGAAAATCCACGATGCTGCCCTCGTGCGGCTGGAACCAGTTGAGCTGCACCGTCGGCAATGCGCCGATGTTCAGACGGTCGATGTTGCGCGCGTCGAGCAGCTCGCGGCTGAACTTCGGGTCCTTCGTGATCGCCGAACACACCAGCGTCGGCCCGATCTTCGCGAGCATCTGATCCTGCGGGCACTCCACAACCGTCGCGAAGGGAAACATGTATTCCTTTTTCACCATGGCCGCTTCGGGCGAACCGCAGTGCACAAGTGTCGGCCGCAGGTAGTCGCAACGTTCCTGCTGCACGAGCCGCGGGCCGCCGCGATATTTCGCCGTGACGTCCTCCACGCCGGATTCCTTCAGCGCCGCCTCGATGTCCTTGTCGATGCCCTCCGCCTGGCCTCTCACCGTGAATGCCGCCAGCGCCGCCTGCGGATCCGTCGGCGGCAGCGGGGCGATCGGGCCAAGCTTCTTCGAGAGCGCATCGGCGATTTCCTTCGTGTGGCGCGAGGCCCAGACGCCGGAGCAGTTGATGCAACCGCGGCCACTGTTGATCGCGATGCTCGTCGCCATGAGGTCGATATATTTCTCCCAGTTGTCGACCTCGTCGTCGCCCAGAAGGATTTTGCTGAACCCGGGACCGTGCACCTGCACGGCGGGGTTGCCGTGATAGCGTTCGACGGTCGCGGTCGAGCCGAAGATGAGCGTTTTCGGGCAATGCGTCAGCACAGCCGCGCCGACTTCCGCCGCCCCGGGATAAATCGAGATCGCCTGCTTCGGAATCCCGGCCTGGAAAAACGCCTGCGTCATCCGCCACGGCGTCCACGGCTCCTGCGGCCCGGGTTTAAGGACCAGTCCGATTTGCAGCGGGATGATCGGCAGCCAGAGACCGTGCACTCCCGGCGAGTTCGACGGCAACACCATGCCCAGCACGGGCGTCTGCGCCTGATAGCTGCGCATCACGCCGTTCTCCATTCCGTAGCCGCGCGATAGGATGTCGAAGTCGAGTCCGCGGGTCAGCGAGGTCAGGATGGCCTCGAGGTTCTGGAGAACATAAGCGAGCTTCCCCATGTTGAACCGGCACATGTGCTCGGGGAGGCCCGTCGTGGCGGACTGGGATTTGACGAACTCGTCCGGCGTCTGGGTGCCGTCGCCCGCCGGGAGCGTGGCGTTGGTGAAGAGCTCGCCCGCCTTGCGACACATCGCGAGCAGTTCCGTGCAGGGAATCTCGCGCAGCACCTCGCGGGCGCGCGCCGCCTGCCGCATGTCGCGCGCGATCAGCCCGGCGTTGGCCTGGCTGACCTCGGCTATTTGTTCGCCAGTGGCGTGGTGGAAGACCTTGTCGACTTCCAGGCTTTTGTACGGCTCGCCCCAGCGGAGGATTGGGAAATGGATCATGATTTAACGACGATCGATACGATTAGATTAAGGAAACCATTCAGGTCATTCTTGCCCACGAAACCCACAAACCACGCGAAAAATCCGAACTCAGAACTGAAACCCGCATGTTAATACACGCCGACCGTGGTGGTCGCGGCAAAGACCCGGTACGGACGCACGCCGCTGACGCCGTTCCATGGGAACTCGGCGCAGGGCGACTCCAGCTCCGCCTCGTCGCGCTCCAGGAAGCGGGGCACAAAGAATTCCTTCGTTAGCGTGGTGATCATAACGCGGCCGGTCTGGCCGTACTGGGTGATGGGCTTCTCGTTGTCGTCCACATCCACGAGTTCGATCACCGCGCGAGGCTGGGGCGCGTGATAAATGATCTTGTACTGATTATCCGGCCGGAGTGTCCGGGCTCGCGCGAGCCCCATGAGCGTGTTGCCGTAGCAGGCAG
>JBBRCR010000063.1:0-23669 GCA_038204695.1 Opitutales bacterium | reverse complement strand
GCTCGACCTGCTGGTGCTCACCTTCCTCGCTTCGCTGGTCGCGATTTTCTTTGGCCGCGATGCCCGGCGGCGCGGCCGCCTGGTGCGCGCGGCGGGAGCCGGCGGTCTGACCGTTGCGGCGTTCGCAGCGCTCATCGGTTTGGTCGACCAGACGCCGTTCGACACCCTGTGGCGGCAGATGGTCGCGGGACTTGGTACGGGGGTGCTCACGGGGGTGCTCGTCGTCGGTTTGCTGCCGGTCCTCGAATCACTCTTCAAGCGCACGACCGACATCACGCTGCTGGAACTCACCGACTATAATCATCCGCTTCTTCGCCACATGCAGCTGGAAGCGCCCGGCACCTATCACCACTCGCTCGTCGTGGCGCAACTGTCGGAAAACGCCGCGAACGTGATTGGCGCCAACCCGCTGGTCGCGCGCGTGTGCGCTCTGTTTCACGATGTGGGCAAGACCGCCAACGCCCAATACTTCTCGGAGAACCAGCGCGAGCGCGGCAATCCCCATGATCACATGGAGCCGGCCGAGTCGGCCCGGATCATCAAGCAGCACGTGAGCGACGGGGTGGAACTTGCCCAGAAGCATCACCTGCCGCGCGCGGTCATCGACGTCATCCAACAGCATCACGGCACGACGCTCGTCCGATACTTCTACCAGCGGGCGCTCGATCAATCGCGCACCCCCTTCCCCGAGCCCGCCCGCGCCAAAGCCCTTGAACCGATCACACTGCCCGGAGGTACGGCGGCCCTGGCGATACCCAACGAGGATGCGTTCCGCTACGACGGGCCCAAACCGCAGTTCAAGGAAAGCGCGATTATCTCGCTGGCCGACGGCGTCGAAGCCGCGTCACGCTCGATGCGCCAGGTCGATGCGGAGCAACTCACCGGGTTGATTAACCGGCTCGTCGACAATCGCATCGCCGACGGGCAATTCGACGAGGCGCCGCTCACGCTGGAGGAAATCACGCGAATCAAGAACAGCCTGCAATTCACGCTGCTGAACATGCTGCATTCGCGCGTCTCGTATCCGACCACTCCGCAGCCGGTGGTGGAAGCCAAGGCGTAGTTCGCCCGGGCGCCGTCACACGTCGCAGATTCGGACGCCTTGCGCGAGTGACGCGATCTTGTCGGTGCGCGCCGGGATGAACTCCTGGCCCACGTAGCCTTTGTAGCCAAGTTCGAGCAGCGTGCGCATCAGTGGCGGGTAATTGATTTCCTGGGTGTCGTCGATTTCGTTGCGGCCAGGAACGCCCGCGGTGTGCACATGCCCGATGAAGGCAAAATGCTCCTTCATCAGCCGGATCAAATCACCGTGCATGATCTGGACGTGATAAATATCGAAGAGCAGCTTCATTCGCTCCGAACCGATTTGACGGCACACCTCCACCGAGCGCGGAATGTCGTCACAGAAATAGTCGGGATGTCCCTTCATGTTTTCGCTCACGCGCGAATTGAGCATTTCGAGACAGAGCGTGACTTTCCTTGTCTCCGCGTAGCCGACGATCTTCTTCAGCCCGTTGACCATATTCTTGATTCCCTCCTCGTCACTGATCCCGCGACGGAATCCGGAAAACGTGATGACCCGCTCCACGCCGGCGGCGGCGCATTCGTCGATGCGTTTGCGCAGTGAGGCGAGGCATTGCTCATGCTCGTCGACATTGGCGAATCCCTTGGCGAACCCGTGACTGCCGGAGATGGCGCAGGTGAGGCCCAGCTCTTTCAACGCCGGCCAGTATTTCGGGTCGCACAGCTCGACGGACTCGAGCCCAAGCTTCGCCGCATGGCCGGCGAGTTCGGGCACGGTCATCGGATTGAAGCACCACGGAACCACCGACTGCCTGATGCGCCCATTCGTGACGGCGGGAGAGGTCGACGCGCTCGCCGCTCTCGACTTTTTTTCGGCGCCGTGCGCGCCGCCGACAACAGCGAGGCCCGCGGTGGCGGCCATCGTTTTCAACACGGTACGACGTGAAACAGCCGGGGTGTGCATGCCGACAACGTGGCGAACGATTTTCCGACGTCGAGATTTTGTGCGTTGAGGCGTCGCAGCGTGCGCCTGCGCGGCGCATTCCCATTCTGCGGGATTGCAGCGCACTCGCCCAGGTGCTTGGTGATGGACGTCCTGTCGCTTCGGCAAAATTCCTCCCGTCGATTCTTCGCTGCCATGAATTCTCCTGCGCAATTTCCACGTCGCGCGTTCATCAAATCATTCGGTGCCGCGGGCATCTTTGCGCCCTTCATCACGCGCAACCTGCTCTCCGCGCCGCCGAGCCGCCGACTCCGCCACGCGAGCTTTGGTTCCGCCGGCATGGCTTGGAGCGATATTCAGGCGATCTGTAGCAACCCGTTCGTACAACTCGTCGCCGTCGCGGAGGTCGACCTCGGCCGGATCAAGCAGTTAAAGGAAAATTTCCCCAACGTTAAAGTCTACCAGGACTGGCGCGAGTTGCTGGACAAGGAGGCCCGGAACATCGACTCGGTGAACGTCTCGACGCCCGACCACATGCACGCGCCCATTGCGGTGTCGGCGATGCAGCTGGGTAAACACGTCTATTGCCAGAAGCCACTCACGCATAGCATCCACGAGACGCGTGTGCTCACGGAACTCGCCCGGCAAAAAAAGCTGGTGACCCAGATGGGCATCCAGATCCATTCGCAAAAGGTGTACCGCCAGGCGGTCGCACTCGTGCAAAGCGGGGTCATCGGCAAGGTGAAGGAGGTTCATACCTGGAGCAGCAAGAAATGGGGCGACACCGGCCGGCCGCCGGAACGATCTGATCCGGTGCCGGAAAGCCTGAATTGGGATTTGTGGCTCGGCGGTTGCACGCCACGGCCGTACATCGCGGGTTATTATCACCCCGCGCAGTGGCGCAAACGGCTCGATTTCGGCACCGGGACATTTGGTGACATGGGCTGCCATATCTTCGATCCGGTCTTCGAAGCGCTCGCGTTGACCGCACCGATTTCGCTCCGGTCGGACGGGCCGGCCCCCGATCAATGGAACTGGTCGACGAACGCGCGGATCCGCTACGTTTTTCCCGGCACACGGTTCACGGAAGGGAAGACGGTCGTGGTCACGTGGTACGACGGCGACCAGCGCCCCCCGGCCGAAATCATGTCTCTGGTGAAGCCGCCAAAAACGGCCGAAGCTGCGACCGAAGCCGCGAAAACGACGAAGAAGAAGGCGCCCGATGACAACCAGGGCTCCATCATCATCGGCACGAAAGGCGTCCTCCACGTACCGCACATCGCGACGCCGAAGCTGTATCCAGTCGAGCAGTTCAAGGACCATCCGCTGCCGGAAGTGGCCGGCTCGCACCATTGGTCCGATTGGGCCGAGGCGTGCGTGGGCGGTCCCGGCAAGCCGCTGGCGCCGTTCGATTATTCCGGCCCCCTGACCGAATCCGTCCTGCTGGGCAGTGTGGCGGTGCGCTTCCCGCAGACGAACCTCGAGTGGAATTCAGACCGGTTGCGATTTGAAAACGTCAAGGAGGCGAACGCGTTTGTCCGCCGGAAGTATCGCGCGGGTTTTGCGGTCGCGGGGTTGTAGGCATACGGGCGCTCGCCGTTTCACTCGACACAGCCGTCCGTCGTCCGGCCTCCGCCGTCTGCCGTCCGCCCTCCGCGGAGACGGATGCACGTTCCGTGTGACAAAAAAAAGCGCGCGACCTTCCAGTCACGCGCCGGGAAGCGATCCGCCGGCCAACGCCGGCTCTTGGGTTCGCTGATCAGGTATCCACTTCGCAACTAACCTTGCAGCATGAACCACAGCCCTCCGCCGAACCTTGCATTCCGGCAAACGCGAGCGCCGCGGTCGTGATGGCCGCACCAAGAAGAACAACCGAGATGAATTTTTTCATGGGTAACGACGGGCAGTGAATGAGAGTGCGAACGAATCGCCAGTTTAAACGATCACTGACTTCTCACACGGCGTTGAACGGGCCGCGTGTGCGCTCGACCGCCTCGGGCGTCCGATTCATCGCCGGCCACACCGGCGGGCTTTTCGCGAAGAGGGCCGGCAAAGGACTCGCCAGATTTCCGGAACATCCGATCGTTACGTTGTTCTTCACCAAACTGATGAACCGATTCAGGCGTCCCAGCTGCAATCGCTCGTGCTCAGCCTTTCGCGAGCAGGGCGTTGGCGATTTCAGCCCACTCCTCGTCGAGCGTCACCGTAGCAGCGGGTTTTGTCCGCCCCGCACGAGCATACCAATACCCGGCGTTCGCCTCGTCACCTTCCTTGCGATGCAAGTAAGCATGAACCCACGATCCGTCGCGACCGCCGTCCGCCTGCGCCACTTCATGCGCGCGAGCCCAATCGCCGCGAGCGTCATGCCACAGCGCCTGCACAACCACTCCGAGGCCCGGCGGGGGAGCGTTGTCCCGCACCGCCGATTCGCGCAATTCCCTGGATGACATTTGCGCCCAAGGTGCGCCGATATTTTCACATTTCAACCTCTCCTGTAGGATGGGCGATGAACCCACCGCCGGGCCCCACCCGCCCCATCCTCCGCCCACTTTCGCCCACGCCGATTGCCTAGCCCGGAAAATTCACAGCTCCCATGATAACATCCCACACGCTGAGGCAGCCGCCGGGAGTGGCACCGGTCTTTGACCGGCGTTCCGCCAGTCGGAGACTGGCGCTACGGGCGAAAAAGCGCGCACAGGGTGTGAAATTTCCCGGCTAGATGCCCACTGCTGAACACGTCATCATCCGTGAACTCCTGACCCGCGACCCCGAATGGGTTTCGGGCGCCGTGCTGGCATCGCGCCTGGGTGTCAGCCGCGTCGCCATCTGGCAGCACATGGAAAAATTGCGCGCCGCCGGCTTCAAGTTCGACGCCCAGCGCGCGCGCGGTTACCGGATAAAAGTCCGCCCCGCCACCGTGTACGGCCCGCTGATCGAAACTCAGCTGAAGGTCAGGCCGCGCAACTTTTCGCTGCTCGTGCTGGATCACGTCGACAGCACCAATGACGAAGCGGCGCGCCAACTCGCCGCCGGACGCCCGACGCCGTTTGCCGTCCTCGCCCGCCGGCAGACCCATGGCCGCGGGCGCTTCGGCCGATCGTGGCACAGCGACTCGACCGCCAATCTCTACCTCAGCATTGCCTTTCGCCCCCGCGTGGAGCCGCAACGCATGCAGACCTTCACGCTCTGGATGGGCGTGAACGTCTGCGAACTGCTCGCCAACTTCACCTCCACGCAGCCCGGCATAAAATGGCCGAACGACATCCTGTTCGATGGCCGCAAGGCCGGCGGCATGCTCACGGAAGCACGCGTCGACGCCGACCAGATTCGCGACCTCGTGTTCGGGCTGGGGCTGAACGTCAATAGCGCGACCGGGGAATGGCCCGCCGACCTGGGCCGCCGGGCCATCTCGCTGGCGGAGGTCACCGGCGCGCCGCTTGATCTCAACCGACTCGCGGCCGCGCTGATTGGCCGCGTGCTGCTCGCGTGGCAGACATTCGCCGACCGCGAGCACAACGGCACGTTTGCCGATCGGTGGCACCGTTACGACCTGCTCCGCGGCCGGACCGTGACGCTGCTCGAGGGCGGCCGGCGTCACCACGGAACGGTGACAGGACTGGACGACGAGGGCGCCCTCTTGATGCGCGATCATCATGGCCATGCGCATCGTTTTCGAGCCGGCGAGGTGACGTTGGAAAAAGAGCCGTTGACGAAGCCAAGAGAGTAGCCGGCCGGCGCCAGACGTTTCGTCCTCGAAGGGAAGCAACATGCAAAGCGGCCGCGACTGAAACCCAGTGAGCCGCCATTCCCGCGGCCCACATCGAGCACCGGGCTGAATTACGAACCCGACGACGCCCCTGGTTGAGCCCCGGCTGTCGCGCAGCGAAAATGCGGCTAGGCGGCCGCCCCATTTGTCCTTTAGTCTTGGTCCCGTCTTTTCTTTGTCACTTGGTCCTTCCGTCGCGTGCTCCCAACCTCCCCTCCAGCCATCGAAGTCTCCCGCCTGGTGAAAACCTACGGTGGGGTGACGGCGGTGAATAACATCACGTTCACCGTATCGCCGGGCGAGATCGTGGGCTTCCTCGGGCCGAATGGCGCGGGCAAGTCGACCACGATGCGAATCCTCACCGGTTACGTTCCCGCCACCTCAGGGACGGTTCGGATCGGCGGAATCTCAGTGGCAACCCAGCCCGGCGAAATCAAACGCCGCATCGGGTATATGCCGGAGAACAATCCTTTGCCGGATGATATGCGTGTCTCCGAATACATGTATTTCCGTGGACGGCTGAAAGAGATTCCCCGCCGCACGCTGGGCTCGCGCATCGACGAAGTCCTCGAAATCTGCGATTTGAAACGCGTTCGGCACAAGATCATCGGCCAGCTTTCGAAGGGCTTCCGGCAGCGGGTGGGCATCGCCGAGGCGATCCTCGCCGAACCGCCCGTCATCATCATGGACGAGCCGACGATTGGGCTCGATCCCCACCAGATCCTCATCGTCCGTGATCTCATCGCGAGCCTCCGCGGTCGGATGACCGTGATCATCTCGTCCCACATCCTGCCGGAAATCGAGGTGACCTGCGACCGGGTGCTCATCATCAACCAGGGCCGCGTGGTGGCGCAGGGGACCCCGGCCGATCTGCGTCGCGAAATCTTTGGCCATTCCAGTTACAAGGTGGAACTGGCGGGCGACCTCGCGGCGCTGCCGGCGGTGCTGGCGGCCGTCGACCCGACCCTGCGCGTCTCGCACGAGGGCGCACCGGACGACAACGGCTTCCGTCACCTGCGTCTGGACGCGGACCGCGAAGATGAAATGGGCGAGATGCTGTTGCGGGCGTTGCTGGCCCAAAACTTCCGGGTCCGTGCATTGAGCCGCGCCCACTCGACGCTCGAAGACGTGTTCCTCGCCGCGACGCGACGCAGCTGGGACACGGTGGCGAGTGAATCGGTGGGCTCGGCACCGAAGGATGACACCCCCGCCAAATCGTGACGTCTCGCTCCTTCATGGGCGCTTTCCGCTGCTTGCGGGCGCCGCTCCCGTCGCCCAGTTTCATCGTTCCTGATTTCCGCGAAAGAACATGAAGCATTTTTTCACCCTGCTCAGCCACGAGATTCGGATGCTGCTCGTGTCGCCGAGCACGTACATAGCGGCGACGGCTTTTCTCGGGTTCATGGGCTTCATGTTCAGCGGAATCCTCGAAACCTACAGCAAGGCGCCGCAGGACATTTCCCCCGCCCACCAATTTTTCCAATTTTTCTGGCTGCCGGTTTTTTTCATTGTGCCACTGCTCACGATGAAATGCCTCGCGGAGGAACGGCGGCTCGGAACGATTGAGACGCTTCTGACCACTCCGGTCACGACCACCGAGGTCGTGTTGGGAAAATACAGTGCGGCGTACCTCCTGTACATGTCGCTCTGGGCCTCCACGGGCGCCTTCTTCTACATTCTCAAACGCTTTTCGGGCGACCCCCGTTTCATCGATTTCGGGCCCCTGATCGGAGGCTATGTCTTCATTGCGGTCTCGGGTCTGCTGTTCGTCGCCATCGGCGTGTTCGCCAGTTCGATTTCGCGCAACCAGGCGGTGGCCGGAATCATGAGCTTTTCCATCCTGTTCGCGCTGATTGTGGGTGGTGGATTCATCGTCCAGACCGACTGGATCAAGCGCGACACGATGGCGGTGTTCAAGGCGGCCGTCGATTACGGCCAGATATTCGTCCACCGGGATGATTTCACCCGGGGGGTGATCGACACGCGCCAGCTGCTGTTTTATCTGAGCGGCACCACGCTCGCGCTGATCTTCAGCATCCTCGGCGTCGAGGCGAAACTGCTGCATTCCTGATGTCCGTTTTCGACAGCTTTCGCGCCGCCCGCTGGGTCCGCACGCTCAACCTCGTGCTCCAGGCGATCCTGTTTTTGACGTTCTTTGGAGGACTGAACTACGTCGCGCGCAACCATGCGTGGCGTTTCGATCTGACGCAGCACCGCAAATATTCCCTCTCGCCGGAAACGCTGTCGTACCTGAAGGCACTGCCGCAGCCCGTCCACATCGTGGCGACACTGTCGGAGAGCACCGAGAGCCCGGAGGTGCAGGGCTTGCTGCACGAATATGTGCACGCGACGGAGACCAATCCCGCCGGCCGAATCACCACCGAATTCATCGACGTGTACCAGGACCGGCGCAAGGCCGAGGAACTCGGCATCGAGCAGCCCAACGTGATTATCGTGCGCAGCGGGGAGAAGCGTCGCGCGGTCACCGTCGACGAACTCTACCGGATGGGGCCTTCGACCCATTCGGGCGATATTCGGAAAACCCGCGAACGCGTGGCGTTTCGGGGGGAACAGGTGCTCACCGATGCCGTGCTCGATGTCTCCCGGCCCGGGCGGCAGCGGATTTACTTCCTCGTCGGCCATGGCGAGCTTCAACCCAACGACGTCGACCCCGCGCGCGGTTTGTCCGTGTTGCGCGACCAGCTGCGCGTTCGTAACTTTTCTGTTGATACGCTCGAATTGTTGAGCGCGCGCCGGATTCCGGCCGACACTTCCCTGCTGGTCGCCGTGGCCCCGCAGACGACCTACGCGGCGCAGGAGCAGGAACTGCTCCGGAAATATCTGCGCGACAATGCGGGCCGGCTCATCCTGCTGCTGGCCCCCGGCCGCAGTGTCAGCTCGCTTGGGTTGGACGAACTCCTGCTCGATTGGGGCGTGCTGGTCGACAATGACATCGTGGTGGATACGGATCCGAACAGCATCACGGATCAACTCGACCTGATCATCCGGGCGTTCGACGGCAAACATCCCGTGACCCAGACGCTGGTGAACAATGATCTCGCACTGCAACTCGGTTTGACCCGCACCGTCCGGCCGGACCCGGGCCGCACGACGGCGACCGGCCTGACCGTCGTGCCGATCGCGGCCACCTCGACCACGGCGTGGGGCGAAGTGGCGTATGCGCGGCCGCCGCCGGTGCGCGATGCCAGTGATATCCGGCCGCTCAAGGGGGTCCCGCCCGACGACCGGCTGGGAGTGGCCGTCGCCTCGGAGAGCGTTTCCGTCCGCGACAACCTCCCGTTCAGTGTGCCCGGCGGCCGGCTGGTGGTCTTCGGCGCCGGTGATTTCGTTTCGAATCAGCGCATTGGTTCGCTGGGCAACATGCCCGTGTTTCTGGGCGCCGTGAACTGGACCGTGGACCGCGACCAGCAGGTCAATGTGGCGCCGCGCCCCATCGAAAAATTCCAGCTCTCCCTCAGCAGCGGCGATTTCATGAAGCTGCGCTACGCGTTGCTGCTCGGACTGCCCGGAGCCACCCTCGTACTGGGGCTGCTCGTTTACTGGACCCGGCGCACGTGAAGACTTCCTGTCGCGAACCATTGTGTCGGCTCCCCTCCGACGTCCGAATCCTGAACGCCGGCGTCTGATCGATCCATGCGCACCAAAGTCACGCTTGTCCTCGTTTTCCTGAACGTCGCGCTGTTCTTTTTCATCTTTAAATTCGAGCGCAACTGGCAGACCGAGGCCGCCTCCGCGCAGGCGCGCAACCGGGTGCTCGGGCGGGAAACGGCCGACATTCGCCGCATCGACGTGGTCAGCACCGCCGCGTCCGGCTCCTACAGCCTCGCCCGCCGGGAACGGGACACCTGGTTTGTGACGAAACCGCTGGAGTGGCCGGCCAATGAACACGCCGTGAGCAGCATCACGAACACGCTGCAATTGCTCGAACACGAGACGTCGTTCCCCACGCAGGATCTCGGCCGGAACGGCAACCCGAGCCTCGCGGATTACGGGCTGGAGAAACCGCGAATCACCGTGACTTTCTACTCGGGCGCGGAAGGCAGCCCGGCCACCGTGCTCCGGCTTGGCGATACGACGAATGTCGGCAACCGGCTGTATGTCCTTTCCCCGAACGGAGAGCGTATCCACGTTGTGAATCGATCGCTGGTCGACACGCTGTCCCTGCCGCTGGAGCAGCTGCGCGCCGATACGTTGCTCACGATCCCGGTGTTCGAGGCGCGTTCGCTCACCGTGCAAACCAGTCCCGCCGAACCGGCGCGGGCGGCGGGGGCCGCCGGCCTGCGCACGCGCATCCGCCGCGACTCGAACCAGTCGAACCGGTGGACGTTCGAGACGCCCATCATTGCCCGCGCCAGCAAGCTCGAGCTCGACACGACGATCAACGAGCTCAACGCGCTGCGGCCGAAGGTCTTCATCCCGCCGGCGCCGGCCGCCCTGCCCTCCGCCGCGCCGTCCCTGCGGATTACGCTCGAAGGCAACAACCGGCATGAGACGCTCTTCCTCGGTGAACCGGTGCCGGGCGCCGCGGCGGAGGCCAAGTCGCCAGAAGTTGAATACTTCGCCCAGCTCGACAACCGCACCGCACTCTTCACCGTCCTGGTTCCCGTCACGCTCACGGAGAAACTGCGCAACGCCCAGGTGAAGCTGCGCGAACGCCGCATCCTCGACTTCGAGCCCCGCGCCGTCACCGCGATCACGCTCGCCGCCCCCATCCTGCCCAACCAGCCGCCCATCACGCTGCAGCGGCTCGATGCCGCGAATGCGGACAGCCCCTGGCAGATCGTGCGACGGGGCGACGGAGACAAGGGGCCCCAAACACAGCCGGCCGACGGTGCCGCGGTGCAACGGTTGTTGAACCACCTCACGCTGCTTTCCGCCAAGTCCTTCGAGAGCGACGCGCCCACCACCACGGACCTGGAAAATTGGGGATTCAACCGGCCGGACCGCGAAATCAGCCTCACGATCGCGGGCACCGCCGCCCCGCTTGTCCTGCGCCTCGGCACCGATGCCACGCAACGCGATCACGTCTACGCCCGCGTCGGCACGCCCGCCGATCCCGGAACGTCGATCTACTCGGTGGACGCGGAAACGATGCGCGAATTGCGCACCGATCCCATCGCCTGGCGCCATCGCCTGGTTTACGAACTCCCCTCGGCGGCCCGCATCACCGCGTTGAAGGTGGTTGACCTTGGACCGAATCAGCCGGTGTTCGCGACCACCCTGGACGCGAGCGGCCAGCCCACCAGCCCCGTTCGCGACGCGAACGCGCTCCAGACAGTCGTCGCCGGATTGCGCAAACTTCAGGCGACGCAGTTCCTCCGCGACGGTTTTCCGGAAAGGGTGATGATCGCAGGTGAAGAGCGTGCGTGGCGTTACCGCTTGGACGCGACGGTCGCGCTGCCCGTCGCGGCCGGGGCGGAGCAGACGAGCACGATTTCGCTTTTTCTCACCGATCGGCTCGGCGGCTCGCAGCAGGTGGCGGGCTCGAAGGAAATCGATGCAATCTTCGAAATCGAACAACCGCTGTTGGATGGAATTTGGGCACTGACCTACGGCCCCCGGGATCCTGGTCCGCCGCCTGCCACGAAGCCGTGAGGCGTCCGCGAAGATGAGCGGCGGCTGGTCAGTGCTGTGGCGGAGTCTGGCCGGTATTGCTGGCGCGGTCGGCTCGTTCGTGTTGTGGACGATCTGGCTCGCGCTGGTCGGGCTGCTGGCGGTCCAGGTCTATATTCTTTCCACCAACGAACTCGCCGTCCCCGGATTCGTGTTGAAAGAGCTGGAACAACGGCTCACGGCCTCGGGACTGCGCGCGCAGTTCACCCGCACGTCACTCGACCCCACCGGTCGCATATTGATTGAACATCCGCGCCTCTCACTCCCGGATTTTCCGGAGCCGATTGTCACGGCCCGCGCGATCTATGTGCGGTTTAATCCGTGGCTGCTGACGGTCGGGCGCATTGAGCCGAGCGAGATTCGCATCATGGGCGCCAGCGCCGCCATTCCCGCCATGCTGACGGAATCCGGCGCGCCCGAAGAACTCGTGCACCACCTCGATGCCACGATCCGCTTCGCCAGCCGCGAACTCATGCTCGAACAAGTGAGCGCCGGCGTGGCCAACGCGATTGTCACCGTGCGCGGTATCATCCCGCTGCCGCGTCGCACGGGAGAAACCAATCCGCGTGAGCTCGCCGATTTCCTGCGTCTGCGTTTTCCCGGTTTCGCGCGACAAGCCGTCACCATTGCGCGGGAGTTGGAGCAACTCGAACAACCCACGCTCGACCTGGAACTCGTACCGTCCGACTCCGGGGCTCCGGCAGCCAGGGTGCGATTCCTCGCCAACCGCGTGAAACTGGCGCGGCCGTTCGAGTGGGAGGCGAAACAGGTCGTGCTGACAACCCGCGTCCTTTTTCTCGACGGGCCGACGCTTTCGCGGGTGGATCTGACCGCACAGGAATGCCAGGTGCGTTCTGACGCCGTGATTCACGGGCTGCGCGCCGTCGCGTTCGGCCGGCTGCTTCCGGGCGAACTGCGATTTGAGCCACGCTCACTCGAGCTCAACGCCGATCACGTCAGTGCCTTTGGTTTTTCGGCCACCGCGATTTCGGCGCTGATCTTTCCCCAGCCGCTGCCCCGCCTCGAGGCAATGGTGTCGATGGACGTGTTAGGTGAACCGATTGGGATTCACGCGGAGGCTGACCTGGCCGGGCGCAACGCCGTGCTCCGCGTGAGTGGGAAGGTTTCACCGGGGCTCCTCACCCCGATCAGCGAGCGCCTGCACGTGAACATCCGGCGGTATTTCGATTTCAATGGATTCGACTGTGCCCAGGCCGAGGTGCGGCTGGACAACGGCTGGAAATTCCAGGCTGCGACCGCCAGCGTCACGATCGACGATATCAATGCCTATGGCGTGCGGATGAGTTCCGGGCGGGCCACGCTCAGTTTCGACGGACGGCGCTTGCACTCGCCGGATGCATTCGCCCGCGTCGGGGCGAACTTCGCGCGCGGCTCCTACGATCAGGATCTGCAAACCCGACAGTATCGCTTCCTGCTCCGCGGCCGGCTGAAGCCACTCGATATCTCGCCATGGTTCCGGGATTGGTGGTCGAATTTCTTCGAGCAGCTGGAGTTTACGTCGGGGCCGCCGAACGCGAGCGTTGATGTCACCGGCGCCTGGGGCGATGCCCGGCAGTCGACCGTCTTCGTCTTCGCCGATGCTCCCGGCGCGGTCCTGCGCGACATTCCCTTCGACCACGTGCGCACGCGGCTTTTCATCCGGCCCTCGTATTTCGACGGACTGGAGTGGTCGACCCGACGCGGTCGCGGTTCCGCCCGTGGCACGTTCACGTACCAGATTAATCCGGTCAGCCATGCCTGGAGTGTGTTCGAGTTGAAAATGGATTCGAGCCACGAGCTCGGACTGATCACGCAGGCGATCCAGCCGCTCGGCGCGAAACTGTTTAGCGCGTTCCAACTCGACCGCGCGCCCGAACTGCGGGTGCAGGCGCGATTCGACGGCCCCGGCTCGCTCCAGGGCGAACATCAGAAAGTTCGCATCGAGGCCCAAACCTCCGGTGAATTTCGCTATCATCATTTTCCGCTGCAGGACGTGTCCTTCCTCGCCGTGGTGAACGACGAGGATGTGGTGCTCGAGCGGGTGGACGCGCGCTTTGGCGGAGGGATGGCCAGCGCGCACGCGCGGCTCTCGGGTCCCGCGGGACAGCAACGGCTGGGCTTCGACGTCAACCTGAAGAACGCCAGCCTGGGCGAAGTTGCCGCCTCGCTGGAGCAGTTCTTCGCCCGTCAACAGGAACGAGCGCCCGGAGGGCCCGGTAAATTCGTGCAGGAAAAGGCGAATGTCCGGCTGGACGTCGGTGCGTCCGCAGAAGGTCAATACACGGATCCGTTCAGCTTCCGGGGCAGCGGCAACGCCGTGCTGCAGGGAGCGGAGATTGGCGAAGTCCCGCTGCTGGGCGCGCTGTCGGAACTCTTCACGTTCACCGCGCTGCGCTTCACTTCGGCGCGCGCCAATTTCAAGATTGATGGCAAGAGGCTCGTATTTTCGGAAGTCGCGCTGCGCGGCGACAACTCGGCCGTGGACGCGCATGGTGAGTACTGGCTCGACCGGCGTGAACTGGAGTTCAACGCGAAAGTCTTTCCCTTTCAGGAGAGCGGCAACCTGATCAAGAGCGTCGTGGGGGCGGTGCTCACACCCTTGTCGAACGCGCTCGAAGTGAAGCTCACGGGCACGCTGCAAAAGCCGCAATGGGCGTTTGTCCTGGGGCCCACGAGTTTCTTGCGTTCGCTCTCGCCGGAATCGCACGACACGCCATCGCCCCAGCCAGCAGAACCGGACAAAGCACGGCCGCCGGGCGCGGAGCCAGCCGCACCAAAGATCCCCTGACCGCGGCTCCCGTCGGACGCGCGATCACGAGCGGGCGCTCGCCGCGGCGCGGCGGCGGATTTTCACCGGCAATTGATGTGAGATCGCCATTGCCCCACACGAGCGTGCGGTTCTATTGGGATGACACCTTGATGAGCTCGTTGCCGACACTCCCGCAGCGGACCTGGCTCGACCGCGTATCCACGGCGCTGGCCGTGTCGGTCATCACCGTGGGGGCGGTCACTGCTTTCGGCTGGTTGTTTCAACGCGCAGAATTGCTGCAGCCGTTTCCCAATCTGCCCACGCTGAAACTCAATTCGGCCATCGCGCTCATTTTCGCCGGGGGCATCTTGCTGGCGATTGAAGTCGGCCGCCACGCGCTCGGCCGCCTCGCAGTCGTGCCCGGACTCATCGCGCTGGCGTCGCTCCTCCAGTACGTTTTCGGCATCGACCTGCTGATCGACGAGGCCGTGGTCCGGGACAATCTTGTCAGCGAGGCGGTGAAAGCCGGGCGCATGTCGCCCACGTTTGCCGTGGGCATGATGCTCAGCAGCACCGCCCTGTTCTGGCGTGCCTTGCCGCACGCCGCGCGGGCGCGATTGTTTGCCGAGGCTGTCATTGGATCAATTCTCGCCGCCGCGGGCTTTGCGACGCTGCTCGGCTATATTGCATCGCTGCCCGCCGTGTATTCATGGGGCGGGGCCGTGGCGACTTCTCCCATGGCGGGGCTCGGCCTGCTCTTGCTGGGGCTGGCTTTCGTCTCGCTCGCGTGGCGGGAAACAATGAAGAGGGACGGCGAAGCCCCGTCGTGGTCGCCGATGCCCATCGCGATCGGGTGCATGACCCTCACGCTGATTCTGTGGGTGGGCTTGCGCGACCGCGAGTCCGCGTACGTCAGCAAGACCACGCAGAGCCAGCTCGACACCCTGGATCTCACCATCAAGTCGGAGCTCACGCAGCAGGTCAGCCTGCTCGAGCTCCTGGCCCGCGGGCGCGCGGGGGTGCAGGACCACTTGACGGCAGGATGGGTGGCCGACGCGCGCCGGGAATTCTCGGACGCCCGCACCGCCGGATGCGTGTCCATCAGTTTCGTGGGGGCGGACGGGCGCACCGAGTGGATTCACCCACACGAAGGCAACGAAGCGGCGATCGGTTTCAATCATCTCGCGCAGGTTGCGCCGGCGCGGGCCGGGGAATCGTTGTATCCGCGGCGCACCGCGATCAACGAGGCCCGCAGCACCGGCCACTCGGTGGTCTCGGGTACGGCGCAGTTGACGGTGGCCGGCACCCCCAGGCTCCAGCGGGGCACGGTGATTTATGCACCCGTCTCGATTAGCGGCGATATCATCGGTTTCATGGCCGCCGAGTACGCTTACCGGCCGTTCTTCTCCGCGCTGGTCGCGCGGCTGAAACTCGAACCGGTTTATCACGTGGCCATCGGCATCGCCGGCGAAACCGTCTTCGAATCCTTTTCGGTGAATCCGGTCGGCAATCGCGAGCTCACGCTGGAGCGCAACACCAACATCGCGAGGCGTCCGATCAAAATCGCGCTGACCCCGTCGAAGACCGCCATTGCGGCGGACCGTCGCTATCTGCCGGAGGTCGCGCTGCTCGCCGGCTTCGGCATCACGATCCTGCTCGGGCTCAGCGTGCACCTCGCCCGGAGCGCCCGGGCCGGTCAGCGGGCCGCCGAGCTTTCGAACAAAAAACTTTTTGCGGAGAACGAGGAACGGCGCCGGATCGAGGCACGGCTCAAGGTCTCCGATGAACGGCTGCGACTCGCGCTGGATTCGACTCAGATCGGCATCTTCGAGTGGAGCGTGGCCACGGGCCACGTCTATTACAGCCCCGGCATGTGGGCCATGCTTGGATACGACCACACGCGCATGCCGTCGACGGTGGAGGCGTGGCAGTCACTCATTCATCCCGACGATTTGTCGCTGTACCGGCGACGCACCGAGTCCCAACTGAACGGGATCGCCTCTTTCATCGAACCCGAGTATCGCGTCCGCGCGCGCAGCGGCAACTGGCGTTGGGTTTACACGCGCTCGAAATCCGTGGCGACCACGCCTGACGGCCGCCCGATTCGCATGATCGGCACGGTGCAGGATATCACCGCCCGGCGTGAGGCGGAGATTGCCTTGCGGGAAAGCCAGGCCGAGGCCCGCAAACTGTCGCTCGTGGCGGCGAAGACCGACAACCCGGTGCTCATCGGATCCCCCGAGGGGCAGATCGAATGGGCCAACGAGGCCTTTTGCCGAATGATGGAGTACTCGCTCGAAGATGTCATTGGCCGGAATCCCGCTCATCTGATGATCGGGCCGGAGACGAATGCCCGCACCATCGTGCGTATCCGCGCCGCCATTGCACGCGGCCAGGGCATCAGCACGGATGTCGTGACTTACTCGAAGTCCGGGCGCAAGTACCACCTGCACTTCGAAATCCAGCCGGTGCGGGGCGCCAAGGGAGAGATCGTCAACTTCATCGCCGTCGGCACCGACATCACCGCGCGCGTCGAGACCGAACGCCAGCTGCGCCGCGCCAAGGCGGAGGCCGACGACGCCTCGCGCGCCAAGAGCGACTTCCTCGCGTCGATGTCCCACGAGATTCGCACCCCCATGAACGGCGTGATTGGCATGACGAGCTTGCTGATGGAAACGACGCTCACCCTGGAGCAGCGCGATTTCGTGAACACGATTCGCACGTCCGGCGAAGCCCTGCTCACGATCATCAACGACATCCTCGATTTCTCGAAAATCGAATCGGGAAAAATGGAGCTCGAACGGGCGCCGTTCGAGCTCGCCCTCTGCCTCGAAGAGGCCCTGGACCTTTTCGGCCCACCGGCGTCCGCCAGGAAAATCGAGCTGGGCTACCACGTCGACCCGGATGTGCCGCCCTGCATCATCGGCGACGTCATGCGTCTGCGCCAGGTGATCGTCAACCTCGTCAACAACGCAGTGAAGTTCACCCCCGCCGGCAGCATCTCGATCGAGGTCCGGCGTCTCGCGCGGGAGCCGTCGCCCCGCCGGTTCACGGCCGGCTTCGCCGATGTCGGCCGCGTGACCCTCGAGTTTACGGTCCGTGACACGGGGATCGGCATTCCCGCGGACCGCCTGAACCGGCTGTTCAAGGCGTTCAGCCAGGTGGATTCGTCGACCACGCGCAAGTACGGCGGCACCGGCCTCGGACTCGCGATTTGCCAGCGATTGTGTGAACTGATGGGCGGCAGCGTTCGCGTGGAAAGCAAGCCACGCGTCGGCTCGGCGTTCATTTTCACCCTGCAGGCCGACACGGCGCCCGCGTTGGCGGAACTCGACCCGGTGCCGCCCGCCCCGGCGGCCCTCCGGCAAAGCATCGTATTGTGCATCGAGGATCATCCGGTGACCCAGGCGCGACTGCGCACGTTCTTCGAAAAATGGGAGGTACCGTGTCGCATTGCGCCGGATACAACCACGGCGCTGCAAATGGCGGCGGAGTTGCCGCAGCCCCCGGCGTTGCTGGTGATCGACACCGGTGAGCCGGACGGCGTCTCCCCGCTCGCCGCGCTCTCCGCCCTCCCCGGAGCGCGCCTGTTGCTGTGTCCGTTTGGACAAATGGCCTCCGCGCTGGATGATGCCCATGCCGTGACCAGCATCACGAAGCCCATCCGCACGAGTGCGCTTCTGCACGCCATCGTCAGCCTCTTCGGCCCCCGCGCCACGAGGGGGACGTCGCCCGGGATCGCCCCGCCGACGCGCCGGGTCGGCGAGGAGATTCCCCTGGAGGTGCTCCTGGCCGAGGACAATCCCGTGAATCAGAAGGTCGCCCTGCGCTTCCTCGAACGCCTCGGCTATATGGCCCATCCAGTGGCCAATGGCCACGAGGCCGTCGCCGCGGTCGAACATCGACACTTTGATCTCGTGTTCATGGACGTGCAGATGCCGGAAATGGACGGCTACGAGGCAACGCGGCTGATTCGCACGCGACTGCCGGCGACCCGCCAGCCAAAGATCATTGCGCTGACGGCCAACGCCATGCAGGGCGATCGCGAACTGTGCATCGCCGCCGGCATGGACGACCATATCTCGAAACCGATGCAGATGCATGAAATCGACGCGACCATTCGCCGGCATTTCGGCAAGCCGGCCGAGATCCCGATCGCCGAGCAGTTGATCGGTTGAGAAATGAATGCGCCGGCTGTTTCGCGCGCCGACGTCGGGCCGCATGCGCCGTGATCGTGGCGGCGAGCGCCAGCGAGTGGACGCCCATGCCTCGCTCCTGCTCGAGTTCAACCTAAACGCTGACGCAGCGCGTTGAGTTCGGTCGCGCACGCCGGGTCGTGCGCGAGATTCCGCATCTCCCCCGGGTCCGCTTCCAAATCGAAGAACAACCAGGGAGAGCCATCGTCGTTCAGCACCAGCTTGCGGCGATTCGTCCGCAGGCCCCGCCACACCCGATCGCATTGGTGCGGCCGTGCCACCACGCTGGGCATCGAGACAAGCGCTCCTTCGGAACTCGGCGGCGACGCCATTCCGTCCGCCCATGCCCGCGCCATGGCCGGCAGGTCGAGCAACGAAACGTTAGCCGGGTCGGATGAACCGGCAACGCCCGGAAGTCGCACCAACAGTGGCACGCGAATCGATTCCTCGTGCGGCCAGCCCTTCCGGAAAAGTCCATGCGCACCGTGCATGTCGCCGTGAACCGACGTGAAAACGACCACCGTATGACCGTGCGGCGAGTCATCGCACAGGTGGCCGAGCAACCGCCCGATCCATCGATCGGTCGCCTCGATGTGCGTGTAGTAGCCGGGGAGCTCGCGGCGCGCGCGCGCCTCGGCCCCGCCTCCGCGCGGGACATTGGGCGCAAGTACGAGCGTTTCCGGCGCCGGGCCCGCCTGCCCATCGGCCGGCGCATCGTAGGGTGGATGCGGAGTCTCGAGGCTGACCACGCAAAACCAGGGGCGGGCATCGGGCTGCCGCGCCGCCCACCACTTCACCGCACGCTCCACCAGCACCGCCGGCTGGTATCCGGGCACCTGCACCGGCTCCGGCAGCCGGCTTCCGTGCAGCCACGGGTTGTTGAGCAGGAACCCGCTTTCAAACCCCTCCCAGGTCTCGAAGCCGCCGCGCGCTTCGGGCGGTACCATGGTTCGCGCGTGCGCGTCACCCACCAGCGGCGCATGCGGATCGCGGCGGGCCAGGTGCCACTTGCCGAAAAACGCCGTGTCGTATCCACAAAAACGTAACGCATGCGCCACCGTCTTCGCCCCGGATGGCAGCGGGTCGAAATAGTCCCGCACGCCATTGGCCGGACACGGCACACCCGTCAGGAGCGCCGCGCGCGCAAACGGACCGAACGGGTGCGGCGTGACTGCCTGCGTGTAATTCGTGCTCTCCGCCGCCAGCGCGTCGAGGTGCGGTGTGCGCACATTGCGATCGCCCGCGTAACCGCACGCGCTCGCGCGCCATTGCGTCGTGAGTATCCACAGGATGTTCGGCCGCATGTTCATTGGCCGTCAGGATCCCGCCTGGTGCTCTCCCCGTCGCTCCCCCATCCCCGCATGCCCTCGACTTCACGGGCTCGTCATGAGTGGCACAACCGTAAAACGCCCGCGCGCCCCGGACGGATTACCATTTGCCTCCCTCCGGTTCCCCGCTTGGGATCGCCGGCGCACCTTCGCCGCTGCGAGGGCGTTTCACCTCCTCCGCTGTCATGAAAATCCGCTCCCTGGCCATCCTTCTCAGCCCGCTGCTCGCGTTTGTCGCGCACTGCGGCGGCGCCGCCTCGACCGGCGCGCCGTTTTATGGCGACGCCCCGGATGAGCACCATCCGTGGGCAATTCACGACCAAAATCGGCCCCAGCCCAAGCGCGTCACGCCCGGCACGTTCAGTTCCGCCGGGCTACCGGGGAAACCACCGTCCGATGCCATCGTCTTGTTCGACGGCACCGCGGCCTCCCTCGCCCAGTGGGAGTCGGACGGCAAGGAGGCCGGACCCACCAGGTGGATCGTGAAGGATGGCGCGATGGAATGTGTTCCAAAATCCGGATACATCCGGACGAAAGCGCAGATGGGCGACTGCCAGCTGCACGTCGAGTGGGCCGCGCCGGAGAACGTGAAGGGGGACAGCCAGGGCCGCGGCAACAGCGGCATCTTCCTGATGGGCTTGTGCGAGATTCAGGTGCTCGACAACTACAACAACCCCACGTATGCCGACGGCTTCGCGGCCTCGGTGTACGGCGTCAATCCGCCCCTCGCCAACGCCCTGCGTCCGCCCGGCGAGTTTCAGGTAATCGACATCGTGTTTCGCCGGCCCATTTACCAGGGAGGCCAGGTCCTCGATCCCGGCTATGTCACCGTCTTCTGCAACGGTGTCCTCATGCAGGATCACACGCCGCTCGAAGGTCCCACCGGCCACCTGCGCCGGCCGGTGCCGCGCGCGTTTCCCGACAAGGGACCGCTGAAACTGCAGGACCACGGCAACCCGGTTCGCTACCGCAATATCTGGTATCGCGAACTGCCGCCACGCGCGGTCGAAGGTGGCACCGATGGCGTGCTGACCCCCGCCGCGACAAGCGCCAAGCGAAAGGAAATCGCCACCGGGATCCGCACCATCGCCGCGAGCCTGAAGCCGGAGTCAACCGCGCACATGCTGCGGCGGGCCGAGTCGCTCGTCTACGAGAACGAGCCCGCCACCTACCGCAACGTGGAGCAGATGGCCGAACATTATGTCGGCGGCCTGAAACCACTCTCGCGCGCACAACTGGAGTCGCAAAAGGGCGAGATCGTCGGGGTGATGCGGGCCTTCGCCTACCTGGCGAAGTTCAAGATTGTGCCTGGCAACTTTGCCCCATTGGCCGCCCTGGAAAAAATCGAGAAGGCGCAGGGCTGGGACGAGGCGAAGAAGAAAAAGAAGTAGTCGGGATGGCTCGCGGCGCGCACGCCGCCGATCATGACGACGGTATCGCGAGAAGCGCAGGTCGCTCGATCGAAGGCGGCAAACGCCCCGCGGCGGCGCGCGCTAGGGCTGCGCGTGCCCACAATTCTTGCCAAGCACGTCGGCATTCGCCGGAGCGGCGGCTTTCCAGCCGCCGAAGTACGGTCGGTCGACCGGTCTCGGGCGACTGGAAAGTCGCCCTTCCCGTCAACTGCGCCCTTGGAGCGACGCCATGCGCGGTAGCAAATCTGTGGGCAAAGCGCAGCGCCAGCGAGTGGATCGGGTCTTCTCCGTCTTCCATGTCTTCCCCATCTTATGCGTCCTCCTCCTCGGTTCGGATGCGGGCCCCCGCCGCGCCGAGCGTTACTGCAGCTTCAGCGGCATCGCTCGCACGCGGGCGAGGATCTGATCGAGCTTCGCTCTGGTTGACTGCCCCTTGATGGCATTGCCCGGAGTGATCGTCATGAGCGGCCGCAGTTCCTTAATCACGGCACAGTAGTCGTCGTTCACCATCATGCCGAGAAACTCTCCCGTCTTGCTGAAGACGAGATCGCCCCGTTTCGGCGAAAAGTCGCCGAACATTCGTTTGAAAAGTCGGTTGTCGACCCGGACAAAGCCAGGATCCGCGGCGTCGAGTTTGAAGCTCACCTCGCCGTAGCCGCGGCCGCCACCGTCGATCAGAACGGCCTCGGAAAACTTGAAGGGATCCACGGCGATGGGAAAAATTTTCGCCGCGAGTGCGGCGGCTTGCGACGCGTCGAGTGGCAGGGCGATGATGCGCGGATCCTGCGTCAGGAATTGCACCGCGCCCGACGCGCTCCGGCCCGCTCCACCGTGCGATAGTTGCACATTCAACGACTCCCAGTCCGGGCTGTTTTCCGCCAGGGACAAAACCGTATCCGCAATGTGGAGCAGTGCGAAGACCTGCTGCCCGTTGGAAACCAGCACCGTCGTGGTCTCGGTGTGGCGATTCACCGCGCCCAGAAAACCCCGGCGCGACGCGGCGAAGCTGGCTGTCACGCGGTTCGCCAGGAAATCGTTGTAAAGGACATTGGCGTTGATCGGCCGGTTGTCCCGGATCTCCCGGCTCAGCTGGCCCGACTTTTCCGCGAGGTGGCCCACGTCCTGCGCGAGTTGCGTCGTGGTCTCCTGCACCTTCAACCGCTCAGTGCGCTCCGCCTGGACCTGGCTCCGCAGCGTTTCGGCCGTCTCTTTCAAATTCTTCTTTTCCTGTTCCGCCACGACGACGGCGAGCGTCAGTCCCTCGATGTGCTTGCGCGCCTCGGTCTGCTGCTTCTCGAGGGCGGCGAGCATTCGCTTCTGCCGCTCGGTCTCCGTCTGGCGCTCCTGGAGTTCGCGTTGCAGCTGGGCCAGTTGCTCCTTCGTGAGCGTGGCCTCCTGTGTGGCCGCGGTGTATTTCTGGCTCAGCTCGGTGGCGGCGCGCTGGGTCTCGGTCAGGGTGCCCGCCACCGCGTTGCGTTCCTCCGCGAGGCGGGCGCGTTCGGCCTGCACTTCCGCCAGCGTCTGCTCGCGCGTGGCGAGCACCGCACCCGCCGCCGCGAGTTGTTGGGCCAGTTCCTCGCGCGCCGAGCGTTCGTCAGTCAGAGACATCCGCATCGTGTCGACCAAATCCTGTTCCTTGGTGACGGCATTCGCCGACATCTCCGGCACCGGCGGCTGCTGGGTCCGCGGCGGCTCCGCCTTTTCCCACCGCGTTAGCGCCAGCAGGTTCAGCAGCAGGAAGTCGCAGATAATGAGCAGCAGCGTCTTGTTCATAGCGCAGCAGCGCCCCGGGCCGAGCTGACCGAGGGTTCATTGGCTTCACGGATTGGCGACGCTTCGACCAGGCCTTCGAGGATCAACTGACGCTTGTACGGTCGCACGTGGCGGATCTTCACCATCGCGACACACGTGATGCCAAAGAGGTTGGACGAATAGGCGGCAAGGAGGTTCGGCTCGATCACCCCGAGCACCTGCAGCACGAGCGCGGCCGCCGTGCCGCCAATACCGACATAAAGCCCCCCATCGAAGAGGTTTTCCTCGTTCTCCATCAGCCGCAGTTTCACCAGCGAGGAAACCGCCTGCCGCGACACCTCGCGAATCTTCAGGAGACAGACGAAATACACGGCAACTTGCAGGGCGGCAAATATGCCGATCGAAAGGAGGGTCGAGGAATCCATGGTGGTGACGGGTTGAGACTGTGGTGCGACAGTGGAGTTCGAAATATCCAGCGCGAGATGAACCCGGGGCCGGTATTCGGAAAGCGGCGCGGCCTTCAAAAGAAAAGGTTCGGTCACGGCGACAAGCAGCATCGCAAAAACAAGCGCCAGCACGCCGGCCTTCATGCGGACGAGCGTCGAGGGCAGCGCCGTCAGCCCGACCGGCGAGACCAGCCAGCGATCGAGCCCGCGGAGCATCAGCCACACTCCCAGGAAGTAGCCGAGATATTTTATCGCGAGCATGAGCTCGGGATGCGTCAGCGCGAGTTCCGAGCCGGCACTGAGCACGGGAGTTTCCGACCGGTTGACGGGCACCTGGCGAAGCAACAACTGGCGCACGGCGCCCTGGCCGTGGGCGAGCGCCAGCTTCAAGTCCTCCAGGCCCGGCTTGCCAAACTGAAT
>JBBRCR010000062.1:0-23734 GCA_038204695.1 Opitutales bacterium | reverse complement strand
TTTTTTTTTTTGTTGGTTTTGGGGTGGTTCCTCCACTATCGGGGGCCTGGGCTTGGTGGGGGGGGCGCGCCCGGGTTGGTTTTTTTGTGTTTTTTTTCCTCCCCCCACCCCCCGGGGGCCCCCCCCCGCCACTAACACGCTTGCGCCGCTCGTCGCCGCAAAATCGTCGCGGTCGTCACAACGCCGCCGCTACGCGCCGGAAATGGTGCCCGATGATCGCGAGTTCGATCGCCATGCGAAAGCGTCGCGGGCGCCGCACCAGCGTGCCGATGAAAAAACGCCAGTAGGCCCACCGGCCGTGATACCAGACCCCGAGCAGCCAGAACGATTTCACGAAGGCCTTGCAATCGCCCCAGGACAGACGCAACCGCTCGGTTCCGGCTTCGTAATGGTTCAGGAAAGTCCGGATGCGCTGGTAGTAATTCCCCGGCTCATACAGCCGGCGCATCAGCTCGCGGTAGCCACTTTCCAGATACTCGCGATTCAGCTTCGGCAGGAAGTTCAGCGCGGCCGTGGTGTTGTTGCCCGTGCTCTCGGCCAGCAGCCGGCCCTCCCGTTGCAGCCGCTGATAAAGCCGCGTCTGGGGCAGCGCGGTGAGTAGCCCGACCATGGCGGTCGCCACTCCGGACCGCTGGATGAAATCGAACTGCTGCTTGAAAATGTCCCCCGTGTCGCTGTCGAACCCGACGATGAAGCCGCCCATCACCTCGAGTCCCGAGGCTTGGAGTGTCTGCACCGCGGCGCCGAGGTCACGCCCCTGGTTCTGGAGCTTGCGGCACTCCTCGAGCGCCGCCTCCGAGGGCGTTTCGATGCCGACAAAAACTTTGCGGAATCCTGCCGCGACCATCAGGCGGCGCAGTTCGGCGTCGTCGGCAAGATTGATGGAGGCTTCCGTCAGAAACCCCATGGCGGGCCGGGTGCGTTCGCGCCACTCGATCATCGCCCGCAGAAGCGCCTTCGTGCGCGCCCGGTTGCCGATGAAGTTGTCGTCGACCACGAACACCATGTCGTTCCAACCGAGCAGCCGCAGGGCCTCCAGCTCGCCCACGAATTGCGCCGGTGACTTCGTCCGCGGCACGCGACCGTTCATCACAATGATGTCGCAGAACTCGCAATCGAACGGGCAGCCCCGCGAGAATTGCGCCGCCAGCGTCACATAATTCCGGAGACGGATCAGATCGTAACGCGGGATCGGTGTCTGATCGAGGCGCGGAAAACCGGCCGCGCGATAAGTCGGTTGCAAGGTTCCCGCGCGCAGATCCGTGATGAGCTGCGGCATGACGTCCTCGGCCTCGCCGAGCACGAAGTGTGGAATTTCGGGGAACGCTTCGTGTCCGGTGGTGAACAGTGGCCCGCCGGCCACGATGCATCTGCCGAGCGCGCGGCAGCGCTGCGCGATTTCACGCACGGATTCCTGATGGACGATCATCGCGCTGAGCAGCACGTAATCGGCCCAGCGCAAATCCGCCTCATCGAGGCGTTCGACGTTGAGGTCGACTACCTTTAGCTCCCATTCGCGCGGCAGCATCGCGGCAATCGTGAGCAAGCCGAGCGGCGGAAAAGCCGCCTTTTTCGCGACGAAGCGCAGGACGTGCGCGAAGCTCCAGAACGTGTCGGGTGTCTTCGGACTAACGAGCAGGATCTTCATGACCGGATCAGGATCGTGTCATTTCAGTGACGTTTGTCCCGTCAATCTTCGCAAAACTCACATCACCGCCTGCGTGCTCGCGAACCCGGAGTTGAACCGCGAATGAACGTTAATAAACGCGAACGGGTAATCCCGCAGGCTATATGCCGGCGCGCCGACGGACGGCAGGGGGTGTTACCCGCAGAAACGGCTGGTCAGCGAAGCAGGGCTTTGAAGCCCATCTGCTCGAAATGGTGATCGTGTGTCAATGCCTCGCTGAGCCTTCGCGCATTACTTTCAGCGAATGACAATCCACCGCGCTCCACTCCTTGTCGGCGTGCTGGCGGTATAGCGCAATTGCCCCTTCCAAGTCACTGCGTAGCGCGGGCACGACTTCCACGTTCGGGCTTTCCCGAATCGAGTCGCAGGTGCGGGCGGCGGCGAGTCGCACGACCGCGCCTTTGTCGGCAAAATAGTTCAACACTTCCACCAAGACCCAGTCAGTCGTGACAAGTCGCAATCCGCCCTGTGCGGTCGCCGCTCTGGCCACAGCGCGAAGATCGTCGCGGGGATTGATCAGCGCGATCCAGTAGTTTGCATCGGCAAACACGGTCCTCGTTCTTCCGCCACTTTCGGATGGCCGTAGAGGTAGTGGTCGAGATTACGCGCGCCGTCACAGGGAACCCTCGCCCACTCCGCCGCCGGAACTTCACGACTGATCTCATCGAGAATCTCCCAGATGGGTTTCGCCGTCGGATCAAACACGGGTTCACCGCGAGCCACGATGTCCACCTGCGCACCGGACTGTATCCGGCGCAACGTGCCATCGGCGTCGAAATGACCGGTGCCCCGCACCCGGAGTTGCAGCGTGCGGTGCTCGTGCAGCGCCTGAGTGACGCGGGCCTCGTGCTCCGGTGAAAAAACGCCCTCGGCCTTGCCGCCGCGTTCGAGAGAAAGTGTGAACTCACCTCCGCCAGCCGGGCGGAGACTCGCCGCTCGGACTTCGCCGGTCACATCAACCGCATCCTCGTAACCATCATGCACGCGGGTGAGCAGCGCGTCGCGTGTGCGTGGAGTGTAGTCGACCGTCTGGCTGCGCCCGGCTGCGCGGGACTCTACGCCCTCGTCCGCACGCAGCGTCCGGCCAAAATCCTCGAAGAGCACGATAACGCTCCGGGGGAAACGTTCCGGCAGCGGCGCGCCGGAGGCCGCGTTTCCGGCCTCGATGCAGTCGTCGATCAATCCGACAGCGGCGGCAACGTCGTCCTCGGGATCGAGGCCGAGTTCGTCCGCCTCGAACACGGGATAGGAGCGTGCGATCGGCACGCAGGCCGAGCCCTTGCCCACTTCGCGAAAGAACAACTGAATGCCATCCTCAAATACTTCGGCAAACGCTCGCGCTGCGGGTGACGGGCACGCCACAACGCCTTGGCGGTTTCGACGAGCAGTTTTTTGTAAGCGAGCAGCTCGGGCAGGGTATCGATTTCCAAAAACCCCGCGGCGACGTCAAAGCGTCCGCCATGAAAACGGAGCGTCGTGAGCGCTTTGACAGGCGTGTTCATGGCGCGGGGGGATGCGGACAGCGATAACAGACCACCCCTCGATGCCGAGTGCAAATTCGGCCGTTGGGGGGCTTATGCCGGCGGCTGGAGGAAATCGAGATAGGTGATCCAGCCTTTAGTTTGGGAGTGCGCGGGTCGCCGTCCGCGTTACGCGCAAGACTCAATTTCGGCTGGGGTGCCAGAGGTCCGCAAACGAAGCAGCCGAGCGCTCACTCCAGCGGAAAACTTTCGTGCTGTATCCCTGCAAGATGGCGGTGGTTTGATCGCTGACCGCACGAAACTGCTCATCGGTTTCCGCATCGAACGGATCGGGTCGCCGCACGTCGTTGATGACCACCACCCGTTCGGACTGAGGACGCGTGGCCATGAGTTCGAGCCATGTAAAGGAAACCAGCTTGGCAGTGGACGGGCGGGGCGCGGCGACAAGTTTTACCAACCGTTCCTGTTTCCGGGGGAATTGGAGGATGAAATCGATCGGGTGTTCCACGGTGCGGCCCGGCAGGATGGCGTTGGCGGTGTAGAGCACGCCTTGCGCGTCGAGAAACTCCGAAACCATCTCGAAAAAATCCGTCCATGAATGGGGCACGGCACTCATCCACAGGTCGTTCAGCCGGGTGATGGCGGTAAGAAGAAAATGTGCGCGTTGGGCGAAGTTACCGGAGGTGGCTCGCGTCTGCAGGCGGCCGGCGGCGAATTCCACGGGCGAGCCCGACAGGGCTCGCTTGATGAGAGCCTGGCGGCGTTCCGAATCCTCGATGGCCACGCCGAGAGTGAGGAGATTGTCGATCGTGTGGCCGCCGTCGTGCAGCACCATCTCCGGTGCGCGGGCGTCCACGAAGAGCTGCACGCCGTCGTTGAAGGGATCGAGAAACGGAGTGCTGATCGCCCACTCGTCCCCGCGCACGCGCTGGGTGACGCGGTCTTTCAACCAAGCAACATAGTCACTGGCAAAGTCGGGTGGACGCGTGGTGACCATAATCAAACCATAGCGACGGTTATGCCGGAAGGAAAGCGGGCGCGGAACTCGGCGAGGAATCTTTCCAGTGTGCCAAGCGAATCCGCGAGATCATACCAGCCGATGGGCTCCGCCCAATCGAGCCCGCAGCCTTCGCGGTAGATGTGCAGATGGGGAGTGTCGCGCAGCTCGGAGCCGTCGGGATTGGCGTGGAACGGTGCGTTGTCGATCCGCAGCAGGCCGATGTGCCGGTCGCGAGTGCGGGCATGAAGTTTTATCTCAAACGGATTTCTGGTCAGCGTCAGGATGAACTGGAGTTTTTCGTCACCGACAGCCCGGAGAATCTCATCCTGACGCTGGCCGTGCTCCCACACAAAGATGTCGCTGCGCACGGCCTCCTTCAATTCGGCCAACAGCCGGTCGGCTTGAGATTGGGTGAGCATGGACGCGGATGGAAGTAGGAGGAAAACGGGATTCAGGCTAAAGGCGCAATTTCGGGCGCCGGAGTGTTTTCGTCAGCGGGCTTCTGGAGGAAATCGGACCAGGTGGTCCAGCCTTTGTCTTTGTAGACGGTTGCAGGATTGCGTGGAATGTCCGCAGGGGGATTTCCGCGAACGCGGCACCACTCGGCCCAGGCGGCACCGTTTTTTAGTCCAAGCAAACGGGCGAAAGACCGTGCTTCATCGAAACGTAGAAAGCTGCGTTGAAACGGAGCGAGAGTGCCGGTGCCCAGCCAATCGCCCCAACCGCGCCATTCAGTCGGATAGACATTGCGAGGGTTTCTGGGGACATCCGCCGGTAACGTCGGCTTTTCGGGAAAGTCGCCGTGCAAATACTTGGGCCATTCGAGTGAGCCGTGAAGATTCAAACTGTGCGCAAACTCACGAGCTGATTTGAACTCACGAAAACGGCGCGACTTCTTATGGACTCGCTTGATCTCGTAGATGTCGCAGCCGAGCCAATCGCTCCAACTAATCCATCCGGACTTTGAATAGCTTCGCTCCGGGTTCAGAGGCAGACGCGCAGCATTTGGGTCGATGACGGGCTTGTGAGACTTAACGAAAGCGAACCACTTCGAGCGCGATTTGATTCCCAGCGTGAGAACGAATTCGCGTGCATTGACGAAGGGCAAATAGTTTCTGCGGCTAGCAGGTATATAGTCGCGTCCCAGCCAATCCGAGTAACCTTTCCACCCCATCCCTTGATAGTAGTGTTCGGGTCCGGCTGGAACTCCAGGAAGACGGGGAGGAAGATTATGAAATTTTCCCGTGCAATATTGGCGCCACGCACGTTGGCCGGACAGCTTTAGACTGCGCGCGAACTCACGTGCCTTGTCGAAGGCCATCAACTCGAATTCGCCATAGTCGCCCTTTTCACGCCCGACCCAATGGGCCCAATTGATCCAGCCTTTGCCACGATATCCGTGCATGGGGTTGCGAGGAATATCAGGCGGCAATGGAGGTTTGCCTTCGATTCCTCTTCGAGCGTAGATGCGCCACTCGGTGCCGTCTCTCAATCCCAGAGTCGCAGCAAAAGCACGGGCCTCGTCGTGAGGCCGAAGTTGTTTCCGTGTTGCAGGACGGCGATGTCCGAGAAAATCGCCCCAATCTACCCAGCCTTTCCTTTCGTATACGCTCGGCGGCGTTAGGGGAATGTCGCGGGGAATTCGTCCCGCTTTCCACCGCCTTATCCACTCAGGTTGATTCGTGATTCCACTTTGTCGGGCCCACTCGCGAGCGTCAATGAAGGTGCGATAGTCGAGCTTCGCCATGGTTTCCCAGCATCTCACCTCGATCTGTTTCGCGAACTCCGCCGCGTTCGCCCCGAGCGGGGCGACCACGTTGCCGAAGTCGAAATTGACCAAGCCGCCGACTTCCGGCGTGCGGCCTTCGGCGGTGGCACGGAACCATTCGATGATCCGTTCGTCGTGGGCGGCCAGCGCGCGCAGGACGAAGAGCACGAACTTGAAGGCGCTCGTCGCGGCAATTTCGTCGAGCGTCGCGCCGTCGGGGACGACGAGCGGGAGCAGAATGTAGCCGCGCGTTTTGCCCGGCGCCAATCGGAGAGCACGTCCTGCCGCCTGCACGATCTCGATGGTGCTGCCCTTCGGGTCGGCGAAGAAAACGCAGTCGATCCGGGGCACGTCCACGCCTTCGGTCAGGCAGCGGGCGTTGGTGATGAGCGAGGGCGCGGCGGCGAGGAAGCGTTTGATTTCGCGCTGGCGGACGGCGCTGCCAAGCTTGCCGGAGACGTGGTGGGCGGGGATGGGCGCTTCGGTGGCGAGGTGCGCGTTGAGATCGTTGCAGAGATCGCTGAAACGCGAAGCGCGGGCGATGCTGCTGTGGAACGAAACGGTGTGGCGCACGCCGTGGACGTCGGTGGCGCGGCGCAGCGCGATAAGGCTGGCGAGGGCGAGCGCGGTTACTTCGTCGGGGCCCTCGGGTCCGAGGTCGAGCCACTGGTTGGCGGCGACGAGTGCGGCGACATCGGACTGGCGCACGCCGATGGTGAGGATGCGGTAGTCGCAGAGGATGGCGGGCTCCGCGGCGATCGCGGCTTTGAAGGTGAGGAGCGAAAATGTTTCCCCGTAGAGCGCGGGGTCGCCCATCGACACGATGTCGTCGGAGATGCCGGCGAAACGGCGTTCGGTGGCCGTCATGAAGAGGCGCCGCGGGAGCGGCAGGTTTGCGTCGTCGAGGAGGTGGGCGAAAACACCGGCGGCTTTGCCGGTGGTTTTGTGAGCTTCGTCGAGGACGGCAAAATCGAAGGAGAAACCGGCGGCGCGCGCGGCGGCGGCGAGGACGGGCGAGCTTTGATAGGTCGAAAGCACGACCAGAAGTCCAGCGCGGTGGCGAGCGGCGGCGAGTGTGGCGGTGAGCTCTTCGGGCTGCGTGCACGGGATGCCGAGTTCGTGCGCGTGCGCCGTCAGGGTATCGTCCTCGAAGTCCGCCACCTGCTGGTCACTGCACACGCAGAGCCAGTCGACCGGCTCATGCCGTGCCAGTGCCTCGCGCATCCACGTCTCCAGCGTCTGCCGGACGAGCGCGAGGCTCGGCACTGCGATGAGCACGCGCTTCGCGCCGAGCGCCTGCGCGATCCAACATGCCGTGAGACTCTTCCCCGAACCACATGGGCTGATCAGCTTGCCGCGGCTCTGTCCACGATTTCCGAAGTAATCAACCCCTGCCGCAATCGCACGATTCTGGTGCGGCTTGGGAATGAGTGGCGGGAGCGGCGCAGCGACCGTTCCTTTGTCCAACGTTTCCCGGAGCGAAGCAAAAAAACCGGCGTCGAGGTTCGACCATGTTTCGCTCGTCAGGTCGCCAAGGCGGGGAAGGCCGGTGAGTATTCCGGGAATTCGGGTCGTCGTGGTGCAGACGAGCGCGTAACTGAAGCCCCGGCACACCGTGAACGCGAGCGATGCGAACGTGGAGAGCTCGGCGAACGTCAGCGATGTGTCGGCGTCGGCGCGATATTTTGCCTGCACTGCCCAGAACTCGCCCGCGTGCGTTTCCCCCACGAGATCGATTCCCATATCGCGTAGCGGCAGATTGAGTCGCGATTGGACGTCCGGTGGCACGTCCGCGCGCATCCAGACGCACGCGAGCTTTGCACAATAGATGGGATCAGTCGTGAGATAGTGGCGCACAACCAGCTCGAACATGCTTCCGCGTGCGCCTTCACTCTGCGCGGCCGCCCCGGCGCAGAAATCCGACCACGAGGCGATGCTGGAGAATAATTCGCCGGGACGCATATAAACGCCGTAATACAGCCGCACGAAACCACGTCGGTCAAATTTCAGAAGTGCCAAACGCGTGTCTTGCGCAAAACTGACACTGTCTTACAGTGCTGTCCATGGGTAACACGATCACCATACGATTACCGGAGGAGCTGGACCAATGGCTGGAGAAGGAATCGAAACGGACCGGTCTGCCCAAGGGCCAGATTGTGCGGGAACACCTCGATTTCTCGCGCACGCGGAAGGCGCGTCAGCCTTTTCTCGATCTGGCCGGCAGCATCGAAGGTGCGCCGGGCCTGAGCCGCAAGAAGGGATTTAAGTCGTGAACGGGATTGCCGATACGGGCTTTTTGGTCGCCTTCGCCAACCGCCGGGACGTCTATTTCCCATGGGCCCACGCACTGGCCGAAAACATTCACGAACCCCTGCTCACCTGCGAGGCAGTGCTGGCCGAAACCGCTTTTCATCTCAAAAACACCGCCCTCGTGCTGCGCTTCCTGGATACCGGGCTGGTCCGGCTGGCCTTCGACCTGGAGAGCCATCGTCCGGAACTTGCGGAACTGGCGCAGCGCTTTGCCGACCGCCAGCCCGACCTGGCCGATCTGTGTCTGATCCGCCTGAGCGAGCTGAATCCCAAGCTGCCGGTGATCACGGTGGATGGCGACTTCAAGCTCTATCGCCGCAATCGGCGGGAGATGATCCCTGTGGTCATGCCCCCGGACGTCGAGACTGCTTCGTGAATGCCCGGAAGCCCGCTCGAATTAGCGATCATCGACAAGCTGGCGGGATCCGGACCGGTTTGCTTTCTTAGATCGCCGCAACGCCGAAAATGAAAACATCGGAGCCCACCGAACGCCAGGGGCAGTTTCTGTCCTATATCTTCCAATACACTCTGATCAACGGCTGCGCGCCGGCGGAGGCCGACATGCAGCGGTTTTTCCAGATCACGGCGCCGAGCGTGCATTCAATGGTCCTCACGCTGGAACGACGCGGCTTCATCCAGCGAGTCCCCGGCCAGGCGCGCAGCATCACGCTGCTCGTGACTCCCGAATCGTTGCCCGCACTGCAACGCGTCCAACGCTGACCCGCATGGCGCGTAGTTAAGCCTTTTTTCACGGGGGCAGCGGAGACCCGGCGCTGATTGTTCAGAGTCAACCGAGCCCCGCCACTCGCCGGCGCTCGACCACGCCGTCCGATTGCTGACTTCCAGCGTCCGGCGTCAACCCGCAGGCATTTCCATGCACGAGCGCGACACTTCGACGGTGCAGCTGGATGGGGCGCGCGGCACCGGAACCAATGGCATTTCGACCTTACTGTAAGTGTGACATGGCAACGAAAACTCGACGAAAGACGCAGGACCGCAAACGCGTGTCCGCGCAAGGGCATGAAATCAGCTACACCGGTGGTAAAGTCGTCCGTGCTACGGGGACAAAAGCCAAGACGGGAAGGAAGGCGGTCAAAGTTGCGAAGCGGCAGACCAGCACGGTCAATCGCCCGAAGGTCGAAGGTCGCGCGAAGAAGATCGCCGGCCGTTCATAGTCGCGGGTTGAGGTGGCGCAAAAATCATCCGTGCGCCGCGTGATGCCCAGACGTCCATTGACACACTTCAGGCCGGAAGCTTCTTTCCGGCCGTGGCGCGCAGGAGAAGAAATGTTCCGGCGATTCGGCGAATGGAAAGCAACCTGCAGCAGACTCCCACCGGGTACCTGCCCGCGCTTTCGGGTGCCGATTACGTCTGGCCGACCAGCAATCTCGAACTGGCGCGTTGCCTTTGGAAAGCCGCACCGCTGCTCGAAACCGGCCACCAGGAACTCGCCGCCCGCATGCGCGCGCTCGCCCTTCGCCAGGACGAAAACTTTTTTCGCGCCCCGCACCTGCTCGCCAAGGGCGGCGGCTTCGCCGTTACGCTCCACACGCACACGGGGCTGCCGCGCGATCGCGCGATGAACAAACCGTACACCTCGCTCTGGTCGTCCGGCTACGGCTATTCCGCGCACGCGGCTCCGGCCAACCTCTGCCACGAGCGCATGCAGCAACTCGCCCCCACCCACCCGGCCATCGCGAACCGCTACCGCGCACTCATCGTCGCGGCAGCCGGCCAGTACCTCGCCGCCGAACCCGATTTGCACGAGTTGCAAAAACGCTCGACTTCCTCCTTACGACCGAAGGCACTTTGGTGTTGAGTCCTTTCGTCGTCGAGGCGGTGGCGGAAGGCCAGGCTCGAGCCATCAACCGGCAGCGCAATGCCGACACGATCATGTCGATCATTTCCGCCGATGCCGCCGGGGCGCTGCCGGACCAGACCATTGGCCAGGCGCTCAACCGACTCGCGGGCATCAACGTCGTCGACGACACCGACGTGTCGATCCGGGGCAGCGACTCGGCTTTGAACACCATCAATCTCGACGGCGTGGGCCTGACTTCGCCGCGGGCGGGGACGGGCGGCGATGAGACGCGGGCATTCGACCTGTCGAGCATACCGACCGAGATGATCGAGAGCATAGAGGTTTACAAAGTCCTCACGCCCGACATGCCCGCCAACTCGTTTGGCGGCACCGTCAATCTGAAGACGCGCAGTTCGCTCGATTACCGCCGTGATATCTACAACGCGTCACTGGAGTACCAGTATGACGACTTTCGCGCGAATTACCCGGAGCAGCCTGGCACGGTGCGGTTCTCGGCGATCGTCGGAAAGAAACTCAGCGATCGTTGGGGCGTATCGATCTCCGCCAATATCCGCGAGGGAAGCACGTTTGCCGAAAATCAAAGTCTGCTCTATTACGCGCCTGCCGCCACGCAGATCCGGCAGGTGCCCGGCATCAGCGACGAGGGCATGAATGAGATCGACCGCGCCGTCACTTTCGTGCGCAACCGCCAGTATGGCGTCAACGCATCGATCGATTTTCAACCGACGCCCGACACGCGCCTGTATCTGAAACTCAACGTCGGGGCGAACCGCGACCGCACGAAAGCATGGCGATCACGCATCCGAGGGCTGGATACTTACGAACGGACGTCGACGGCGGAGCAGCAATCCGGCCATCGCGCGCGGATGATGTACCGACCGCAAGAGCAGGAAGTGCACAACCCAACGATGGGTTTCAATTTTGGCGGCACGACCAATTTCCGCAGCCTCAAGCTGTCGTACCAACTCGCCGAGACCTATGCCGTGAGCAAGCTCCACCAGCACCGGATCAGCTTCGACCAGCCGACGACCGCGGTCCAGAACCGCTACGACTGGACGGTCGACCGCTCCAACGTCTGGTTCCCGGTGGTCAAGTTGACTGAACGGGCCAGCGGGCAGGACATTTTCGACCGTCCGCAGGATTTGTCGCTCGAGGCCATCCGGTCCTGGGACTGGGAGAAAGACGACTACAAGGTCATTGCCCGCATCGACGCCGAGCGTCCGTTCAGCGGTCGTTTTCCGCTCTTCGTAAAGACAGGCGTCAAGGTCGACGACCGCCGCCGGCTTCAGTTCGACACGTTGCAGGACTGGGCCTCCGGCACGTCTTCGACGGCTGCCACGGTGATGTCCGGCGGACTGCTCCCGCTCAGCACCTACGTGCCGATGAATCTCTTTCAGGGGTCAACGCGGACGCTGGGCGCGCAGCCTGATGTGAATAGCTGGTTCGACTATTTGGAGGCCAACCGTGGGCTGTTTTATGATCGCACGGCGAGCGCCGGAAACGAGTTCGTGTATTTCAAATCCAACCAGTTTGTCCTGAAGGAGCGCGTTTCGTCGGCCTACGCAATGTCGACGATGGACATCGGCCGCGTCCGCGCGATCGGCGGTTACCGTTTCGAATACACCGAGGGAACCGCCACGTGGGAGGGCGCCGCCAGCGGAAAGGATGTCGAGGGTAGCGTGCGTTATAGAAACCACTTTCCCGGGCTGAGCCTGATCTACAACCTCACCCAAAATCAAAAAGTGCGTCTGGCGTATTCATCGGCCGTCTCCCGGCCGAATCTGACAGACATGCTCAAGCGCAACTCCGTGGCCGCGCTGAATCCGGGGGCCGACCCGGAACTGCTCCAGCAGCCGGGCACATACAATATCGGCAACCCGGACTTGAAGGCGCAGCGCACCGCCAATCTCGATTTGTCGTACGAGCTATATTATCAGCCGGCAGGGCTGCTGAGCGTACAGGCGTTCAACAAGCACATCACGAATTTCATCTTTGTGCAGTCGGTCAGTGAACTCCGTGACTATACGGAACCGGCCACGGGCGAGGTGCGCCAGGGCACGTTCACGGTCCAGCAGCCAGTCAACGGCGGCCTCCAGGAGATTTATGGGCTGGAAGTGTCCTGGCAGCAGAACCTGCGGAAAATGACCTCCCTGCCCAAGGCGATGCAGGGACTGGGTATCAACACGACGTTCACCTTCCTGCGTGGAAAAAACACGAGCTACGAACAGGACGCGGTGACGAAGAAGATGGTCCCCGTTACGAGCAATTACCTCATCTCGCAGCCTTCCCGCATGTACAATGTGCAGCTGTATTGGGATTACAGCCGGTTCACGGCACGGGTGGCGGTGAACTACCGGGAGAGTTTTCGCCGGTCGGCCACGACACGCTCGAGCCTGCTGCCGATCGTACAGATCAATGCGCCGCTGGAGCAATGGTCGTTCAAGGCGACCTACCGGCTCACCCGCATGTGGGGGCTGTTTGTTTCGGGGCGCAATCTGTCGCGCGAGTACGCGAAGGCCATTTACCAGAACCGTCCGGAGCTGCCCGTCAGTTACACGTATCGCGGTTTGAGTCTGATCGGCGGCGTGCGGGGGGATTTCTGAACGCTGAAGCCGCCGTTCGTCGTGGCACCGAACGCCCGCGAGTGAATGCTACAACGTTTTCTCTCAAAGCGCATATTTCATCGCGCGGCCTCCTGCCGCAACCAACGGTCTGTGGCTGCATTCGCACGAGCGCGAGCGAGTGGAAGCGTGGCGGCGAGCGCCCGCGAGTGGATGAAGCACGAAGTGCAGACGCTGAGCCACTCGCGGGCGCTCGCAGCCACTACAGGCTCAAGCCGCTGTTGAGGAATGCACGCAGCAAGACAACAGGCTCAGACATAATACTACAGAGCTCCGACCCAGAGTTCACAGAGAGGAAAGTTTCCTGGGCGAAGCCCTGCGCTTGCCCCCCAAATTCGCTACCGCGTATGGCGTCACGCCAAGAGCGCGGTTGACGGGAAGGGCGACTTTCCAGTCGCCCGAGACCGGTCGACCGAACGTACTTCGGCGGCTGGAAAGCCGCCGCTCCGGCCAATGCCGGCGTGCTTGGCAGGAATTGTGGGGCAAGCGCAGGGCAAAGCCCGATCAATTGCCTGCACGGCGTCGAACACCTTGCGGCCTCCTGCCGTCTCCGGGTCTGAGTTCTGTGACCTCTGTGACCTCGCCTTGGGATTGGGAGGGCGAAGTCGCGGCGCCACGTGCTCCATGGTTTGCACTGGCGATGCGGGCGGGAGCACATATTTTTGTGGCACGATGCGCCGCCCCTCGATCGTCCACCGGTTCCACTTGCTTCGGCTACTCCGTTCGCGACTGCCAACCTGCCTTGTTCTCACGGCGACGCTGTTCGCGGCCATCACCCCGCCGGCGCCGCGGCTCGAGCGCTTTATACCCACTTCCGGCGACGCCGCCGAACTCACGCGCTGGCTCGGGCCCCTTGCCGCATCGCCACGCGAAGGTTTCCGCCGACTGCTCGAGCGCGAACGCGTGCCGCCCGAAGTCGAATACAGGATTCTCGGCGAGAAGGACGGCCTGAAACGCGCGGAGTTTTCCTACAACGCGGAGGCCGGTCAGCGCGTGCCCGGACTGTGGTACCAGCCGGCGCAAGCCGCCGGCCCCCGGCCGGTGGTCATCATCCTGCATGGCACGGGAGGCAACAAGGAAGGCATGAAGGTCCACCTCGAGACGTATGCCCGGGCCGGTTTCGCCGCGCTCGCCATCGACGGACGCTACCACGGTCAACGCTCGGCCGCCGGCAAAAGCAGCGCCGATTACCAGGACGCCATCCTGCGAGCCTGGCGACAGCCCGGACGCGAGTATCCGTTCTTCTTTGACACGGCTTGGGACGTCATGCGGCTCATCGACTGGCTCGAGACGCGTGCTGATGTCGATTCGACGCGGATTGGCCTGACGGGGTTCTCGAAAGGCGGAATCGAGACGTATCTCACCGCGGCCGCCGATCCGCGCATCGCCGCCGCCGTACCGTACATCGGCGTGCAGAGCTTTCGCTGGGCACTCGAAAACGATTCCTGGCAATCGCGGATCGGCACCATCCAGCGGGCGGTCGATACGGCGGCCCAAGAGTCCGGCCGCCGGAAGGTCGACGCCGCCTTCGTCGAAAACTTCTACGGCCGCGTCGCTCCGGGAATCGACCGATGGTTCGACGGCCCCAGCCTGCTGCCACTGATCGCACCGCGGCCGCTCCTGGTCGTCAACGGCGACTCGGACGCGCGAACACCGATGCCGGGGCTGCAGGCGTGCGTGCAGGCGGCTCACGTCCGCTACCGCGAGGCGGGCGCGGAGGAGAGATTTGAATTCATGGCGCAGAAGAACACGGCGCATAAAGTCACACCGGAGGCGCACGCCGCCGGGCTGGCGTGGTTCAAAAGGTGGTTGCAGCCGAGCGACGCGGCAAGGCGGTGAGTGGCGGTTGGGTTATATGCCCATGCCACTTCGCCCTATTTCCGATAGGTCGACCGACCCATGAAACCGAACCGGGGGCCGAGATTGAAGTGGGACTGACGCTCACCGTCCCCAACCCGGACAAGGCTCTGTATCCTGACGCTGGATTCACGAAGGCGTCGTCTGCCTCCGCCACCCTGCCCCTGCGTAAACGAAGCGAGCCGGGTCAACCCACGGCCACCGTTCAAAAGTGCATCTTCGGATGAACGCTTGTCCGGGAGCATCTTTACGTTTTGCGCGGGCGGACGCTCGCCGACGTCGTTTCGCGTACAACCTCGAGCGGCGATTTGTCGGTGCGCAAGCCCAGGAATACCGGATGCCGCAGCATCCCGTCGTCCGTCCATTCCGTGAAGCGCACCTGGCAGACGAGTTCCGGTTTGACCCACGTCACCTCGCGCATTGCGCCGCGGCTCATGGCGGCTCCAAACCGCGAGGTGCGGCGCTCCGGGAGGTTGGTGAACGGCGAAGACTCGATGCGCCGCGCCGAAAATTCGCGGTGCAATGAGCCGAGCAGCGCATGGTTGAACCCGCTGCCGACTTTGCCCGCGTAGAGCAACTTGCCGCCGTCATGGTAGCCCACGAGCAGTGCGCCAAAATACGGACGGCTGTTCCTTGGCGGAGTGAAGCCACCGATGACAAATTCCTGCTCGCCGTGGACCTTGCATTTCAGCCATGTCCCCGAGCGGCGATCGGGCTCGTATAGCGACCCGGCGGCTTTGGCGATGATTCCCTCGAGCCCCCGTTTACGGACTTCCGCCAGCAGCTTTTCCGGTGCCGTGTCGAAGACGGGCGACAAACGAAGCACCGACACGTCGCGACCCACGAGTGCATGGAGCGCCTGCTGCCGTTCTTCGATCGGAAGATCCAACAACGAACGCCCGTCGTGGTGCAGGAGGTCGAACACATAATACACAATCCGGGCGGGCCGGTCAGTGCTGCCCCGCTGCTGGAGCAATTGAAAACGCGAGCGACCCTGCTCATCGAGGGCGACGATCTCGCCGTCGATCACCGCATTCACGCACCGCAGGCGCTGCAGGGCGTCAACTAATTCCGGATACGCCATCGTCAGGGGCTTGTGATTCCGCGACCAAAGCTCGACCGAGCCGCCGTTGAGCACCGCGAGCGCCCGAAACCCATCGAGCTTGATCTCCAGGCGCCAGCGGTCGCCGACCGGCACGGAATCGACGCTGAGCGCTTTCATCACCGGGATGAAACGCGCGGGCTCACCGCCGGAGCGAGTGGTGCCCGGCGCGCTGTCCATGCGCGGCCGTCGAGGCGCGCGACGGGTGGACGGAGACCGTGGCGTGAGCAGCGCAGGTCGGGAGCGCTGCGCCTGCCCGGTCAGCGCCTCCTTTTTCCTGGGCGGCGAAGAAGCCCCCGCCGACGCCCGGCCTTTGCTTCGCGCCGCGGGCGGACGCTTTTTTTTGTTGCGAGTGGGCATGATTTTGCGGCGCAGGTCTCCCGCGGCCGCTCCAAGGATTAGACCAATCTCGCACGGGGCGTTCCCCGGATTCCAGCCGGTGTGGCAACGTGATTGCGACCCGCGGGCGGCGCGAAGCGGCCGTCGGACGGACCCCGCCACCACAATCACCGAATGGCGGGTGAATTCTATCGGGCACTCACCCGCGAGTGGGTGAGTTGCCGGAACGCCTCGTAGCAGGCGACGCCCGCGGCGGTGCTCAGGTTCAACGAGCGCAAATCCGGATTCGCATGCGGGATGGTGACGCGCCAGTCGCGCAATTGCTCGTGCACCCAGTCCGGCGCGCCTGAACCTTCGTTGCCAAACACCAGGCCGTCCTCGGACTCGTACCGCACGTCCCAGAAACTCCGGTCGGCCTTCGTCGTAAACAGCCACAGCCGCCGCGGGGCATACGGACTGGCACGGAACGCGTCCCAATTCGCGTGCTCGTGTACATCCAGCGAACGCCAGTAGTCCATCCCGGCCCGACGGAGATTCCGATCGTTGATCTCGAAGCCCAGGGGATGCACCAAGTGCAACCGCGAGCGCGTGAGCGCGCACATCCGGCCGACATTGCCCGTGTTTGGCGCGATCTCCGGCTGGAATAGAACCACGTGCAACATTGATTCCATCGTTTTCCGGCCGCCGGAGAAATCAAGATTGCTCTCAGATGACGTCTGGCGCGGGAGCGTGTTCCAGACGCGGGTGGGTCAGCACGCTCCACCCGTGCTCGTGCCCGGGGCGGCGTTCGTGATGATCACGGGCCACAACATGGAAGCCGCGCAGGATCAGTTGGCGCATCTGACGCCGCTGAAAGCATTCATGGCGAAGCCATTCAGCCCAACGAAATTGATCGCGGAGGTCCTGCGCGTGTGGCCGCCGAACGTGGTGGCGCCGTCCAGCCGGGCGGACGCGTCGTCGTTGTGATCACCTGAAACCAACTCCTGGATACGGGGAACGCACGGCCGACGGCCGAGGACAGACGACCGGGGCCCGATGGCTGACGACGGTGCTGCGCCACATCGCGTTCCGCCATCAGCCCTCCGTCCTCCGAGCTACCGCGCTCCGGTCTCGATTTGAGAACCGGGCATTGGCAGCGGCCCGAATCGGCTCGGAATTGGCGGGTAATCCGGCACCGGCAACCTCGGGACCAAATCGGCCAGCCGCACTTGCGCGCCCGTTTCGACACTCCGATTCGCGGCGATGCCCACGAGGATCGAATACGCGCCCGCACGTTCGTCGGCCGCTCGCCGATACTTGTCCGGCGGTGGTTGCGGCAGGAAGATGTCCGCCAGCATCAGGCGGTCGCCGCCGCCGTGCTCACCCTCCGCACTCCATGGCTCAATCTCACGCGGGGCGGCGCGCAGCGGAATCACGCGCGTCTTGATGCTGTCGTTCGGCACCCGGCCAGGCAGCGTCTCCATTCCGTCGATATACACCGATTCCACCAGGCTGTGCTCGAGCCGGCCCTTGGTGCCGTTGAAGGCGACGGTATAACCCTCCCACGCGTTAAAGGCATTCAGGGAATAGGTGAGCGATGCGCCGGTTTCGTACGTGACGAGCGCGTTCATCGTGTCATCGATGTCGATTTCAGGCCGCCAGACACAGCGATCGCGCTCGTAACCATCGTGCTGCTCGCAGTCGAGATAGAGTTCCTTCAGGTGTGCACTCGCCCCGAGGTCGAGGAAAAATCCGCATTCGTGCTTTTCCGGACAGGTACGGCAGCGATGGTGCGGGCCCGTCAAACCCATGCGCCGCGCGGTTTCCGGCGTATAAAATTCACGGCGGGCCGACGCCATCACCGTCACCGGCCGTGCGCCCAGCCACCAGTTGATCAAGTCGAAGTGGTGAGTGGCCTTGTGCACAAACAGCCCGCCGGAATTCCGCTTCTGCGCGTGCCAGCGCCGAAAATAGTCGGCCCCATGATGCGTGTTCAACAGCCAGTGAAAATCGACCGACATGACATCACCGATTTCCCCGCTCGCCAACAGATCCTTCACCTGTGAGCGCGGAGGGGAGTAACGGTAGTTGAAGGTCACGCGACACGTCCGGCCGGTCCGTTCCCGCGCCTCCAGGATGTCGCGACACTTTCCCGCATCGATCGTCATCGGTTTCTCCGTGACGACGTCGCACCCGGCTTCCATGGCGCGGATAATGTAATCGTGGTGGGTGATGTCCGAGGAAGTGACGATGACGATGTCCGGCCGGGTTTCCCGGAGCATGCGCGTGAACTCCGCGGCGACAAAGCCCACGGGAGCGACGGCGCCGTTACGGGCCGATCGTTCCAAGGCAAGCGCGATGCGGCCGGGATTGGAGTCGCACACCGCGACGAGCTGCGCCCAAGCCGCATACGTCTTCTCGATGCCGTCCTGATACAGCTCATGACGCGAACCCAGGCCGACGATGGCGTACCGGCGGCGGGCGGCGGAGGATGAAAGCGAAGAAGCGGACATGCTGGCGTCGCGCAAGTTGGATAAAGGGTGGGTCGGATACAAGACGTCCGGTCCCGGCAAGCGCCCAATCATCCATGAGGCGGTGCGCTTACCTTGTGAACCGGCGAAACCAGCGGCAAACCACCGGGACGCCGGACAGTCGGCCGGAAACAATTCCGCCCGCGCAAACCGGACGCCTTACGGGCGAATCTTCCCGGAAACTATTTCGACCGTCGCGCGTTCCAATCGCGTTTCACGGCCTTGCCCCCGCTCATATCCGGCCGCTCCGACGAGCCGATGATCGTGTCACCCTGCAGCTTCCCCTCGTAAATCGTGGTCACCTTGTTGCCATTGAACTCCCGCGTGACGGCAAACTTGATTGCTCCGTCCTTGAACGACGCGTCGCTGATCGCGGTGTCCGGCATCTGGAAACGCTCACTCTTGATCCCGACGAGCGTGCCCGTGAGTTTCCCATCCTTGTAGTCCAGCTTGAGCGTCTGCTCATAGGTTTGGCCGCCGCTGCGACCCTGCGTGGTCCACTTCCAGATGCCGGTGGGTGAGTTGTCGGCGGCAAATGCAGCGACGGTGAAGAAGCAGGCGGCGAGGCACGCCGCGCAGAGTTTTCGAATCGAGTTCATAGGCATCGTGGACGTGAAGAGTGACGCACCAGTGATCACATGTTTCTGCGCCGACTACGTGCGTGGATCCGGACGCGCTGGGCTACGGCGCCCACGCCATGACCATCTCGCGCGCCTTTGCACTATCGCGTGTGTCCTCGGCGACGAGTTTGCCGTCCGGCCCATAGACCTTGAAGTGAGGGATTGAACGCAGGCCAAATTGAGCGGCCACCGGCGACTTCCAGTCGATGCCTTTCACGCCAGGCCGGTTGATATCCACCTTGACCACGACGATGTCGGGACGCTTCGCGTGAATTTTTTCCAGCATGGGAGTGAGACGCACGCAAGGGGGACAAAAATCACTATAAAAATCAAAAACGACCGTTTTGCCGGGGACGAGAAAGTCGGTGAGCTTAACCGGCTGGCCAAAGCTGACGTGCAGCGGTTTCGCCGGTTTGACCCCGGTCGATTGTGACGATGCCTTGCTCGCACTGTTCGTCGCGGCGGCAAACGTGAACAGCGGAAGCGCCATGAGCGCGACGATGAAGTGTTTCCAAGAATATGTGATCATAAGAGCTACCGTGTTGGGGACAGGCGAATGGGCAGATTGCTCCCCAAGCCGTGTCGCGGAGTCAAACGCATTGTCGATTTGCGCTCATGCCCATCCCGCCTTGTCTTCCCCTTGCCATTGCGCGCGACCTTTCAATCATCCGCGCTGAACTGGTCCCCCCGTGCTGACTCATCGCTTGCTCCGCCCCCTCACCCTCTCACTCATTGCCCTGCTCGCCGCCGGCTCCTATTCCGATGCGCGCGCGGCCGATAAGAAGATCCTGATGATCGCCGGGCCTCCGAGTCATGGCCCGGGCGCTCACGAGCATAACGCCGGCATTCTCCTTCTGCAAAAGTGCCTCCAAGGCACCCCCGGGCTCAAAATCGAAGTCGTGCTCAATGGCTGGCCCCAAAATCCCCAGGCCTTTAACGGCGTCGATGCGGTTCTGATTTACGCCGACGGTGGAGTGAAGCATGTCGCGATTCAGGATGACAACCTGACGACGCTCCGCCGCGCGCTCGAAAAGGGTGCCGGCCTCGGCCTGCTCCACTACGCGGTCGAACCGACGCTCGAAAAGGGCCAGAAGGAATTTCTCGAATGGGTCGGTGGGGCTTTTGAGATCAACTGGTCCGTCAATCCCCACTGGCAGGCAAACTTCAAGGTGCTCCCGCGCCACCCGGTGACGCGTGGCGTGAAACCGTTCACCATGTTGGACGAATGGTACTTCAACATGCGCTTTGTCGACGGCATGAAGGGCGTCACACCGCTGCTGGTTGCGACCCCGGACGCGTCGACCACGAGCCGGCCGGATGGGCATCACTCCGGCAATCCGCACGTCCGTGCGCTGGTCGCAAAAGGCGAACCGGTGACGGTGGCGTGGGGTTTTGAGCGTCCGAACAGCGGCCGCGGATTCGGATTTTGCGGCGGCCATTTTCACGAGAACTGGGGCAACGATGATTTTCGGAAACTCGTGCTCAACGCGATCCTTTGGCTCGCGAAGATGGAGGTGCCGGCCAGCGGCGTCGTATCGACGGTCACGCCGGACGACTTGAAAAAGAACTTGGATCCGAAACCGCAAAAGGCGGCCAAGAGTGCCGAGCCGACCGCGGCGAAGAAAAAGAAGAGATAATTCGGCTCACCGGCCGCTCGGAACATCCCCGAAGCGGAGCCGGCTAAGTTGCCTAGGTCTGCCCTTTGCCCACAAATTCGCCATCGCGTATGGCGTCGCGCCAAGGGCGCGGTTGACCGGAAGGGCGACTTTCCAGTCGCCCGAGACCGGTCGACCGAACGTCACTTCGGCGGCAGGAAAGCCGCCGCTCCGGTGCGAATGCCGATGTGCTTGGCAAGAATTGTGGGGCAAGCGCAGGGCTAGGTCGCGATTACGCGGCCGCGAAGCCAGCTCGAGTCGTTGAGAGCGGAAACTTGGTGTCAACAGGTCAAGTTTTCCATCGGAGCGGCGACCTCCAGGTCGCCGACCCGTCCGGTCGATCGATCTGTCTTCGGCGGTCTGGAGACCGCCGCTCCAGGAGAGATCGCCCGATCTCCGCGCAGCTGAACCTTAGCGAGGCGCCCATGACTTTTCAGTTCGACTGCGTTCGTTGCGATGGTCTGAGGCGGCGCCTCGCCAGAGCTTGGCTGCGCATCCGTTGCTCCCCCACTCGCGGGCGCTCGCAGCCACTGCGCGCTGACACGTCGGAGGTATCCGGGGCGCGAGTCAGCGCCGCCGCGCCTACTTCATGATCGAATACAAACTCGCGTAGTCGTCGGTCCAGAGTGGCGCGGGCTGATCGGATTTTTCCGCGCCCTCGGAGACATCGGCGATTGCCGGCTGCGCGAGAAACGCTTCGTCCCTCGTCACCAGGACCCAGGTTGTCGCGTAGATCCACCAGTCGGGTTCGTTGTCGTCCGACACCACCGAAACCTTCAGTCCCTTTTGCTCGGCGAGCTTCTCGACCACCGGACGCAGATTCAGATAACGATTTGAAATATGCACCGCAATGATGCCGTTCGGCTTCAGGTGCGCCAGGTACAAATCAATCGCTTCCTTCGTCAACAGGTGCACCGGGATGGCGTCGCTGCTGAACGCGTCGAGTGCCAGTAAATCGAATTGCTGCGCGCGCTTTTCCACGAGTTCACGCTCCATCACGAGCCGCGCATCGCCCATGACGACGTCAACCTTCGCCGGGGTGTTTTGCAGATAGGTGAAATGCGTCCGCGCGAGTTTCTCCACCGCGGGATTGATCTCATAGACGCGCATATAGTCATCCTTGCGTCCATAAACGAGCAGCGATCCCGTCCCGAGACCAACCACGCCGATCCGCCGTGGACCCTCGGGTAAATGGTCGATCGCACGGCCAACTCCACTGGTTTCGCTATAGTAAGTGGTGGCCAGAACTGAGCGCTCGGGTTTGACGAATTGCAGCCCATGGGTGGTCGCGCCGTGCAGCAGCAGATGATAACGGTCCTCCTCGTCGTCGGCGTTGTAATCAAACACCTTCAGCGTGCCATAAAAATTCCGCGTCGAAGCCAGGATGGGCGTGGTGCCGCCATACGGCCATTGCATCACAACCACCACGCCCGTGGTGACGCAGAACACCATCACCAGCCATGCCATCCTCGGCCGCCATTCCGGCATGACGTTGAGTTCTTTGATATTGAACAGACCGGCGACGATGAGACCGATGCCCGCGAGAATCAGCAGCGTGCGCTCACGCAGGAACGTCATCAACTCGGCCGTGAGCCCGTCCGAACTGTCGAAATACGAACGCAGCCACGGGAGCACGAAGATGACCGCCATTGCGCCGACGGCCGCACCCATGGCGAGTTCGCGGCTGCGATGACGGAAACAGAGCACCGCGACGGCATACGTCAGCAGCCAGTAGCCCAGTTGCAATTCCCGGTAGTCTTCAAAAATCGCGGGAGCGGCAATCGCGACGAGGAAACCGCCCAAGGCGCCGCCGGCCGATATATATAGAAAATATGAGGTCAGCTGCCGCGGCGGCGGCTTCAGCCGATATAATTCGCCATGACAGACCATGCACGCGACAAACAACGCGCCGGTGTAGACGATGATCTGCAACGGCATCGGCGCATCATTGCCCACGGGCAGAACCTGGAAAACGACCGCCACCGAGATCACGAGCAGAGCCGTGAATGTGCCGCGGTGATACCAGCGCGCGTGGTCGAAGCTGATGATGAAGGTCAGCAGGTAAAGGCTCAGTGGCAGCACCCAAAGGAACGGGATGACCGCGACCTCCTGGCAGAGCTTGTTGGTCGTCGCCAGCAGCAGAATGGACGCCACGGCCGGCAACGCGACCCACAGCAGCTTGTCCGCCAGCCCCGCCGGGGCCGCATCCGCAGGAGGCGCCTCGACGAGCGTGCCGGCCACCGGGACGCCATCCGCCACGATCGCTTCCCCCGAACTCGCGGTACTGGGTTCGAGCGCTGGGGGGGACGGACTGCGGTCGGGCTTGGCCGGAGCCGTTTTCGCATGCCGCCACACGCGCAGGGCGCAGTATCCACAAAACAATACAAAGAGTACGAGACCGGTTGACCAAAGGGTCCCCTGGGTGTGGCGCGGAAACTTGACTTCGAAAAACACCGGATAACTCAACAGCGCCAGCAACGAGCCGACGTTGGAAAGCGCATACAGCCGGTACGGCGAAACGCCCGGATTCGTGGTGCTGAACCACTGCTGCATCAACGGTCCGGTGGACGAGAGGACGAAGTACGGCAGCCCGATGGTGACGGTCAGCAGCAGGAGAATTCGCCACGTGGGATCGCCGGAGACGTGACTCTTCCACTGGTCCGATGGCGTGATGGGGAGCAGCGCGAGCGAGAGCGCCAGCAGCACCAGATGGAGAATGGCCTGCCGCTTTTGGGAGAGTCGCGTGGACGTGATATGCGCGTAGGCATAACCGCCGAGCAGCAGGACCTGGAAAAACAGCAGGCAGGTGGTCCAAACGCCGGGCCCACCGCCGAACCAGGGGAGAATGTATTTTCCGATGAGCGGCTGAACTTGAAAGAGAAGAAATGCTCCCGTGAAAATCGTGAGCGCGTAGGGGAGCATGGGTCAGGACTTGGATGGCTGGTTCAAGGTCAAGGCAGGC
>JBBRCR010000061.1:0-23791 GCA_038204695.1 Opitutales bacterium | reverse complement strand
CGTCTTTTCCGCTCTTCTCTTTATACCGGCGGCAACCCGCGCTGACTTGGTCTGGACTCGCGGCACGGGCTGGAGCGTCGAGGGCGGCGCGCTCTCCGGACTGGGGGGGACCGAAGGCCGCAACGCGCTCAGCCAGATGAACCGGGCGCGGGAGAACGAAGAGAACGGCAGCTTGCGTTCGGCCGTCAAGGGTTACCAGGCGGTGGCGAAGCGTTACCCAAATTCGATCTACGCACCCGAAGCACTTTATCGCGCCGCCCGGCTCAACCTTTCACGGAAATACTACACGAAAGCCTTCGAGGATTTCCAACAGGTTCTCGTCCGTTATCCGAATACGAAGCGCTTCAACGAAATCACCGGGGAGCAATACCGGATCGCCAGTGCCATGCTCGATGGTGCCCGCGGTCGGATGCTGTTTGGGCTGCTGCCGGGCTTCACCCAGCGCGACAAGGCGCTGGAATATTTCGAGAACATCCTGGTGAACGCGCCGTACAGCGATTACGCGCCGCTCTCCCTGATGAACATCGCGCGCGGCCATCAGAAGCTCGGCAACGATCCCGAGGCCATCGATGCGCTGGACCGGATGATCAACAACTATCCGCAGAGCCTGCTCGCGCCCGATGCGTACCTGAAGCTCGCCCAAACCCACGCGTCGCTCGTGGATGGACCCTACTACGATCAGGCGTCGACCAAGGAAGCGATCACCTACTTCACGGACTTCATGCTCCTTTTCCCCAGCGACACCAATATTGCCGGCGCGGAAAAAGGTCTGGACGGCATGAAGACAATGCTCGCCGAGAGCAAAATGAAGATTGCAGACTTCTATTTCGAAAAGCGGCGCAACTACAAGGCCGCGCGGGTATTTTACAACGAGGCGATCACCGCCTATCCAGAATCCGCGATCGCCAATCGCGCCAAGGCCCGTCTCGCGCAGGTCGAGGCAAAGGCCGCGGGTCAGCCCGCACCGGCTGCCCCAGCCGACGGCACGCCGGCTTCGAAAAAGAAGAAGCGTTTTCTGTTCTTCTGAAAAAGAAGCGCTTCCGGTTCTGCGCATTCGTCGCTGCGAGCGCCAGCGAGTGGATGGAGCATGATTCGCAGACTCGAGAAAACGGATTTGCGCCCGTTGCGTTCACCCGCGAATGGTCCCGTTCCGCATCTCCACCCCTTCCCCCCATGAAACGCTCCGCCTCACGCCTCTTCCTTCTCGTACTCGCCGTCGCCATGCCCACGGTTACCGGCATGGCCCAGACTCCGAAAACGCCGAAGCCGAAGCTCGGCTCGATGGTTTTCGATTGGGCAAAGATCACCCCCACCCCGACCGCCACCGGCGAGCGCCGCGCCATCGTCAACGGGCCGACGGCCACGATGACGAATTTTTCGTGTCATGCCACCACGCTGAAGGCCGGGCAGGTCGCGCATCCGCCGCATCGCCACCCGGACGAGGAAATCATCATTGTGAAAGAGGGTACGATTGAAGTGATGATCAACAACGAGACCCAGCGTGCCGGCGCCGGCTCGATGTTTTTCTTCGCCCCGAATGATCTCCACGGGATGCGCAACGTCGGCGACACGCCGGGCACGTATTATGTGATTCGTGTGATTACGCCGGATACGCCGCAGCCGGCCGCAAAGTAAGGACCCCGCCCGATTCTCACGTGGCGGCGAACGCCCGCCTCCGAAGGGACCCCGCGTGCGATTCGATGTCCCGATCGGGACATCGAATCGCATGCTCCTTACGACCGCGGACCGATCACTCCCGGCGTCGTCACTGTAGGAGCCGCCGCCGAACCCGCCCTCGCGTGCGTTTCCATGTCCCGATCGGGACATGGAAACGCATGCTCCACTCCGCTCACCGCCTCATCGCTTCTCCACGCGAAACTGCACCAGGACCGCGCCGCGCAGGGACGAGAGATCGACCGTGCCATCTGCGTCCACCGGCAACATCCGCGCGCCGGCACTCGCCGCGACCACGCGCCAGCCGTCCGGCACTCGCACGCGCAACCACGTTCGCTTGGGGACTTCACGCTCCGGCAACTGAACGTCCGCCACAATTTCGCCGCGGCTCAGCGCCGATGTGATCGTCACCGACACGGGGCCAAAGGCCGTGGGCGCCCGCTCGACGCTCACCGTCTGCCCGTCCGCCAGCCAGCGCTTCGGCGTCGCAAACAACAGCCGCAAGGTCTCCGGCCGGCCGTCGTCGTCGAGATCCCAATCCTGCACAAGAAGATTCCGCAGCATCGAGAGCAGATGCCCGTTCGCCGCGCTGTTGGGCGGGCAATAAAAAATCCGTCCGCGCTCGTCCATCGGCGCAAGCGCCGCGGCTTCGCCACACACAAATGTGTTTCGCGTGAATCCCTGCGCGAGCATCCCATAAAAACTCACCAGTGCCCGCTCCGGGTCGTCGCGCCGCAATGTGTCGAGCACATAGCGCGTCCCGTACAACGGGTTCACGCGGTGCTCGCCCGTCCAGAAATTGAACGCCTCCCCACCCGCGCCCGATCGGATCATGCCCATGCAAATGCCGCCGTGCTGCTCCTGATATTGCGGGATCCACCGCTCCTCCGGGCTGCCCGGAGGAAAAATGCCGCTGCCGATCGTGTAGCCGATAATGATATTCCAATAGCTGCCGATCCGGTTGCGCAAAATCGGAGAATGCGCCGGTTCGTCGCTGAACAGCGCCACCGGCACAAACGGCGGCGCTGTCTCGCGGCGCGTGTTTTGCGCGATTGCCTTCAGCACCGCCGGACGAAATTCCCCTGCGGCCTCCGCATAGCGCGCCGCCTCCGCCGAGTCGCCCATCGCCGCGAGCACCGCGCCCAAATCCCGCAACGCGCGCCAGCCCTGGGCATTCGCATTCACCGCCTGGGCGGGCGTGCTGATGTCGCCCGTGTAGCGCTCCGGCGGGAGCAGCCCATGCAACCCCGTGCGATTCTCGATCAGCCGCCGGGCCTCCTTTTCCCACCGCGGCCGCAACGCCCGGACCGCATCCGCATCCCGCGTCTGCCAGTAGTAACGACAGACGTCGATCAACTTGAATCCAGCTTGGTGATACTCGAGCCCCTTCCGCGTGAAATCCAGCAGCGGCACGATCAGCCGCCGCATTTCGCTCTCATAGCCCCACGACATCATCGCGAGCGCCGCGTCGCTCCCTTCCCCTTCGTAGAGTTGGTCGTATTGATTGCCGGCGCTGTAGTGCATCCGATCGCCTTTGATCAATGCGAAGTTCTGGACGAGCAGGTGCCGCCACGCAGCGTTCACCCGCGGCTCCGGCGTCTCCACCGTCATGCCATGCGCCAGGATTTCGCGCCACGTATCCACGCATTGTTTACGCTGCGCGTCGTAATCGACGTTGATTTCGCTGCCGGCCACCAGCGGCTTCGTGGGCAACGCGATCGTCACGGCCTGCCCGGCGGTGAGCCTGGCCGTCAGGCGCCGCCGCTCCCATTTCCAACTTCGATCGCAGCACCCGATTACTTCGCCCTTTTCATTCGTCAGCTTTCCCTCGGCAAACTTCAGCACCGCCTGCTCGTCGATGCCGACGGTGATCACGCCGCTCTGCCCCTGCGCCAGGCTGAATTTGACGAACACCACCGCATGCGCCGCCAGCGCGGGGTCCGTGCTCGCAAAAGCCTCCAGCTGATAAATCTCCCCCGGTCGTTCCACGCGATCGACCGCCAGTGGCACGGCACCTTCCGACTGAACCGGTGAGCGGTGGGCGTACCGAATTTCCGCGATCGGCAGGTACCCTTCCGCCAAGGTTGGCTCGCTGAGCCTCTGCGGCGCGGTGCCAAAGACATATTCATCCGGGCCGACGCGAAACGTGAACGGAACTCCCGGATCGTTCCAACTACGGGCACCGCCGCGCAAATTTACGCCGCTGCCGTTTGAGATTAGCCGGGCCTTCACGGGCGCGTTCGGCGCACTGAGCACGATCGGGTAATAACGAAAGTCGGCGTTGACGTAGCGCGGCGGCGGCAGGAGCGGCGCAAAGAACTCGTAGCTCGCGCCGTCCGGCTGCGTCATCGCCGCCTCGCCCCACAGATCGCGGCCCGCCTGCATCGCCTCGTCAAAGGAAGCGATCGGTTGGGCCGCCGACGCCATGCCGGCCAACAACCTCACAGCCACAAAGCAGAACACAGCCTTGATGCGAACACGCCTCCACGCCGATCGGCACGAGGGTTGAGTGCCTGCGAGCGCCAGCGAGTGGATGAAGCACGACTTGCCTGCTCGAATCCCCTCGCTGGCGCTCGCAGCCACTGCGCCGAGATTGGGCCATTCGCGGTTCCTCACGGTTTTGCCTTGGTCGCGCCCGGCGTCAAAACGTGCCCTTGACGCCAAAAATCCACAGTGCGCCGAACTGCTCGCGCTGGCGGAACTGCGCGACCTCGGGGGTCTCCGGGCCTTCGCGGGAGAAATCGTCCGGCGTGTCCCGCAGATTGCGGATGTTGGCAAAAATCGAGAACTGCTTCGTCAGCTGGCAATCGGCGATCACATCGACAAAGAGCCGCTTCGCGCCCCACGCGTACGTCGAGGGACCGACGGCGCGAAAAGTCTGCAGCGCGCGGCGATGCCGCCCCTTGTAGTTCCACACCACCTTCAGATTGTATTTCGACCGGCTGAGACTGATGCCCCACGTGGCCGTCTTCGGAATATAGTTGGCAAAGTTGTCCGACTCTTCGCCCGTGGCCCGCTGCGCCGCGCCATTCGCGAACACCTGCACCCCTCGCGCCCAGTGCGGCAAAAACGTGAGCGCCTGCTTGTATTGCACGTCGTAGCCCTCCATTCGCACGGTGCCCGGCACATTGTACTGCGTCGATACGTCGTAACGGCCGTAGATATCCGGATCGAGATCGTACTGGGCGAGAAAATCCGGCGTCGCCGCCACGAGCGTGCCGCCAAAGAAATTTTCAAAATCACGCTGGAACGCCCCAATCGACACGAGACCCACGCGTTCGAAGTAATATTCAAGCGACACCTTCGTCGACTTCGCCGTCCATGCCTTGATGCCAAGATTGCTCACCGTGATCCGGTTCGTCGGACTGGGGGAAAGGTCCACGTCCGGCAGCGTCACGCCACCGGCGTATTGATTATAATCCGGACGTCCCACGGACCAGTAATACGAGACTCGGCCGATCAGTTTGTCCGTGAAATTATAGCCGGCATTGATGCTCGGAAAGAAACGCAAGTACTCCTTTTCCCGCTGCGCACCGCGATCGATGAAGGTCAGCCGCGAGACGCCGAGCGTGTCACTCGTCGGCACGATCAGCTGCGGCTGACCGTTGGCCGCGCGGATGATCGTGCCATCGGGCCGACGCTGATAATTCAGCGTGATGTCGTTCAGCGGCCCCTCCGCCTCGATGTTCGTCTGCTCGGCGCGCACGCCGCCCGTGAGTTTCAGGCGTCGCTCCATGAAACTCGCGTCGGCCCGCAGGTACGCGGAGCTGATGGTCTCTTCGGCGTGTTTCGAAAGCGTCACCGCGTTGCGGTAAACCGTATTCTGATTGATCGCGGCAAACGAGGAGGGTTGCGCCTGATAAAATGCCCACAGTTCGCTGTGACTGATCCGCTGCGTCTTGGGGAAGCCGAAGACACCGTCGCGCTGCGAATATCCTTCGTCGAGAAACGGCACCGCGCTCTCATCACCCGAGTTGGCGCGGCCATCCGGACCGACATAAGTCCTGGGCGTGGCGCCACCCCGATAGTCACGCATCGACTGCCGCACATCGAGACCCACCTTGACTCGGACCGGCACCACCCAGGCAAAATCCCGCGCGGCATTCGCGTACGCGTTCCGATGCACATCGTAAGTCCGGTTGGCAAAACCGCCATCCGGGTCCGCATTGCCGCCGGCCGCCGTGATGTTGTAACCACTCAGGTTATACGGATCGACCGGCGCACCCGCCGCGTCGGTGACGGTGATCCTCCCCGGCCCGCGATAGTAGATGTCATCGAACGACACCGTGAGCCCGGTACGCGTCGCCGTGAGCGAACTGAAATAACCCTTGGATAGATTCCGGATCACGGCGCGTGAGCGCGAATACCCGATGCCGGCCGTGCTCTTCCAAACGGGCCCGTCATGCCGGTAAATCAGCGACGGCGTCAACGACACGCCGGCCCGATGGCGGTCATTGGGATCATTCAGCGTCAGGCTGCCGGCCCCGGCGAATCCATGCGTGAACGCGGTCGAGAAATTCCCGGGCAGCACCCGGTTCACGGCGAACGTCAGGTTCCGCTGGCTGTATTGCGCATTGAACGACACGGCCTGCAGGGACAGCGACAGCCGGTCGGTACGCGACAACCGAAAGTCGGCGGTCACCCCGAGCGAGGAACGGCGCGACTGCCGCGGCCAGTCGCTCACCAGGTAGTCGCTCAGGTACGGTTTGTCGGGCGTCGTATCCGGGAGCGTAGTACCATTGGACGCCACGCTCACGCCGCGCCACGAGGTCTGCACGAAGGCCGAAGGTTGATACTGCGTCGAGGTGCCGCCAGAGAGGGTGAAACCGAAGCGCGGGCTGACGGGCGCGACGTAGGAAAAATCGAAGCCCGGGTGAATCTTGCGCGTCGCGCCGGGACCGGGTCCGGCCGTCTTCCCAAACTCCCGCACATCATCGCGCATCAGCAGGTAAACGTTTGTGTTCAGCACCGGCTTCGAGCGCTCGAACGCGCCGCGCGGCACCAGATTCACCGAACCGGCCAGCGCGTTGCCGGGCGATTCAGGCGTGGGCGAATGCAGCACTTCGATCCGCGAGAGATTGTTGGTTGCGACGTTGACCAGTTCGACGTCCCGCGCGGTGGGTCCGGTCGCCGTCGTACTCGCAAGCGGAAATCCGTTCATCGTCACGGGCACGTAGGCCGACGGCACGCCGTTGAGGGAGATGCCCATCGCGGCGCCGCCCACGTAGTCGATCGCGACGCCCGGCACGGTTTTCAGAATTTCGCCGACATTGCCGTCGGCCATCGGGCCGAACTCATCCGCGGCGATGACGTTTCGGATGTCCGCTGCAAAACGCTTCTCGTTGATCGCGATCGCAGCGCCATCCATCTCGCGCGAACTCGAGACCACGAAGCGTTCCAGCTTCACGAGCGGGTCCGGCGCGCCGCTCGTCCCGTCAAAACCCGCGAGGCTGAAATCGCGCTGCACCGTCTCTCCCGCGGTCGCAGTGACGATGGCACTTTGCACCGCGAGTCCGGTGTAAAAGACCCGGACGCGCGCCTGGCCGGCCGGCACGTTGGCGATCAAATACTGTCCGACATTGTCGGTCAGCGCCTCGAGGCTGGTGCCTTCGATCGTGATCCGCGCGTTTTCAAGGTATTCGCCCGTGCCGGGGTTGAATACGCGGCCTGCGATCGTCGCGGTGCCGGCTCCGGCAGTGTCCGCGGCCCGGGTCGAAGCAGCCGCAACAATGACGAACAGGAGCGCGAGCAACGCGGCTCCGAGAGGGTGCCCCGCCACAAGCGTGGCAAGGCGTGGTTCCAGACGGTGGGTGGGAGTCATGGGTTTGCGGGGCAGAAGAACGACAGTGGGCTGCCAACGCCCTCCGTGTTAGGCCACGGTGTGAATTTTTCGAGCGTTATTCGGATCTTCCGCTCGGCGGCGTGAGCATCCACTCGCGGGCGCTCGCAGCCACTATCGTGTGTCGTTCACCTTTTCCGCAACACCATGCCGGCCTGTCATCGGCCTTGGGTGCGTCGTTTTCCGTCGCCTGCCGTCCGCCGTCCATCGCCCCCGCCGCTTTATCCGTTTGGAAAATTCTTGCTCACTTCCGCGATGCGGAGCGTTCCTTTCTCGTGCCCGTTCTCCCGAAGACCCTGCGACACCCTCGGTTTCTTTTCGCGTGCCTGGCCGTAATCGTCGCGAGCGACCCGGTGCTGCGGGCGGCGGATGCCGGTTGGAAGGCCGGCACCGCCGTCGCCGACATCACGCCCGATCAGCCGCAATGGATGGCTGGATACGGCGGGCGGAACCGTCCGGCCGACGGTACTTTTCAGCGACTGAGTGTGCGGGTCCTCGCCCTCGAGGACGCGCAGGGCCGGCGCGCCATCGTGTTGAGTAGTGATTTGCTCGGCATTCCGAAAACCATCTACGACACCACCAGTGCCGCGCTCGAGGCGCGCTTCGGATTGAGCCGCGCGCAGATCATGTTGAACGCGTCCCATTCGCACTGCACTCCCGTGCTGCGCGGCGCATTGTACGACGCCTACCCGCTGCCCGACAGCCAGCGGCCGGTCATCGAGCAGTATTCCCGGGAGCTGGAGCACAAGATTGTGGATACGGTCGGCCAGGCGCTGGGCAATCTCGCCCCGGCGAACGTTGCCGCGGGCGAGGGCAGGACGGCGTTCGCCGTCAACCGACGCAACAACCCCGAAGGCAGCGTGCCAAAATTGATTGAGGAGGGCGCCCTGAAGGGCCCGGTGGATCACTCGGTGCCGGTGCTCAGGGTGACGGACGCCAAGGGCGCGTTGAAAGCCGTCGTTTTCGGCTACGCGTGCCACAATACCACCCTGAGCTTTTATCAATGGTGCGGCGATTATGCCGGCTTCGCGCAGCTCGCACTCGAGCGGAGTCATCCCGGCGCGGTCGCCATGTTTTTCATGGGTTGTGGCGCTGACCAGAATCCGCTCCCACGACGCGAGGTATTTCAGGCCGAACGCTACGGCCACATGCTGGCCGCCGCCGTGGAAGAGGTGTTGCTCCAGGCACCCGCCACCCTCGCGCCGTCGCTCGCGACCGCGCACGCGTTCGTGACGTTGAATCTGGGCGACGCGCCCACGGCGGCCGAGCTGGAGAAACTCGCGATCGTCGCGACGGGAAAGCAACCGACCACGCAGACCCGCTGGGCCGCACGCCTGCTCGCGGACCTGAAATCGGGCCAGTCGCTGGCGCGCACGTATCCGTACCCGGTGCAGGTGTGGCGGCTCGGAGGCCAGCAACTCTGGATCACGCTCGGGGGCGAGGTCGTGGTCGACTATGCGATTCGATTCAAAGGGGAATTCGGTCCACGGACCTGGGTGAGTGGATACTGCAACGACGTCATGGCCTATATTCCGTCCGCGCGCGTCCTCGCCGAGGACAAGCCCGGCCATCCGCGCGGGCGCGTCGGTTACGAGGGCAACACGTCCATGTATGTCTACGGCCAGCCAGCGCACCGCTGGAGCGACGACATCGAGGAACGAATCGCCTCCGGCGTGGAGCGACTGGTGAAACAGGTAGCCGGTACGAGTCGCTGATTACATCGTGCCGGCGAGCGCCCGCAAGTGGACGGCGTCTTCTGCGTCTTCCATGTCTTCCACGTCTTCCACGTCTTCCCCCTCTTCCTCAGTGCATCTCGACCTGGCACGTGCCCAGCCCGGGACGGTAATAGTTGAATTGCACGTTGGGATGCTCGGCGAGCAGCGACATCGGCACCGATGTATCCACAATCCTCTTCGAGATCATCAGCGCGCTCAATCGCTGGCCGAACGGGTTATCGTGGAAGCCCGCCTGCCAGATTGAGACTTTCTCCGCCCGCCATGTTTCCGCCGGACCGACGGTCAGCGCCTGCGTCGGCACCAGCGAGATGTTGCCGCCGCCCGATGTCCGCGCGTTCTGCGCCAGGGTCAGCGGATGCAAATCCACGACCCGCGTGGTCAGCGCCCGGAATTCCGCCGGCGTCGGCGGGGCATCGCGGTGCGCGCCGGCCCGGCGCCGCGGATCGGTAAAAGCCCAGTGCGTCGTATAGCCCAGCCCCCCCAGCATAACGGCGCAACCCACGCCCTCCCACCATCGCCGATAAGTCGCGATGTCCGCTTTCGGGAAATGCAGGTGTTGGTCCGGCATGGCGAGTTCGGGTCGCATGCGGCTGAAGCAGAGCTCGCGGTCGGCTCGTTCGAACGAAAGTGGATGCGTGACCAGGACCTCGCGCCCGTTCTCATACCACTCGTCCATCCCCCAGAAATGCGCGTGCCGCAGCGAGAGCCCCAGCTCGTTGACCAGCCGTGCGACCAGCGGCAGCTGCTCGGTCGGTCCAATCGGCCCGCAGATGCCGACCGGATTGTCCGCCGTCGACTGCCGCCAGGCCGTGATGTACTCGAGGGCCTCGGCGAGATAAAAATCCTCGAGGGTGTCGTACATGATGACGCGGAAGCCCGGCCGTGATAATCCGGCCAGCCGTTCCGGCGTCAGGCTGGCGGCATCACGAATGAGGTCCGCATCAAGGGTCGTGTAATCCCACCAGTCGGGGGCGATGGAGCTGAATTTTCGGGTCATGGTGATGAGAAGTTTAGAGCAAGTATCCGCTTAGCCGCTACTCGCCTCCAGCCAGCGGGCGTAGCCGGGGTTTCGTCGATAATTTTTCGCCAAAGCGTCCCGCAACGGGTCGGCCCCGGGTTCGCAAAACCCAGCAAAGCTGTGCCGGCGCCAGCCCTCCGCGAGACGGAAGCGGCGCGACATCGCGCCGACCTCACGCGACATGTCTTCCATCGTGCGCAGGTACGAACTCATGCCCTGGGAGACATCGAGCCAGTTCTGCTGGCTGCGGTGCGCCGAGAGCGCCGCGAGCTTGGTGGCATGCACGGCGGTGACGTGGACAAAACTTTCCGGCCGCACGCGACGAGCCATCCCATCGCGCAAACCGTGCGGCATCGCGTGATAAACCGTCACCTCACCCGTGACCGCGGCGCGGCGCGGCTGCGTCAGATAGTTCGGCATGCCGCGGGTGAACGCCGCGCTCACGGCGAGCCGGGCGGTGTTCATGTGATCCTCCATGTAATCCTCGAGCGAGTGCGTGAGCAGAATCGCCGGGTTCACCTCGCGCACAACGGCCGAGAGCCGCCGCAGCAGCTTCGGCTCATAATAAATGCCGAGGTCATCCACCAGGCTGGCGTGAAAATGCGCGCCCATGATCCTCGCGGCGGCCTGCGCTTCACGGCGGCGCGTGGCGCGCGCGCGCGCGGCGCTCAGCGTCGCACTGCCGAGCGAGCCATTCGCCACATTCATATAGTGAATGTCCCAACCGGCGGCCCGCAGCAGGAGCAGCGTGCCCGCCATCATGAATTCGATGTCGTCCGGGTGGGCGGCCACCGCCAAGGCAACCTTGGGTGTCATGCCAGCTCGCTCAGCTTCACCTCGCGTCCGAGTTCGGCGGAGCGGTCGGCGGCAAGCACGACACGATGGGAACGCAAACTCTCAGCGAGGCTGGTCTGCGCCATGTCCCTTCCACCTTCGAGCGCCTGGAAGAAAAGGTCGAACTGCGTCTGGTACGGGTGGTCCGACACGTCGCCGGAATCGAGCATCTTCATCGAGAGGCTGCTCCAGCTTTGTTTGTTCAGCCCGCCGAGCCGGTTCGAATGAAACTTGTTGTCGAGGAGCGAGCCTTCGCTGCCGACCAGGTGCGTGTGGAAGTAATACGGCTGGAAGCAGTCGATGACCGAGGCGACTTTGCCGAGCCGGCCGCCGCTGAACTTCAGGATCGTGACGGACGTGGTCGGGTATTCATATTGTGAGAACACCGGGTTCTTCGAGTGCGTGGCGTAGCTGGTGACCGCCTCCACCTCCGGGCCCATGCACATGAGCAACGCGTCCATGGCGTGACACCCTGCCGAGAGGAGGCTGCTGCCGCCGTTTTCCTTTTTCGTATTCCAGCGGAACTGGCCGTACCAGGGGCCGATGCCGTGATAATAATCGACCTCGCCGTAATGAATCGTGCCCAGCAGTCCCGACTCGACCACCGACTGGGTCGTCTGGAGCTGGCTGGAAAAACGGCACTCGAAGCACACGCACGTTTTCACGCCTGCCTTCTGCACCGCGTCCGCCATCGCGTTCGCCTCCTCCCACGAAAGAGTCAGCGGTTTCTCGAGAATGATGTGCTTGCCGGCCTTCGCCGCGGCGATCGCCTGCGCCGCATGCTGGCTCGGATAGCTGCAGATCGACACCGCGTGGATGTCGGGCCGGCGCAGCATCGCATCGAGGTCGGTGAAGGTCTGGATGGGGCTGCCATACTGCGCACTCAACGCGGCGGCGTCCTGCGGACGAGAAGAGTACACCGCCGTGACCTGGCCGAGGCCGGTGGCGTTGATCGCCGGGATGTGCGCCGTGGCCACCCAGCCATATCCGATGACGCCGATGTTATACTTTTTCATAGTTGAAACGGAGCGGAGTTGAAGAGCGACGAGATGCGCCGGGACATTTCACAGCCACAACGAAGCTCCGGAGCAATCTGGAATTTTTGATGTGGTGGCGAGCCTTGCGTCGGACCGGGTAGCGCCGCGTCTCCGACCGGCGGATTTTCACGGAGAAATCGAATCGGGTGTCCCGAGTGTGACAACTCGCCGGTCGAAGGCGCGGCGCTACTTCGAACAAGCACCAGACACGCGGGTATACGAGTGCCGCGCTCGCCGCCACGCTCTCGCCGCCACTGCTCGTCATGGCTGCATCACATACGCGAAGAGATCACGAAGCTCCGCATCACTCAAGCCGGCCAAGAGCCCCTCCGGCATCAGTGACATCGAGAACGCCTCCAGTTTCTCAATCTCAGTGCTGCGCGTGGTGTGCCTCTGGCCCGCCATGTCCTTCAACACGACGTTGCCTCCATCCTGGCTCACGAGCATGCCCATCAAGCTCTGCCCGTCCTTCAATTTCGCCGTGTACGCACCGTACCCTTCGCGGATCTCCACGCTCGGATCCAGAATCGCGACGAGCCAGAAATCCGGATTGTTGCGTTCGTAGCCGGTGAGGTCGGGGCCGATCTGCCCGCCTTCCTTGAAGAGCATGTGGCAGGCCGCGCAACGCTGCGTGAACACGGCCTTGCCCTTCGTGCTGTCTCCGCCCGCACGAAGCACAGCTTTGATGCGTTTCATCTCCGCCTGTTTTTCCTGACTGCTGACCGCCGCGCCCGCCGACGGCCAGTGCTTGCGGACCAGTCGCTCGATGTCCGGTTCACGAAAGAGTGCCATCTGCTGGACGATATCGGGGGCGACATCCTTGGCGCGAATCTGCCACTGATCGATCTGGGCGAGGAACAGCTTCGCCCACTCCGGACGGCTCGCGAGCATCCGGTGCGTCGCATCCTTCAACGGCGCCGTCTGGGAGAAGCGCGTTTCATACGCCTTCAGGACCGTCGTCGCCAGTGACGCCTCGTTGAACCTGCCCGCCAGCGGCAGCAACGCCTGGCGCACGCCCGGATTTCCCGCGCGGCCGAACACGTTTAGAATTGCCGGGATGACCGCGCGGTTCTGCGCGTCGACAAACGCCTGCACCATGGCCACGCGGTTCGCGAGCGGCGCCTTGTCGTCCTTGATCACCTCGATCGCCTTCTTCACCGCGTCCGGGCTGCCCGTCTTCACGGCCAGCGCCAGATCGGTGTCGAGCTTGCTCGCGAGGTGCGCTTTGAGCGCGGCCGCGAGCGACGGAGGCAGCTCCGGAATCCGGCCTCCCTCGAATGCCGCGGCGAGTCCTTCCACGACCAGCGTGCGCTCCGCAGCGGTCGGCGCGCTTTCGAGCAGTTTCGTGCACGCTTCGAAATTCTCCGGGCCACCCGCCGCGGCCCAGCGCTGCGCCAGATGATGCACGCCGAACTGGCGCGCGAGCGGGTGACGCCACGCCGCCGGATCCTCGAACATCGCCAGGAGCGCCGCGCGATCGGATTCCGCTTTCGCTTCGAGTGTCCACCAAAGCATGAGCGGGATGCGTTTGTCCCGCTGATCCGCATCGCGGTCCATCATCACGCGCGCGATCGCCAGCGACGGCCCCGTGGGCAGTCGCCGCGCCGTGGCGAGCAACTGCGTCCTTACTTCGACGTGCTCCTCGCGCGACGCGAGCTGCTGTAGTGCTGCGGCCATTACCGGGCTCACTTCACGATCGTCGCCGGCCTGCCGCACCACCCACCGGCGCACATAGGGATCCGGATGCTTCAACAACTCGGTCGCGAGTTCGTCGTTTAACGCGTCCAGCAAATCGAGCGCGCAGACGGCATCAAACGCGCGCGGGTTTCGAACGTCGCGCGCCAGGCTCTCAATCGCCGGCACCACGCTCCGCTCCTGCCGCCAGTGCAGTTCCAACGCGGCCTGCCGCCGGAACCAGCGGTTGGGATGCCCGAGATAATTCACCAGCAGTCCGGGCGTGGCGGTGTGCAGGTCGAACGTCTCCCGCTTCATCGACGCACCCTCCGGCCGCACGCGATAAATCCGGCCGTCCTGCTTGCTCCAGTCATCGACCGGCCGGACGTGGCTCAGCCGCGTGTCATACCAATCCGCCATGTAGATGGCGCCGTCCGGCCCGACCTTCACGTCCACCGGGCGGAACCAGCGGTCGCTGCTGGTCAGCAAGGGCGCTTCATCCTCGACCCGGAAAGTCGACGTATCCGGAATCATGCGACTGACGTACACCATGTTTTGCAGCGAATTCGGCGCGATGATCCGCCCCCCGAGTTCGTCCGCCATGAGTTCACCGTCGTAGATGCAGAACGCCTGGGAAAACCGCTTCCCGTCGCCCCTGGTCGTCATGTGTTCGAAGTATCCAAACGCGTAGGGATTCAAGGGTGTGCCGTGCTTTCCGAAGTTCTTCGCCCCGTGCATGCCCTGATCATAGTGCATGCCGCGCTGGCTGTTGTTGGTCCCGCTGAAGACGCGGCCCTGCGCATCGATTTCGCTGCTGAACGTGTTGCCCCCGCCCTCGGCGAAAATTTCGAACACCTCCGTTTTCGGGTGATAACGCCAGATGTGCTGGCCCTCGAAGCGGACGTTCTTCGTCACGCGACTGCTGACGTTGCCGGTCGTCGTGCTGCCCACCGCCCCGTAAACCCATCCGTCCGGCCCGAGTTGCAGGCTGTTCGCCACCGAATGCGTGTCCTCGAGCCCAAACCCGCTGAGGCACACTTTCGGGTCGCCCTCCGGCACATCATCGTCATTCGCGTCAGGATAGAACAGCAGGTACGGCGGGTTCAGCACCCAGATACCGCCGCCGCCCTTGATCGCCGCGGTGGCGATGTTCAGGCCGGTGATCACGTCCTGGTGTGACTCGAAGACGCCATCGCCGTCCTTGTCTTCGAACACGGTGATCTTGTCTGCGCCTTTGACTCCGCGCGGCGGTGGCGCCGGCACCTGGTCGAACACCGCGCGCAGGTGCTGGTCATAGCTCATCACTTTCAGCCCGGCGGGAAACTGATACTGGATATATTGCGTGACCCACAGCCGGCCACGGGAGTCGAAGCTCAGGTACAGCGGCTGCGTCACCGCGGGCTCGGCCGCAACCAGATCAATCGCCAGCCCCGCGCGCAGCTTGAAGCTCCGCAACGCATCCGCCGGCGACAGCGGCGGCGAATCATCCCGCAACGCGCCGCGGCCGCCGAAGGTTTCCATGATCTTGCGCACGTCCTCGTTTCCCGCCGGCCCGGCCGGATTGGCGGCAACCAGCGATGCCGCGAACGCGAGTGAGAGGAGAGCGCGGAGTTTGCGGCGATCAAACAACCAGCCAGGCAAAATCGAGACACGGGAAAACAACATGGTGGGGAAAGGGGAATGAAAGAAAGCCGGACCTCAAAACCGCGGCGGCACGGCCAACGCGAACAAACTCAGCGCGATGCCGCCACGACGAAAGGAGAAAAGACCGGCTGCAATCCACCTCGCTGGCGCTCGCAGCCACTCCACGCAGCGAGCCTACTCACGCCCCCGCCGCGGTCGGTCCCCAAGGCTCGACTTGGCGCAGCTTCTTCTTCTCCAGCGCGCGGTAACAATCCGGCAGATCAAAGGCTCGCAGCGCGCCCGGCAGCATCGCCGAAAGCGGTAGCGCGTAATCCTCGGTTTCCGCCACCGCGCTGTAGCTCGTCAGCGCATGCTTCAGGGTGACCTGCACCACTGCATCCGCCAGGACCGCGGCAAACGTGGCCGGAATTGCGCCCCACCCGCGGGCGACCAGGTGAATTTCGCGGTGACCGGTGTCCTTCAGCCAGTCGATCACCCGGAGGACGTCGCGGGTTTTCTGCGCCACATACGGATCATCGAGCATGATGCCGTGGACCGCATAGAAATAATCGGCGCCGTAAGGATTGAAAACGCCCCCGCTGCACGTGTTCGGCTGCGAGTCGCCAATACCCCGCACATCGCACGCAAAAACTGCGGCGTCCGGCTCCGCCTTGATCAGCTCCGCCAACAGCGGTTCCTCGCGCAACTCGGCGTCGGCCGAACGATGCGACACATACAGCAGCGCGCGTTGCGGCCCCCGCGGCACCCGCGACAGCAACGGATTGTCATCAAGCCGGTGCACCAGGGCGAAAACGTCCGGTTCCGTCTCGACCGCATACGTGATCGCATGGCGCTTCGGGTAACCGCGCCCACTGGCCGGTCTCAGTATCCGGTAATCGGGCACGCCATCGCGCGGCGGAAGTTTCAGGGTCTCCGCGAGGGCTCGCACCAGGCTGGAGCCATTCACGTCGCCCCGCCGCTGTTTCAACGCGAGCGACGCCTCGCGCGTGAAGGAGAACACCGTACGCGGGCTCTCGGCCGCCACCTGTCCGCGCGGTGTGCACCACAAGGTCTCGTCCTTTTCCATGACCAGCTCCGGCTCCTCCTTTGCCTCCGAGATCTTCGTCGCGCGATTGAACCAGCGATACATCGCCTCGCGCACCGGCTGGGAAAACCCGTGGTAATCCGGGCCGAGGAACAGCTCGACGTTCTGTTCTGAGCCGAGCAACCGCCAGAGCGGGCGGAGCCGGCCCAGCGTCTCCTCGAGTCCGCGCACGTCGAAGTAGTCCTTCTCCTGATCGAGCAGAATCACCGGCTTCGGGGCCATGGCCGCGATGAAGTCCGAGTGATCGAGCCCGAGCGCGAGAACGCGCGGCGGGCACTGCTCGGTGTCGGCCGGCAACTCGTTCTCCAGGTTGCGGCGAAACGTGGTCACGAAACAACTCGGCGCCGCCATCGTCCAGCGTGACTCCACGCCGCACAACCAGGCCGTGTCGGTGCCGCCGCCGGAGTTGCCCGTGACGCCCACGTGCCTGGGATCCACTTCGGGCCGCGTCAGCAGATAATCGAGCGCGCGAATGCCATCCCACGCGCGCCAGGCGCCAAAGAACTCGCCGACGAGATATTGCTGGTTGCCGGCGTGCAGGTGCTCGCCCACGCCGGGGCCCCGCCGCGGCTTCAGATCCGCGGTGACATACTGTAACCGTTCACCCTGCCCGATCGGGTCGAAGATCAGGGTGACGTAACCAAGTCGCGCCAGCCCCTGCGCAAACGACTGGTAGGTTCCGGCCGCCTTCCCGTTGGCCGAGTGTCCGCAGGTGCCCACCACGCCGGGCAGCGGCGCGGACCGCCCCTTCGGCAAGTAGAGATTCGCCGTAACCGGAAACCCAGGACGGCTCTCGAAGATCACTTTTTCGATGCGATAGGCATCGCGCTCGACCACACCGGTGACGCGCGGATTCAGCGGCGTTTTTTCGGGAAATGCGCCAAAGGACTGTTGAATCTTCTGCCGCACCTCGCGCACGTAGGCTTCCGCGTCGGCCCTGGTTTTGACGCGCGCGCGTCGCGCGGCGCCGCGGGCCTCCGCTTCGCGCACGCGTCCAACATAATACTCCTGCACCATGCGCGGAAAACGGTTGAGCGGCCCGAGCGCGCCGGCCGGCGGTGCGGACGGAGCTTTCTTCGCCGGGCTTTTCTTTTCAGCCGCGAGCAAACCAGGGGCTCCCGTGGAAAGCGCGGCGACGCCAAGACCGAGCAGGCCAACGCTGCTGTGCTGTAGCAGCGCCCGGCGGGTGAGTGCAGGCTGGGCAGGATCCGAACTGTTGCGAGGCATGGGAAAATTTCTGGGCCCGGGCCGGCGCGTTGTCACCGCCAAAGGGAGGGCAAGATCCTTGACGCAGGGACTTCGCGTGCGGCCAGCCTGGGGAGGGGCCATCATGGCATCAACCGGCCGCGCCGAATCTACCCGCGGCGCGCGGCAGCCGGCGGTGGCGGAGGCACCGCTCGCTCTCGACAATGCGCAACTCGCCGGTGCGCCTGCGGTGGTCCGGATCGATGAGCGCAAAAAACAGCTTGGCATCGACCCACGTCCCCGGCGCCTTCCCGAAAATCTCGAAGTTGCGCTCCGGGAAACCGAGCCACTCACCTCGATTTCGGCCACCGAACGGGCAAAGAATTCCACGGAAATAGCAATTAGGCTTCCGCTCCGCCGCGAGCTTTAGCAGGAATGACGGCGTCCTGCGCGCCAGCTTCTAAACGCCGGGACCGCACTTGGTTTGTTTCCAACACGTCGGTTGATCCGTCTCTGTTTGCTCCATGACCCCATCCGTAAAGTCATCTCGCTGGTCCAGCATTCTCCTCCGCACCACGCTGGTGCTGATCGCGCTGGCCGGCGTCGGATGGGGAACCAAGGTCGTGTGGAAGCAGGTCAGCCCGACCTTGTTCGGCAACAAGCGGCAGGAAAAGATTCCGACCACGAGGGTGAGGACGGCCACCATTTCCGAGGAGATCGTGGCGGTCGGTCGGTTGCGCGCCGTATTTTCGACCGAGCTGCGTTCGGAAATCAACGGCCGGATTGTCAAGATTCTTGCCGTGGACGGACAGAGGCTCGAGCGCGGCCAGGAGATCCTGAGACTCGACCAACAGGACCTGCTTACCCAAATCCGGGAAATCGAACGCAGCATCGAGGCGGCCAAGCTGAAGGCGCAGCGCGCGCGCCGGGATCACGAGCGCCTCGTGGAACTCCAACAACGCGGCGTAGTCACGACAAAGGACTTCGAGGACTCACGCATCACCTACTCTCTCGCCGAAAACGATGCCGCCATATTCGAGGCTCGGGCGGCAAATCTCCAGGACAAGTTGACCAAGACCATCATCCGGGCGCCGCATGACGGCACATTACTCCTTCGGGATCTCACGGAAGGTCAGGTGGTCACCAGCGCCGCGGCCCAAAACGGCGGCACGCTGCTCGGCGAAGTGGCCGACCTTTCCATGCTGATGGTCCGGACCAACATCAACGAAATCGACGTGGCGCGGCTCAAGCTGGGCGATGTCGCCCGGGTGCGCGTCGACTCGATGCGCAGCGTATTGATGGGTGGAAGCATCAAGCGAATCGCCACCAGTGCACTCGAGAGCAATTCGGACCGTACGCGGGTGTTTCCTTGTGACGTGGTCATCACGGAAGCGGATCAGCGGCTGCGGCCGGGCATGTCCGCGACGGTGATGTTTACCCTGGTGCGGATCGAAGACACACCGGCGGTCGCGCTGTCCGCGGTATTTTCCACGGCGGAGGGCGTGCGCTACGTTTTCCTCCGCAAGGGCGAAACGGAAGTCTTTGCGGTCCACGCGGTGGAAACCGGCATCGCGGACACACGCTACGTCCAGATTCTGACCGGCTTGCCGATTGGGGCCGAAGTGGCGCGCACGCGGCCGCTGGAATTCGAGGGTGAACTGCCCGTGATGACGCTCCCCACGCTCCCCAAGGCCAAAGCAAAGCAAGGTGATCCGATGGCCGCGCCTCCGCCACCCAAGGAAAAAGGGCGGCCAGGGAAGTCGACCCGCACCTCCTGAACGCCATGAGGCTCCTCATCATGGGTGTGGCGAGCGGATGGCGCGAGGTGCTCGCCCACAAGCTCCGGTCGTTTCTCACGCTCTTCGGCATCGTCCTCGGTGCCGCGGCATTGGTCGGCATGCTGGGAGTCGTCAAGGGCCTCCTTCGCGGGTGGGAACTGATGATTTACGAGACCGGCGGAATCGAGCGGATCAGCGTCCTTTCAAGACCGGCTCCGGATTTTCAACGTGAAAAGGCCATGCTCTCGCCTGGTCGAACACTCAACGATGTCGATGCCATCCTCGCCGCGGTTCCACTGGCGCGACGCGTCACGGCCGAGGTGATGATCCCCAACGGCGCCCGCTTGTATTTTCAAGGGCGGGCGACCGGCCAGAACGTCCGCGGCGTGTTGCCGGCGACATTCATCATGGATCGATTCGAAGTGGCGCAGGGCCGGTTGATCGGCGAACTGGACCTGGAACTGCAGACTCAGGTTGTCGTGCTGGGCGCTTCGATCGCGGATTTTCTCTTTCTCCGGGGCATTGATCCGCTCGGTCGGGTCATCACCATCAACGGACAACCCTTCACGGTCGTGGGGGTCTTGAAGGAATATCAATTGAGCGGGTCCACGGGCGGCAACCGGTTCAGCTCGAAAAACTCCACGGTGTTCATACCGTTGACGACCGCCCAGACCCTCTTCCGGATCGACGAGAATGTGGATGTGCTGAACGTGCAGCTGGGGGATATTGCCGACATGCCGCAGGCGATGGAGGAGATCACCAACGTGCTCACCCACACCCATCGAGGTATTCAGGATATCAGGCTGGAGACGCGCGAAGATTTGCTGCGGCGCTTCGAGGAGACGAAGAGCAGCTATATGTATTCACTCGGTGGCGTTGCGGTGATTGGGCTCATCGTCGGCGGCGTGGGCATCATGAACGTCATGCTCGCCTCGATCAGCGAACGCGTCCGCGAAATCGGCGTGCGTCGCGCGCTGGGGGCCAAGCGGGTCGACATTCTGGTCCAGATCCTGGCCGAGTCGCTCACCCTCGCGATGGCGGGCGGACTGCTTGGCGTGGTGGCCAGCATCGGTCTCATCGCAGTCTTGCAGCGGGTCGTGGTCGCATCGAACCGGCCCGAACTGTCACCCGGCGCCCTCTTTGTCGGCATCATGTCGAGTGCGCTCGTCGGCGTCATCGCTGGCTTTTATCCGGCGATCCGCGCCTCGCGGCTGAGCCCGGTGGAGGCCTTGCGGACGGACTGAGGGAGGTTGGAGTGCAGAGCGGGAAAGAGGTTGGAATCATTCAGATCATTTTTGCCCACGAAACACACGAACCACGCGAAAATCAGAGCACGATCCGCTCCGAGTCTAATTTCGGGTGATGGCCAAAGTTCACGCGCCGGCTTCAAGGTAAGTCGTAGACTTCGATGAGTGCGACGCCGGTGGTTGTTCCGACCCCGCTCATCTGCACGGTATAATTACCCGGGGCGAGCGTTGCGAGAAGCGCGGCATCTCTCGACCTTGCGGGAAGTGCGAACGCTCCCACTTGCGCGAACGCCGAGGTCAATGCGGTGGTGCCGCCCCAGTCGTTATTGGTGCCGATTCGCGTCTGGCCGGAGAAGAGCGAAAGCTGCGGGTCGGAGATCACTCCCGGAACGGCGAACGGCGCAGTGCCGAGCGTCGGGCCAATCGCGCGGACAAGCACCGTCTTCATACTCGAACCACCAATAACGAATCCGACCGTCAGCCCACGCGGCCGCGGTTCGGGTTTCCACGCCCAACTTGGCGAATACGTGCCCGAGATGTTTCGCCACCGTGCGTCCACTCAGCCCCAGAATGGTGGCGATTTCCTGAAATCCCGGCCGCTTTCTTCAGAAGCTGAAAGAGTTCGTCAGGTACCAGCCACGTTCCGGGGCGAGGCGCACATTGGCGCGGCCAACGCCAGCAGCATTGCAAAGAGGGAAAGGGATTTCACGGGTTTGGATGGAGTAGCGTGGTCAACGGTGGAGGGTGGGTTGGTGAGAGGGACTGTCCGGTGGGGTCGCGACCGCCTGGCGCTATTTCACCGCCAGGTTTCGCCAGTAGGCATTCCCGGGTAGCTTGTTCGTGCCCGGCATGAGGACGCGTTGATAGAGGCGCAAGGTGACCTCCCGCTGGGCGTATTCCGAAAGGTCCAAGTCAAGGCGCGCGAATTCGCGCTCGGCATTGGCGCCATCAACGATTCGTCCGTGAATTTGGCGATTGCCGACATAAACGTTCAACTCCCAGGCCTTGCCCGGATCGGCGGCCACCTCGAAGCTGAGCTTGGGATTTGCGCCCAGTCGAACGGTGCGACGCAAGACGAGCCCGCGTATTTCGTCCCGCGGGTACGTCGCCAGGACGTCGCCGTCCAGATGGGTGATGCCACGCACGCCCCGCATGGCGCCCGCGCCATCACCGCCAAAGCCGGCACGTTCCAGCCGCCACTCCGGATTCCAGTAGCGGGTGAGATCGGCGAGGGCGAAACGTTCGGCCGGTTGCGTCTGCGGGGCCTGCACCGCGATGTGCAGGCGTCCGTCCACACTCCGGCCGGCATGGGCGAGAATGACCTTTTCACCGATGGCGGCGGTGCGGCGTGCCAGCGCGCTGATCGTTTCGTCCACCGCTGGGGTGAATTTCACCTTGTTCATCTCGGATCCGACAATGCGATCGCTCAGCTGCGCGACTAATTCCGGGGGGAGCGCCTTCATGCCGTGGATGGCGGCAATGACGGCAATCGCGGACGCGGCGCTGTTATCCGTATCGGTGAAATCGGCCGCCCGGCACGCGAGGTCGATTGTCTTCCAGAAATCTCCTTCGCCAAACCAGAGCGCGGCGGCTGCGATCCCGCCGTTCGGCACGGCGTTGTTCGTGGCCGGGTACTCGATATGCCAGCGGTCCTCGACGTGGTTGACGATCTCGTCGAACGAACGGCCGGCCTCAGCCAGGGAAATGACCGATTCGACGCACTGCCGGTAGGGGGAACTTGGATGCACCAGTTGCACCGCCTGGCGCAGAATGGCCCGCGTGTCCCGCTCGACAAACCCGAGGCTGATGGCCCCGGCGAAGAGCACCGCGCCATCCACCGATTCGGCATAGCCGTTGAGATGCCCGTATTCGCGCGCCATGCGGGCCGCGACGTTGGGCATGCCCGGGGTGATCGCACCATAGAGGTCGGCGCTGAACACGGGTCCGATTGTCCACCAGAGCCGGTTGTAGCGCGGGTGCCCGCTTTCGGAGCCCTTGATGCCGCGGCGCAGGTTCTGCAGCGCGACGGCGCTCGAGCCATATGAACCGCAGTTATTGTCGATCCACTGTTGTCCCAGTTGGTCGGCGGTCATCCCGATGCCGTATTTCTCGAAGCCGCGCACCGCGCACATCTCGTAGTACCAGTCATCGTCGACCCAACCCTGCTTATAGGGGCGGGGAAAAGCGCGGACCGGTTCCACCGCCGCCGTCTTGTGTTCGAATGGCAGGGTGAGCGACACCGCGATCAACTGGCCGTGCCAGATGGCGTTGACGCGATCGACATAGTCCTCGCGGGTGAGCACGAGCGGCGGCGCCGCGGGCGCGCGGTCGAGCAGTTCGGCCTTGGTAATCCCGGAGGTGCCCGCGGCGGCCGGGATCTGCGCGGCCCGGGCCGCACCGGACAAGGTCAGGCACAGGAAAAGGCGTGCGGCGATGGGAATGGCTTGGTGATTCATAGCCCATGAATTCATTGAGTGGATACAGCGCGCGGCGCCGGCCTCAGCAGTCTGGCTTCGACCTCGCGGATCAAGTCGAGTGAAATGCAGTGCCGCCCGCCCTCAAAGGGGGAGTCGAGCCAGGCATCGACGATCGCCAGCGCTTCGCTGGAGCCGGTGATTTTTCCCCCGAGGCAGAGCAGATTGGAGTCGTTGTGGGCGCGCGTCATCTTCGCCAGGTGCACGCTGGTGCAGAGCGAAGCCCGCAGTCCCGGGAATTTGTTCGCGATGATGCTCATGCCGATGCCGGTGGAGCAGATCAGAATGCGGCGCCGGACTTCACCGCGCGAGATCGCGCCGGCTACTTTCTCCGCATAGGTTGGATAGCGGACGATTTCGGCCGCGTCGCTGCCGACATTTTCCGTGGCGATCCCGCGTTGCGCGAGGTGCGCGAGCAGCCGTTGCTTGAGTTCGACGCCGCCGTGGCATCGAGGGTCAGCAAACGCGCGTCCGTGACATCGAAGCCGCGCTTAAAAAGGACTTCGCGGCCGAACCGAAGAAACGCGATCTGCAGCAGCTTTCCCTCGCGCATCTGGAGGTCCAGCG
>JBBRCR010000060.1:0-23834 GCA_038204695.1 Opitutales bacterium | reverse complement strand
GGTGTTTCGATTGGGACAAGCCGCCGGTCGGAGACACGGCGCTACCTCAAGCAAGCACCAGACGTGCGAATCTGTGGCGCAACTCGAAGGCAGCCGCTCACGGCAGCCAGGGATACTTTCGTGCGTCGGGCTTTCGTTTGTCGCGTTGCGCGGTCATGAAGTCCTTCGCCTCGTCGGTCATGTAGTACAACATCGTCGCGTTGCCCGCGAGTTCCTGAATTCCCGCCTGGCCGTCAAGCTCCGCGTTGAATCCGCTCTTGAGCAGCCGGATGGCCAGCGGACTTTTCTGCATGATCTCGTCCGCCCACTTCACGCCCTCGGCTTCGAGTTCGGCGACCGGCACGATTGCGTTCACCAAACCCATGTCCAGCGCCTGCCGCGCATCGTATTGCCGGCAGAGAAACCAAATCTCGCGCGCCTTCTTCTGGCCGACGACGCGCGCCAGATAACTCGAGCCAAAGCCACCGTCGAAGCTCCCCATCTTGGGTCCGACCTGACCGAAGATCGCGTTGTCCGCGGCGATGCTCAAATCGCAGACCACGTGGAGCACATGACCACCGCCAATCGCGTAGCCGGCGACGAGCGCGATCACCACTTTAGGCATCGAGCGAATCAATTTTTGCAGGTCGAGGACGTTCAGACGCGGTACGCCCGATTCGTCGATGTACCCGGCATGGCCGCGGACGGATTGGTCGCCACCAGCGCAAAACGCATGCTTGCCGTCGGTGTGGGGGCCCGCGCCCGTCAGCAACACCACGCCAATCTTCGGGTCTTCACGCGCATCGGAGAAGGCGTCGAACATTTCCGCAACGGTTAGCGGACGGAATGCGTTGCGCTTTTCCGGCCGGTTAATGGTGACCTTGGCGATACCACCGGACTTGTGGTAAAGAATATCGGTGTAAGTCTTGGCAACCGTCCATGCGGGAGTCATGCGCGCCGAGGCTGGAAACTTTTCGCGAGCTTGTCCACCGGGAGCTTGACGCGTGGATCAAGCACAATCCGGAACCTCGGTGAAACTGCTTGGACGCGTGGCGACGTTCCTAAACACTTCGCCCTCCTTGATGAGCACATCGTCTCATGCTCCTCAGCGCAGCGGCGTGAATCTGGCCCTTGGGCTGGGCGCGCTCGGAGTTGTCTTTGGCGATATTGGGACGAGCCCGCTGTATACGATCAGGGAATGTCTCACGGCCCTTCCACCGGCGGAACACGCGGTCGCTGTTTTGGGCGTACTGTCGCTCATCGTCTGGTCATTGATCCTGGTGGTCAGCGTGAAATACACGCTGTTCGTGCTCCGCGCGGACAATCGTGGCGAAGGCGGGATTTTCGCGTTGCTGGCACTGGGGCGGCTCGACCGCGGAGCGCGCATCGGGCTCAACGCGGGGACCATCGTGGTCCTCATCGGCGCATCGATGTTATGTGGTGAGGCGATCATCACACCGGCGATTACGGTGCTTGGTGCCGTCGAGGGAATGAAGCTCGTCTGGCCCGGCGTGGAACACCTTGTCGTGCCGCTGTCCTGCCTGATCCTGGGCGGTGTCTTTGCGTTTCAGTTTCGTGGTACGAAGTTCATCGGTGGAATCTTTGGTCCGGTGATGCTGGCGTGGTTCCTGGCGCTCGGTGGTTTCGGTCTCTGGCGGGTGATCGAAACGCCCATCGTGCTGAAGGCGCTCAATCCGCTGCTGGGCCTGAAGCTGCTGGGTTCGCACCCCCACCAGGCGACGATCTTGCTCGGCTCGGTGGTGCTGGCTTTCACGGGCGTGGAGGCGCTCTACGCCGACATGGGGCATTTTGGCCGCCGCGCCATCGTCCGCGCCTGGTACGGCATCGTGCTGCCGGGACTGGCATTAAACTACTTTGGCCAGGGCGCGTATTTTCTCTCGGGCCGCGGTTCGGCCGAACAACCGTTTCTCTCGCTCGCGCCCGAGGGCACGCTCCGGTACGCGTTGCTCGCGCTGTCGGTGCTTGCGGCAATCATCGCCAGCCAGGCGTTGATTTCCGGAGCCTACTCGCTCGTGCGCCAGGCAATTCAGCTGGGATATTTCCCGCGGCTCGCGGTCAAACACACGAATCCCGACCAACGCGGCCAAATTTTTCTCCCCCTGGTCAATGTAGCTCTGGCCGTCGGCTCCATCGCGACCGTGCTCGAGTTCAAGTCCAGCTCCGCGCTCGCCGCGGCCTACGGCATCGCGGTGACGGGCACGATGATTGTGACGACGATCGCACTCTATTTCGTCATGCTCCGCGCCTGGCGGTGGCCGGTGTGGCGCGCCGCCATCATCTGCAGCCTTTTCCTCATCGTGGACATCACTTTCTTCAGCGCCAATCTGCACAAGTTCATGGATGGCGGCTGGCTGCCCGTCGCAATCGCCATGGGCGTGCTCGCGATCATGGTGACTTGGAAGATGGGCAAGTCCGAAATCTTTCGGCGGATTTACGCCAATGAGATCACCGAGCGGGAATTGACCAACATCGCGTCGAGTAAACACATCACGCGCGTGCGCGGCACGGGCGTGTTCATGGCCGGCAATCCCACGGGTACACCGCTGGTGCTCCTGCACCATGTGAAGGCCAACAAGGTCCTCCATGAAACCGTGGTGCTCCTCAGCATCATCACGCTGGAGGTGCCCTATGTTGCGGCGAACGAGCGTTTGGAAGTGCGTGAAATCGGCGAAGGCGTCTGGCGGGCGCTGGGCCGTTATGGGTACATGGAATCTCCCGACGTGAGTGCGTTGATCGAAGAAATCCGGGACCGCGGCGTGCCGTTGAAGCCGTCCGAGGCGACGTATTATTTCAATCGCGAGATGATCATCACGGGCGGCGACGCCCGAATGTGGGAGTGGCAAAAGCACTTCTACGGCTTCCTCAGCCGCAATGCCCGGCAGGCGCGGGACTATTACCAGCTTCCGCCCATGCAGATCATCGAAGTCGGTCTGCCGATTCAGCTGTAGCCATGGCGCCCTTTGCGCGGAACGGCGGCTTTCCAGCCGCCGAAGTACGTTCGCGCGAACCGATCTTGGGCGACTGGAAAGTCGCCCCTCCGTGCAGTCAGCGCGGAACACCACCTCCGCTCACTCGCCAGGGCCTCACGGCGTGGCCGCCGCAGGCCCCCCGGCGCGGATACTTATTTGATCCCGATCTCTGCGGAAGGTGGCTGCAGCCCTCGCCGTCCAATCTCGCGCAGATGCCGGCCGGCCGGCGAACCCGCCATACAAAGCGCGCCCAACACCGCGCCGAGCGCAGCCACCGGCATATGCTCGGAGACGTTTTGTGGTTCAACGGCCGTCGCACGGATCGAAAAATGATCGATCGCCAGTCCGTCGTCCGCACCCGTGATGTCGATGTCGGACCAGCGCAACCATAGTCCATCGCCGCTCGGCAGGGTGAGGCCGCTCAGCGTGTACGAAAGCAGGTGTTGATTGGTCGCAGCATTTCCGTTGAGCAGTCCCGTGGTTCCCGTGGATTTCGGCGACGAAAAATCAAGTTCATCGACCGCCAGCCACGCACCCGTGAGCAGCGAGCCTGCGTCGAGGCTGTAGGAAAAATCGAGCCGGTCCTGTCGTCCGGTTGCGCCGAGCCGCCACTGTTCACCCACGTACTCGATCACGAAGCTGCTGACCACGCGGCCGGTTTGATTCGCGATGCGGCTTCCGAAAGTCGTGCGCACCGCGCCACTGCTCAGCGCGCCAAGCGCCCGATCGGTCGCGCCACTCGCGCCAAAACTATAGGTATTCCCGGACGTCGAGCTCCCCGTTCCGGCGGCATAAAGGGAATCACCACTCGAGCCGGTCTCCACAAATGCCCAGTCGCCGGGGAGCACGCTGCCGGTGCCGCTGCTGGCCAGGGTGTCGAAATCCTCCGTGAATGACACGTTGACATCAGTGATCGTGATGGCCGCGACAGGATTGAGGCAGGCTGCGAACAATCCGAGAACGAGCGAGGTGCGGAATAGAAGCATGGGAGTTGTGTGTCGGTGCCGCCGGCGTGGCGAAATGCCTCCGGTGCGTGCGTATCCGACGCGGCCCGGCGAAGCTTCGTCAATTGGCCGGCATACTGAATTCATGGTATGGATTTCGGCTGGGAAGACGGGGGCGTCGCGGGCGTGCGCACCCAGGAAACGACCCACTCTTCAACCGCGAATGGGAAAACCCCGAAGTTGAGCGATTCGCGACTCCGTGGCTGCGAGCGCCAGCGAGTGGGTGGCTGCGGAGGGGCGACTTTCCAGTCGCCCGAAATCGGTCGGCCGAACGTAATGCGGCGGCTGGAAAGCCGCCGATCCGACGGAGAAGCCACCGATCCGATGGAGAGCGACGTCGTTCGCGGCGGGTTTGTGTAAGGGAACCCGCCGTAGGTTTGCTCCGAGTCGCTGCTTCGAATTCGCGTTTATTAGCGTCCATTCGCGGTTCAACACCGGGTTTGGAGTGATTACCCCCAGGCGCTTTCTACAAATGCACGCGGCGCAACATCAGGCTCCGAGATGGCAGCTCCACCAGACCTTTGGTTGCCTCCCTCGAGCCGCGGTGCGAAATATGCGGGGTAGTTCGCTGGGCCATTTCGGGCAGAACTTGGATTGGAGAAACTTGACCTGTCCACGATGAGTTTCGGTCGTGAAGAAGTCTCGCGCGGCGCCCCTTGCCGGCGGCCATCGATCGTTTCCCCTGTATTTAAGCCCAGGATACTGGGTCGCCCACCCTCACCTCACCCCAGTTCCGACGCAATCTTCGCAAACAGCTCCCGCCGGCCCGCGGCGTCGCGTTTGCGCTCCGTAACCAGCTCGAGCACGCGAATGCCGCTGGTGGGAAGCGACGACACCAGCCCGACAAATTGGAGCCAGTCGCGCACGAGCACGTGCTCGATCGCATGCGCCGCACAGAGTCGCTCGAAGCTGACCTCCTGCGGGGTGGCAAAGAACTCCTCGAATGGGGGCTCGAACTGCGCGATGGGCAGATGCTCGAAGATGCCGCCGCCGCGATTATTGATCAGCACGACCGTGAGCCCGCCGCGAAAATGGGAGCGCAGCAGGAATCCGTTGCTGTCGTGCAGTAACGCCAGATCACCCGTCAGCAGCACCGCCGGCCGGCCGGAACCATGCGCGATGCCGAGCGCGGAGGAGAGCGTGCCATCGATTCCGTTGGCGCCGCGATTGCACCACGTCCGGATTTCCCGTTTTCCGGGCGGCCAGACATATTCGACGTCGCGCACCGGCATCGAGTTCGCGACCACGACCGAGGTGTGCGGCGGCAGGTGCTGCGCCAGCAGCCACGCCGCCTTCGGCTCGAAGAACGCGTTCTCCGCCCCCAATCGTGAGTCGAGCGCCGCGCGCGCCTTCTGCTCGTAACGCGACCACATGCGCTCGTATCCACTCGGGTCCGACGCCACCGGCAGCGCCGCCGCCAGCACTGGCAGGCTCATCATCAAGGGCACCGTCCGGCCGTGCAGCGCATCGCGGTTGTCGCGTCGTTCGGTCACGAGCCAGATCGCGGCCCGCGATTCCTCCAGCCACGCGCGCAAAACTTTGCTCGTGGGCCAGCCGCCCAGGCAAAGCACCACCTCGGGCTTGAGACGCTCCGCCGCCGGCTCATTCCGCAAAATGACGTCGTAGGTCGACACCACGTGCGGAATTCGCGGCGCATGATTGCGCACGGGCGACAGGCCGTCCGCGAGCACCGGCCAGCCGAGCCGCCGCGCAATCTCCGCGACCGCAGCCACGAACGCTTCCGGCTCAGCCGGCTGATTGGGGCCGACCACAATCGCGCCATGAACATCCGGCGTCAGCGGCGGCAGGACGGTTGCGATCTGCACCATCGGAGCGGGCCGCACCTGACGAAAAAACAATTCCCAATCGATCGATGAGGCGAGCGCCGCGGCATCGCCGCCATCGGGCAGCGGCGGCAGCGGATCCCGAAATGGCACATTGAGATGAACGGGCGCCCCGCCTCCTGCGCGTGACCGTGAGAGTGCATGCGTCATCATCTGGCGCAGGTAACGCAGCCGCGGCTCACTGAGTTCCGGCAGAGCGAGTTCGTGATAAAACTCGACGTATCCACCATACAACTTCTGCTGGTCGATGGTCTGGCCGGACGCGGAGGCCCGCAATTCCGGCGGCCGATCCGCGGTGAGGACCAGCAGCGGCACCGCGCTCTCATGCGCTTCGACAATCGCGGGAAGCAGGTTCGCCGCCGCCGTGCCGCTCGTGCAGACCAGCGCAACCGGGAGCAGTCTTTGCCTGGCCAGCCCGAGCGCAAAAAAACCCGCTGACCGCTCGTCCAGGACCGGCAAGGCCTCAATCCCAGAATGCGCGGCAAACGCCATCGTGAGCGGCGTCGAGCGCGAGCCGGGCGAAATCACCACGTGCCGGACACCGGCGCAAACGAGCGTCTCCACGAGCACCGAGGCCCAGAGGGAGTTCACGTTGCGTGAATCCAGCGAGAAAACCGTCGATCCTTCCGTCGCGTGCATGCGAGTCATTGGGCGCGCGGCCGCTTCATGGCTGGTCCGGCTTCCGGGGTTGCGAGGCCAGCGAAGCAAGGACGAACGCGATCAGCTATTCGATCGGCTGCTCGGTGAGGGGTCCGGCATGGCACTGGGCGAACGCCGGCATCAAACTCTGTTCGCGTCCCTCGGAAATTCATTTGCGCCAGTAAGCCGCATCGCGCGGCTCCCGCGCCAGCATCAAATCCGGCACCATGCCGGCGCGCCGCTCATTCAGGTGGCGGATGACGCCCGCTTCCTTCGGTTGTTTCATAATGCATCGGACGCACACCAGGGGCGCACGCCGCGGGCGCTCTTACGCCACGAGCGCGTCGAGAATGGCCTTAAACTTCAGTTCGGTTTCGGCAAACTCCTTTTCGACCGTGGAGCCGGCGACGATGCCTGCGCCCGCGAACACCCGGGCCGTGGCGCCGTCGACGACCGCCGAGCGAATGCCAACGAAAAACTCGCCGCCGCCGCGGGCATTCAACCAGCCGAGTGCGCCGGCGTATAACCCGCGCGGAAAACCTTCCAACTCGCGGATGTGGGCGACCGCCACCGGGCGCGGCGTACCGCCAACGGCCGGCGTTGGATGCATCGCTGCGAGGATATCCAGCAAACGGACGCCGTCCGGCAGCGTGGCGCGGACCGGCGTGTGCAGGTGTTGCACGTTGGCGAGTCGCCGCAACTGGGGCTGCTCGGGAAATTCGAGGGCGAGTCCAAGCGGCTGCAATCGCGTAACGATGTCGTTGATGACCTCGCGATGTTCCCGGACGTCCTTTTCGCTGCGCAGCAACGACGCCGCGAGGGCGGCGTCCTCGCTCGCCGTCGTGCCGCGGCCCATCGAGCCGGCGAGCGCCTCGGTCTCCACCGTGCCTCGCGTTACCCGGACCAGGCGTTCCGGGCTTGCCCCGATGAAACTGGGGCCGCGTCCCGGGGCGAAAGAGAAAGCATAGCAGTCGGGAAACCGTTGCCGCAGCCGATTGAGCATCCGCAACGGATGCAGCGGTTGATCCGCGGTCAGCTCCTGGGCGCGTGCCAGCACGATCTTGTTGAACTCGCCCGCGGCAATCCGGTCGAGCGCGCGCGCAACTGCCGCCCGATAATCGCCCGCTTCACGCAAGCGGAACGTCATGGCGTACGACTCCGCCGTGGCCTGGGCGTCCCGCCCATGGATTGAAGTGGCCTGGGCGTCCCGCCCATGAAGTGCATTCATCTTTTCCAACTTCACGGGCGGGACGCCCGTGCCACCGCCGAGCCGCAAACCCACGGGCGAGACGCCCGTGCCACTTCCAATCCCCACGGGCGGGACGCCCGTGCCACTTCCAACCTTCACGGGCGGGACGCCCGTGCCACTCGGGCCCGTGCCACCTTCAACCCTCACGGGCGGGACGCCCGTGCCACTTCGAGCACCGGTGCCACTTCCCTGCCAGCGCCACTCCTTCAGCCCGGCTTTCTCAGGATTGCGACGCACGTATTCGATCGCGTGGTCGTAGTCGGTTTCGTCCCGAATCAGATGATCATAAGACTCCTCCTGCCAAAACTCGCCGCTCAATCCCAACATCCGGTTCGCCTCCTTTGCGGTGTAGGATTTCGACGCGTGAAGAATTCGTTCGAGATCGTGGCCGGCCAATGGTTGCACGACCGCGTGCACATGATTCGGCAGGACGCACCATTCGTGGAGCAGATAACGTTCGCCATCGAAGTGCTGCAAAGCGCCGGCGACTACCGCAGCAATCTCCGGTTTACGCAGATGGCACGCACCGGCGCCGGCATCCAGGAACGCTTCAATTTTCTCGGAATGCAGATGACGAAGGCGATTCTGTTCATGCGCGGTCAGCGGTCGATTCTCCTGTCGCGCGCGAGATTCAACCGCATCACGCTCCTGCCGCCAGCCTTCGACCACCGAGGCAGGCAGCGAATCCGCGAGCCTAAAAGTTACGGCGTAAATTGCGCCATCGCGCGTCCAGTGCGGGAGGTGCGCCCCTTGCCGAATGCGAATCTCAGTGGCGGCATAAGGGTCGGGCGTGGCTTGCTTCGGCGTGGCATGGGCGTCCCGCCCATGAAGTGCATTCATCTTTTCCAACTTCACGGGCGGGACGCCCGTACCACCGCCGAGCCGCAAACCCACGGGCGAGACGCCCGTGCCACCGCCGAGCCGCAAACCCACGGGCGAGACGCCCGTGCCACTTCCAATCTCCACGGGCGGGACGCCCGTGCCACTCGGGCCCGTGCCACTTCCAATCCCCACGGGCGGGACGCCCGTGCCACCGCCGAGCCGCAAACCCACGGGCGAGACGCCCGTGCCACTTCCAATCCCCACGGGCGGGACGCCCGTGCCACTCGGGACGCCCGTGCCACTTCCAGCCCCATTTTCTTTCACCCCGCGTCCGTAATCGAAATTCCGAAACTTGCCGTGCGCACGCCACACCCGCTCCGCTTGCGCCGCGAGATCGCCCTCCGCCGTCACCACGAGATTCGCCACCGCCGTCGTCGTCGCGCCGGCCAGCGAAACCTGCCATCGCGGCACGAACGCGAAGGCCGCCGGAAATGGCTCCCCGGGCTCCACCTCGTCGGCAAACGTAAAACCGGCAAAAAAATGCGGCCCGCCAAAGGGCGCCTCCACATCGCCCACCGCGATCGTGTGGACCACCATCGCATCCATCCAGCGTTGCACCGACGCAAACCGCTCCGGCCCGCGCGCCTCGTGGGCCGCGGCAATCTCCGCCCCCGCAATCGCGCTCTCCATCGACGGCCGCTCCGCGTAAAAATGCGGTTCGTCCGGCTCAAAGATCGACTCCAGCACCGCCAGCGGATCCAAGGCGTCCACCGCAAGCGAGATGCTGACGAGCTTTTCATGCCCGTCGCGGACGGCGGCGTCGCGACACTGCGTGAGAAACGCATGCAACGCTGCCGGTGTGGCGTTCGCCGCGGCGCTCAGCGGGAGGATGGTCACTGATGGGATCGGTTATCGGTTATCAGCTATCAGTTATCGGATATCGGTCCTTTGGGATGAGGCATCCGTCATCAGTCGTCCGTCGTCGGCCATCCGTGATCAGGCATCAATCGTCAGCGCTCAGCCCTCTGTTTTCCGTCGTCCGTCCTCTGTCCTCCGCCGTCCGCCTTCCGTCGTCCGTCCTCGGAAGTCCGCCGTCCGTCGTCCGTCCTCTGTCCTCCGCCGTCCGTCGTCCGTCCTCTGTCCTCGGAAGTCCGCCGTCCGTCGTCCGTCCCCTGTCCTCCGCCGTCCGCCTTCCGTCGTCCGTCCTCTGTCCCCGGACGTCCGCCATCCGTTTTCCGCTCCCCGCCCTCTGTCGTCCGTCGTCCGCCGTCCGTGTTTTTCCGTCCTCCGCCTTCCGCGTTCCGCCTTCCGCCGTCCGTCGTCTGTCCTCCGACCACAGGCGTCGGCCGCGGGAAAAGCACCAGCGATGGCGTCACTTTTAAGCCCTCGAGTTTCCGGCCCCATTCGAGTTCTGCGCGCCAGTCCTGCCCGGGGGTGTAACCGAGCACTTCGTTAATCCTGGCCGTCGTCGCCGGAGTCACGTGCTGGATCAACGCCACGGCGAGCCGCAAAGCCTCCGCCATCGTCGCGAGCGAGGTCCGCAGCAGCGCCTGATCTTTCGGCTCGGCGGACTTGCCGAGCTTCCAAGGCGCGCGCTTCTCGATGAACGCGTTTGTCTCCGTCAGGAAAACCATCGTCCGCTCCAACGCCGTGTGAAACTGAAAGCCTTCACAGAGGATGATCACTTCGTCGCGCGTGCTAATCCAGAGGCTCTGCAACGCGCGCTCGAGATCCTCCGGCGCATCCGCGGCCGGCACCACGCCGCCAGCGAAACGCGTGGTCATGTTCAATGTGCGATTCACCAGGTTGCCGAGATTGTTCGCCAGCTCGCTGTTGTAGCGGACCATGAACTGCTCGACGGTGAACTCGCTGTCCTGCCCCACGTTCATCTCGCGAATCAGAAAATACCGGAAGGCGTCGACCCCGAATTGATCAACCAGATCGAGCGGGTTGATGACCGGGCCGCTGCTCTTCGACATCTTCGCGCCACTCTGCAACCACCAGCCATGCACGAGCAGCGCCTTGGGCGGCGGCAATCCCGATGCGTGCAGCATGATCGGCCAGTAAACCGCATGCGGCGGCACCAGGATGTCCTTGCCGATGACGTTGAAATCAGCGGGCCACAATCCCTTCTCCGCCACGGCCGAGTAGTAATTCAACAACGCATCGAACCACACATACGTGACGTAATTCTCGTCGAACGGCAGCGGAATTCCCCACTCCAGCCGGTCCTTCGGCCGCGAGATGCACAGGTCGTTCAGCGGCTCCTTCAGGAATTCGAGCACCTGCTTGTGCCGATAGCGCGGGAAAATAAAATCCTCATGCGTGCGCAGGTAATCGATCAGCCAGTCCTGGTAGGCGCGCAGCTTGAAGAAATAATTCGGCTCCACGATCTCGGTGACTTCTCCGAAGATCTCCGGCCACGTCCCGTCCGGCAGCCGATCCTTCTCCTGCAAAAACTGCTCCTGCCGGGTGCTGTAGAAGCCGCGGTATTCCGCCCGGTAAATTTCCCCCTGATCAAACAGTCGCTGCAAGATGGCGCGCACGACCTCCTTGTGGCGTGGCTCGGTCGTGCGGATGAAATCATCATACGAAACGTTCAGCCGGTCATACAACGAGCGGAACTCCGCCGCGGTTTGATCCACGTATTGCTGCGCCGGCACGCCCTGCTTGCGCGCACTCGCCTGCACCTTCTGCCCGTGCTCGTCGGTGCCGGTGAGAAAATGAACGCGGTCGCCCATTTGGCGACGGAACCGGGCGATGACGTCGGTCAGCACCTTTTCGTAGGCGTGCCCCAGGTGCGGCGAGCCATTCACGTAATCAATGGCCGTGGTGATGTAGAACGACTTCATGGCGAACCGCAGGTTTTCGCTGCGCAAAAAACTAAAATCAAAGGTTTTCGCCAGCCCCTGCCACTCGCTGGCGCCGGCCGCCACGGAGTTGAACCGCGCATGGCTGCGAATGAGAAGCCCCCGATGTTCAATGTCAGTCGCTTGGATCGCGCCCATTCGCGTCCATTCGCGGTTAAGATCAGGCTCGGCGGTGCGCGGCCCGAAACGATGGATTGATTCCAACTGGCGCGGCGGCACGCTCCCCAGCAAATCTGCGAAACCTCGGACTGCGGGCTTTTGCGGAGCCGAACTTCATGAACCCGTTGCCGCGCTTCCTGGCGATCGCACTTTTCGTGGCGCTTGCCGCGCTCGTGTCGCTGCTCGCCATCGGAGCGTGGCGCGGCCCGCGGTCCGCTTCAGAAGCCGAGCCGGCGTATGCCGCCGGCACCTCCGCCAGGGTGCCGCCGGATCCCGCCGTCAAGCCGGCCCATCGAGCCGTCGTGCTGTTGCAGCGTTTCACATTTGGGTTGGGCGTGGTCAGTCTCGGCCTGTCGATGGCCCTGCTCTTCAGCCTAGCCTGGCGTCCGGCTCGCGGCTCGGAATCGCTCGCCCCGTTTTCCGCCGCGCGCACTGAAATCGACACGCTAGCCCGGCTGGCGAAGACGTCCGTGGCGCAGGGCGAGGAGCTTTCCCGCGAGCGTGATGTGCGCCGCCGCGCCGAGGCCGATGCGCAACTCCAGCAGCACCTGCTCTCATCCTCGCTCCAGGAAAAAATCAGGCTCGGGCATGACCTTCACGATGGGATCATCCAGTCACTTTATGCCACCGGGCTCACGATCGAGTCGGTGCGGGCATTGTTGCAGTCTGATCCGAAAGAAGCCGACCGCCGGCTCGAACAAACGCGGGCGCAACTCAACGAAGCCATCCGCGAGGTCCGCGGTTACATCACTGGCCTGGCTCCGGAGCGCCTGCGCGAGGCCCGCTTTGCCGATGCCGTGGAGACCACGCTCGCTGAACTTCGCGCGGGTCGCGCCACGCGTTTCGACGTGACGATCGACCATGACGCCGCCGCGCACCTGTCGCCCGCGCAAATGGTCGAGGCCTTGCAGATTTTGCGCGAAGCGGTGAGCAACGCCCTGCGCCACGGCGCCGCTTCCCTGATCACCGTGCGCGTGCACCAGGGCGATGGGCAGCTGTGCCTGCTCGTGCAGGATAACGGGGCCGGTTTCGACCCGGCCAAACGGCGGCAAGGCGGCCATGGCTTGAGCAACATGCAGGCGCGCGCGGCCCGCATCGGCGCCACCCTCCGTGTCAGCAGCCAGCCCGGAGAAGGGGCCCGCGTGGTTGCGATGCTGCCGATTCTCCAATCCAATCCCGCATGACCAAAGCAGCCGGTTCGGCGATCACGGTAGTCCTCGTCGACGACAGCGAAGTGGTCCGCGTCGGTCTGCGTGCACTGCTTGGCACCGAGCCGGATATCCGTGTCGCGGCGGAAGCGGCCACGGTGGCCACCGGCGTGGAAGCCTGCGCGCGACTGCGTCCCAAGGTTGTATTGCTCGATATCCGGCTGCCCGACGGCACGGGGTTTGATGCCTGCCGGCAGATTATCAAACGCGCGCCCGAGACCCGCGTGTTGTTCCTCACCTCGGTCGTGGACAACACCATGGTCGAGGAGGCGATTCGCGCGGGAGCCCACGGCTACCTGTTGAAGGAAATCGATGGCCGCGGACTGATGAGTGCGATTCGCGACGTGGCGGCCGGCAAATCGATTCTCGATCCGGCGGTGACAGCGCGCGTGATCGAATTGGTGAAGCTCGGCACCGGCGCGCGTGATCCGCTCGCCACGCTCTCGCCCCAGGAGAAACGCGTGCTGGCGCTGATCGCCGAGGGCTGCACGAACAAGGAAGTCGCGATGAAACTCAACTTGAGCGAGAAGACGGTGAAAAATTACCTGAGCACCGTGTTTGAAAAACTGCACGTGTCGCGCCGCGCCGAAGCCGCCGTCATTTTCGCGCAAGAACGGCAGCGCTGACCCGTAGGACCGGGCGGTAATTCTGCTCGGCGGCCACCGCAAAATCGAGCACGAGCGATTTATAGAACGGGAGCACGTCCGCTTCCACTCGGGCGAAATGATCGCGCTTCGCCGAGGCGAAGTCAGTCAGCCTCATGCCGCGGCCGACGTAAAACCGCATGTCGTCGGCCAGTTTGTGCACATAAACCACCGGCAGGCCGGAAGAACCGATCCGACAGCGGCGGGAAGCAGCCGCCGCCGGCGCGGGCCAGGAGCCGCGGGTGGTTTCGGATTGTAGCTCGCCGGACCTCCGCGCAAAACGGTGCTCCGCCCCTGCCATGTCCTACGTCACTCCACCCTCGCCGCCGCAGCTCGTCTCGCTGCGAACCATCACGGCGGAGGGAGGCGCGACTTTCGACTGGCACTCTCACCCCTTCGACGAATTCACGCTGGTCACCGACGACGCGTGCCTCATCGGCTATCCGCCGGGCTGGCGCGAAACCGCCCCCAATACGCTGCTGCACTATCACGCCGGTGAACGCCATGGCGCCTGGACGTCCCCCCGGCAGAATCCGCGCTTTTGGGTCGTGCACTTTACCGCCGAGCCCACGCTCTACCACGCGCTCGAACACCTGGGCGCGGACGATCCGGCCCGTCGGGCGTGGACGCTCACGCCGGAGCAGAACGACACGTTTCAATGGATTTTCCTCCAGTTGTTGAACGAACACACCGCGCCGCGGGCCCATCGCGAGGCCGCCGCGTCCGCCTGGCTCCAACTCCTGCTGGTGACGGTGCAGCGCTGGGTCAGTTCGCATGAATCCACGATCACCCTGCCGAGCCAGGCCAACGCCGAGGTGCTGCGGCTGTGGCATCGGATCAACGGCGCGGTGGCGAAGCCGAACGATGAGCTGGATGCGTTGTACTCAGCTCCCAACTACGACTCGGTGCGGCACGCCTTCCGGAAGGCGTTTGGCTGCTCGCCCCGCGAGATGCTCCAGCGGCTGCGCATGGGACACGCCAAGAATCTCCTCCTGGAGTCATCGTTGAGCATCAAGGAAATCTCCGCGCGCGTCGGCTACGTGGCGCAACACGACTTCAATCGGATGTTTCACCGGCATACCGGGATGGCGCCCTCGCGGTGGCGGGCCAATCCGCTGGCGCGGATGCCCGCCCCGGCGAAATCGACTCCGGTGGCGAAATAAATTCACCCATTCGCGGGCGCTCGCCGCCACGACCGGGACGCGTGTTGAGTCTTGGCAACGCGCCCGGTTTAGCGTGCATTCGCGGCCGACGCGCATGAAGAAGATTGCGATTATCAACGGCCCGAACCTCGACCGGCTGGGCAAAAGGGAGCCCGAGATCTACGGGCGCGCCACGCTGGCCGATCTCGAGCAGGCGCTGCGCGCCGAATTTGCCCCCACGACCCAGCTCGAGTGCTTCCAATCGAATCATGAAGGTGCGCTGATCGACAAGATCGCCGCTCTCGCGGATGCGAAGTTCGACGGACTTGTCATCAACGGCGGCGCTTTCACCCACACCAGCGTTGCCCTGCGCGACGCCCTGCTCGGCGCCCATCTGCCCACGGTGGAAGTCCACATTTCGAATATCTACAAGCGCGAGGATTTCCGGCACACCTCTCTGACGGCGCCCGCCTGCCTGGCGGTCATCACCGGTCTCGGACTCGAGGGCTACCATGCGGCCGTGCGCTTTCTGCTGAAGCGATGACCACGGCGGAGTCGTATTGGCTGGTCTGTCACACCAAACCGAGGTGCGAAAAGAAACTGGCCGCGCTGCTGGCCGCGGAGAAATTCGACCATTACCTGCCGCTGGTCGAGAGCGTCCGGCGTTACGGTCAGCAGACGAAACGTTTCACGAAACCCCTTTTCCCGGGCTATGTGTTCGCACTCGTGCCCGCGGAGAACAAGTCGCGCATTTACCAGCAGGACCTGCTCGCCCGCGCGATCATCGTGGTCGATGTGCCGAAGTTCCTCCGCCAGCTGGATGAAGTGCGCCGGATCGTGGCGTCGGGTCTCGAGTTGAGCGTCATGCCGCTGCTCACGAAAGGCCGCCGGGTCAAAATCATCGGTGGCCCGCTGCACGGACTCGAGGGTCTTGTTGATAATCCGGCGAACCCGCAAGGCGTGATCATTGCGGTGGACGTCCTCCAGCAGGGCCTGTTGGTCAAGGTGCCCGCCGAGCATCTCCAGGCGCAGCCGTGACCAGAGTTATCTCCCTGTTCACCCGGTGAACTGGGTGTCTTGTCACCGCATCGACCATAGCCAGGCGGACCCATGCAGCGTGAAACACGCGGCGAGCGCTGCCGCCACGTCGTCCGCGACCACGCCCCAGCCGCCCGGCAGCGCTTGCAGCCGTCGGATGCCCAGCGGCTTTAGAATATCGAAAAACCGAAAAACGCCGAAACCGCCCAGAAGGATCAGCCAGTTGGGCCAGCCGGCCGGCAGCCACTGCCAGCCCAGGAAGCACAACGGCATCGCGACAACCTCGTCGAGTACGATGATGCCCGGATCGCGCTCTCCGAGCCGCACCTCCGCCTCCCCGCAAATCCCGACGGCCACATAGGCGCCCAGCGCACTGAGAATCAGGTTTACGAATACGTTCACTCCGGCGAACGCGATCGTGAAATAAAGCAGTCCCGCCAGCGAACCCCACGTGCCCGGGGCCGGCAGCCTCCGGCCAAGCGGGCCCAGCGTCGCCCAGCCCACCACGACCGGGTTCGGCAGCGCCCGAGGCCACTCCGGCTCCCGCCAGCGCATAGTCAGGCAAACAGCACGTGGCCGTGCCGGCGGAAATACGAGATGCCCGACGTGATCGTCAGCACCGCCGAAAGCACATAAAGGGCCATCCCGATCAGCCGCACGCCCACGACCCAATCCCGACCCTCGCCGCCGCTGAAGACCTCCGGGTAATCCTGCGCCAGCATGCGTGAACCCATCAGCCATCCGATCGCGTTCAGCTGCGTAAACGTCTTCACTTTGCCGCCCGCATCCGCCTCGACGACGTGCCCTTTCACCGCCGCCGCCATCCGCAGCCCGGAAATCCCGAACTCGCGGCACAGAATGCACAGCAGCAGCACCATCGCGGCGATGTTGTAGCTCATGAAATAATCGCCGTTCACCAGCGCGATCATGACTCCGATCACGAGCACCTTGTCGATCACCGCATCCATGAACCGGCCAAAAGAGGACACTTCGCCCCGCTCGCGGGCGAGCTTGCCGTCGAGCCAGTCGGTCAGGGCGGCGGCAATGAACAGCCAGAACGCAGCAGTCGCCGCCCACAAAAACTCAGCGTACATCAAGCCGACGACGATGAACATCAACGGCACACGTGAGAGAGTGAGCAGGTTCGGCAGTGTCATCGGCGCAAAGTCATGAAATCATGCGCTCGCCACGCGAACGCAAGCGCGGAGCATGCCGCTGACAAATGCCGCCAGGCGCAGCGGGCCGCTCGCCGGCCGCCGGAGCCACCAGTTGCGCCGCGCGTCTCCGCCCCCCACCTACCCCTGCCCATTGCCCACAAATTCGCCATCGCGTATGGCGTCGCGCCAAGGGCGCGGTTGACCGGAAGGGCGACTTTCCAGCCGCCTGAGACTGGTCGACCGAACGTACTTCGGCGGCAGGAAAGCCGCCGCTCCGGTGCGAATGCCGACGTGCTTGGCCAGAATTGTGGGGCAAGCGCAGAGCTACCCAGCTTCCGAAAAAACGCAGTCGCCAGCCGTCCAGCGGTTGTCTTCTCTCCCACCCCTTTCATGCGTCACTGCATCTACCCTGGGACATTCGATCCGATCACGTATGGTCACCTGGATGTGCTCGCACGGGCGGCACGGCTCTTCGGCCACGTGACGGTCGCCGTCGCGGAAAGCTCCCCGAAGGCGCCGCTCTTCACCGCGGCGGAGCGGATGGCGATGATCCGACCCAATGTCGCCGAGTTTCCACGCGTCAAGGTCACGTCCTTCAGCGGGCTGCTCGTGGAATTCTGCATGAAGCAAAAAGCGGACGCGATTATCCGGGGCTTGCGCGCGCTGTCCGACTTCGAGTTCGAGTTCAACATGGCGCTGATGAACCGCCATCTCGAGCCGCAGATTGAAACGCTCTTCGTGATGCCGAACGAGCAATTCAGCTACACCAGTTCCACGCTCGTGAAGCAGGTCGCGGCCTACGGCGGCAACGTCCAGCATTTCGTGCCGCCCAATGTCGCGCAGGCGTTGACGACGGCATTCCCGCGGTAAGACAGCCTCGAAGCGGAATGCTCCGGCTCGTTGCCGCTCATCGCCCAGCGTCCTCGTTCTCTCCAACGCATTTTGGTTTCTTGCGAGTGTCTTGTCCGGCGAGGGGCTTTCCTACAAACCCGGAGTGAACCGCGAATGGACGCGAATAAACGCGAATTCAAGGCAACGACGTGGAGGCGCACGCAGCGAGCGGCTGCGCAACTAGCTTTAAGGGCAGAAATTCCGGGCAGCATTCCTGGCAACACTCCGGCCGAAAATCTTCCTGCCTCTTCCGGATCGGCCAGGCAGACTCACGGCCGTAAATTGCTTCGCGGCTTCGCGCCTTTGCGCGAGATGGCTCGGATGGGGCTCGCGCGAAGACGCAAAGCCGCGAAGGGGAACCGCCGCTGGTTCCAAGGCTCGGCCGCGGAAATCCAAGTGGCCGCACCCCGCGGCGACACGACGAACCGCAGTTGACGCGCCGCGGCGCATGCCCGACAACAACGCGACTTACCGATGAGTAATGGCAACGGCCCCCTGACACTGCCCAGTCCCGCGTCCGCCGGCGCGACGACGATCAAGCCCACGGACCTCCGCGGGATTCTGAAATACGTGCCCCGTTTTCAGGGTCAGATATTCATCATCGCGATCGACGGGGCGATCATCGCGGATGAGAACATCGGCAATCTCCTGCTCGACATCGCGGTGCTGCGCTCGCTCGGCATCAAGATCGTGCTCGTGCACGGCATCGGCCACCAACTGGTGGAGCTGTCGGTCTCGCGCAACATTCCCATCACCAATTCCGACGGCAGCGGCGTGACGGACGCGGCCACCCTGGATCTGGCGATTCGGGCATCGTCGCGCGTAACACACGCCCTGGTGGAAGGACTCACCCAAAACGCGCTGAAATGTGCCTCCACCAACGCCGTGCGCTCGCTGCCCTTCGGCATCATCAAAGGGGTGGACCACCAGTTCACGGGCCGGGTCGAGCGGATTGACAAGGACCTCGTGCTCGATCTCATCGATCGCCAGGTCGTCCCCGTGCTTTCACCGATCGGCTTCGGTCCCGACGGAAAATCGCTGCGCGTCAATTCGGACCTGCTCGCCTCGGAACTGGCGGAGGTGTTGCACGCGACAAAAATCATTTATCTGACCTCCGCGGATGGACTGGAAATCGACGGCGCGGTCCGCCGTGAAATCTCGATGGAGGCGCTCCGCGACATTCTGCAGGAGAATCCCGGCCGGATCGACGCCGCCACCCGCAGCAAGGCGACCCACGCGATCAGGGCGATCGAGAACGGCACGCCGCGCGTGCACATTCTGGCCGGCCGGATCTTCGACGGACTGCTGAACGAAATCTTCTCCAACGACGGCGTCGGTTCGCTCGTTTACGGCAACGATTACCAGCAGATTCGCAAAGCGAAGAAGAGCGATGTACGTATCATCTCGAACCTGACGCGGGCGGCGGTGCGCCGCGAGGAACTGATCCATCGTTCGCAGCAGGCGATCGAAAAGAACATCGATCAATTCTTCGTCTTCGAAATCGACGAAAACATCATCGCGTGCGTCACGCTGTATTTCTACCCCGACAAACCGCAGACGGCCGAGGTGGGTTCGCTCTACGTGATGCCGTTCTACCACAATCGTGGGGTGGGGAAAAAGATGGTGGACTATGCGTGCATGGTGGCGAAGGAGCGTGGTGCGACGACCGTCATCGCCCTCTCGACGCAGAGCTTTGGTTTCTTCACCAACGTCTGTGGTTTCGAGGAGGCGACGAAGGAAATTCTGCCCGACGCACGGCTGAAGCTGTACGAGGAAAGCGGCCGGAACGCGAAGGTGCTCGTGAAGAAGCTGTAGTGGCTGCGAGCGCCCGCGAGTTAGTGGCTGCACATTCAAAGGCGACCGCGGTCCGTTCTTCCCATCCGGTCGCTTCGTTGTGTGGTTGTAGGCAGGCGGTCGCGCTCACCGACGCCCCGGCCGTTCTCTCGGCGCTGCCCATGAAGGGGGGCGTCATCGTGAGCCAGCTCCAGGTGCTGCACCTGGCCATCGCCCAGTATGACCACCAGTACGATGAGCAACGCTACATCGCCTCACTCCGCCGCCGCGGTTCCCCGCTGGTCCAACTCATCGACGCCATGGCCGCCGAGGCTGCCTAATCATGACGATTCCCTCACGATTTTTCTTTACGAGACCAGCTCAGCGGTCTCGCAGCCACTAAGGCGCTTCGGCTCGAGTAGCGCCGCGTCTCTGACCGGCGTCTGGGACGGTTGAGCGTAAGTGCATCCACTCGCTGGCGCTCGCAGCCACTAACTCGCGGGCGCTCGCCTCTCCCGCGATCGACGCAGGTGGAACGCGGCGCTGGTCCTCGAAGACCAGCCGGATTGGGGTTCTGGTTGCGCGTTAGGCGGGCCGCAGCGTCTCAGAAACGCAGCGGAGTTTCCGGCTCCCCTCACTCGCCACCTCATCCGCCGCGGACCCGCTGCTGGAAATGCCGCGGTGATTGGCCAAAGCGGCGTTTGAAGCAGTGCGAGAAATAAAACGCGTCGCAGAATTCCAGTTGCGCCGCGATTTCCTGCGGATCGTCACCGGTCACGCTGTCCGCCAGGATCACGCTGCTGCTGGAAATGGAGAAGATCGACGGCGTGCCCGACACCCCGCTGGCCGCCACTTGCCGCGCAGCGGCGCTGGCGGCGGGGCGACGCAGCCTCGCGTTCGAGGTGACGGACCCGCGCCATCCGGCGTTCGGGGTTTCGACCGTGCGCTGGGAACCGTCGCGCGCGGTGCCGGCTGGCTGGGTGGAATACCTCTCGGCTTCCGACTCGCTGTTCCTCGCGGGGTGGGGCTGGATGAGTGTGTATCGGAATACCGGAGACTCGGTTAATCTGGCGCGCACGCAGACGCTCGCTGCCGCCGCGGAGCGTCGGATGCGCGAGTATCCCGTCGTGCCGCAGGACTGGGTCGTCGAGCGGGCGCGCTGGACGCCGCACACATTGGTCGAATCGGTTTTCGGCGTGACGGGTTTTCGCCGAGTAGTCGAAGCCCCCGGGGATCCTCGCATCGCCGGGACCGGCCGCCGCTATATTGAAAGCCACCTGCGTCACATGGGCCGGGAGCGCGGCCGGCTGGCGCGAGCGTGGATCCGCGAGGGCGGTCCGCAGCAAGGATCCGCGGCTGGGCTTTCGCGCAATATCACGGCAAGCTGCTCCTCGAGTGCGATGGTCTTTTTCAGCCTCTCAGCGTCGCTGGCGGAGGGGTTCGCCGCGAGTTGTTCGACGCTGCGGAGGTAGGCCCCAAACAATCCGGCGATCCGCCCGAGCATGCGGTCCTGCCGTGCGGTGTGCGTGTCGCGCTTTTCGGCCTCGACCCAGGCGGCGACCTCGCGGCTTGTCTCGACCAATATCCGCAGATCCGCGGCCTCGTTCCCCGCCGCGAGCTGGTTGAGCTGGGTGTGCAGGGTGATGACGTTCTCCTCAAACCTTTGGGCGAGTTGCAGACCCTCGTGCAGCTCGCCGAAACGGCGCCACGTAGCATGCGCTGACCAACCGACGATCGCGGTGGCGCCGAGGACAAGCGTGCCGAGGGCGACGAGCCGAAGTTGGACGGGACTTAACAAATGGGAAACGTGATCAGGGTTGGCGGGGATACGAGCCACGAGGCTGCTCCACCTCATCCGCCGCCCAGCGAGCCAATCCCTTCTTCAACGCGAGCAGCCCAACGAGGTGGCTCGCGACCGGAATGGTCACGACCTGAAAGCAGATCGCCAGGATGATCTTCAACGTGGCCTCCTCGCCGTCGAGATGGACCCAGAGTCCGAACAACATGAGAAATATCCCGAGCGTCATCGCCTTCGCGACCGCGTGCGAGCGGCACAATACATCCGGCAGGCGCACCAGCCCGATCGCCGCGACGAGGATGAGCAGCGATCCGGTGAGGACGAGCGCAGCGGTGAGCAGTTCCCTCATGGTTGACGCGGATTGTTCGTCGAAGGGGTTTCGACCGTTTTGTGGAGATAGAACACGAATGCGACGGTTGTCAAAAACCCGAGTAGCGAAAAGATGAGGATAAGCTCGAGATAGAGCGCCGTGTTCCAGTGAATCGACAGCAGCAGGACCATCGCGACGGCGCACGTGGCGATCAGGTCGAACGCGAGCACGCGATCAAGCACGGTCGGCCCGCGCGCGAGCCTGATCAACCCGAGCAAGATCGCGAACGTAAGGATGGCGAAACCCAACAGGAGAACGAGTGAGGTCATCGGGTGAAGGCGAGGATGCCGTGCTTTAGCGAGTGATCGATCTCCGACCGCAGCGCGTCGGGCCGATCGGCATCGAGCGCGTGAAGGGTGAGGGTTTTGAAATCGTCCGAGATATCCACCGTGGTGGTGCCCGGCGTGAGCGAGACGCAATACGAGAGCAGGAGGATCTCGGCGCGCGTGAGATCGGAGGTGTCGTAGCGCACGAAGTCGGGCCGGAACGAGTTCCGCGAGCGCACGAGCACGGCCCACGCGACCTTCGCGTTGGCGCGGAGAAACTCGACCGCAAACCGCACGAGGAACCGCAGGAACGCGAGCACGCGCCGCACGTAGCTCTCGCTGCCGACGATGCTGCGAAATACCGCGAGCAACAAGAACCCATACCCGAACCCGAGCGCAAAGCTGCTCACGGACGGCTCCGCGCTGAGCAACAGCCACATGACCGCGATGGCGAGGTTCACCGCGAGCGACTTCATGGCGCGGCCCCCTTCCCGAGTTGTTGGAACACCGCCGCCGCGTAAGCGTCGCGATCAAGCACGCGCGTGGCCGCCTCCTGCGCGAGTTGAAGGAACGCCTCGGCGCCAACGCCAATCACGAGCGAGATTGCGGTCAGGCCACCGACCACCCAGGTCATGGGGACCCAACGGCGATCGTCGGTGCGCACCGGCACGTCGGGTGCTGCGTTCCAGAACGCGCCGTTCCATATCTTCAACATGCTGAAAAGCGTGAGCACGCTCGCAACGATTGCCGCGCCAACGAGGACGAACTCGCGCTGCTCCACGCCAACGACAAGGATGACGTATTTGCCCCCAGAAGCCGCTGAGCGGCGGCAGTCCCGCGAGCGAGAGCGCCTGGATGAGGAAGAGGACGCCGAGCCAGGGCGTGTGTTTCCAGAGATTGCCCATTCGCCCGAGATCGTCGGTGCGGTTCAACAGCGCCGCCACGCCGCCGATGAGGAAGAGAGACGCTTTCACGACGATGTGGTGGATGATGTAGAAGATCGCCGCCGCGAACGACAGCGGAGTGAAGAACCCGATCGCGAGCACCATGAAGCCGATCTGGCTGAGGATGTGAAACGACAGGATGCCGCGAATGAAGTTGCGCGAGACGGCGCCGATGACGGCGACGAGCATCGTCACGCCCGCCAGCCACGCAGCAGTTGATGCACGCCGTGCAGGTCGGCCGGCAGCACCGTGCCGAATACGCGCAGCAACACATACACCCCGACTTTCGTGAGCATGCCCGCATAGAGCGCGGAGACCGGAATCGGCAGCGTCGGGTAGCTGTTGGGCAGCCAGTAATACAACGGAAACAGTCCCGCCTTTATGCCGAAGACGACGAGCAGCCGCAGGGCCAGCAGCAAAACCCGCGGATCGTCGCTCATCTCCCGCGCGCGCAGGGCGATCTCGGCGAAGCTCAACGTCCCGAACAATCCGTAGGCAAAGCCGGCCGCGCAGATGAAGAGCGTGCTGCCCACGAGGTTGATCGCGACGTAGGGGTAGGCCTGTTTGATGTCCCAGTCGTCCGCCTCGAGCGTGATGAGCGCATAGGAGGAAATCAGCATCACCTCGAATGCGACGAAGAGGTTGAACAGGTCGCCCGTGCAGAACGCGAGATTGATGCCGGTAACGAGGAACTGCACCAGCGGCAGCCGCAGCGGATGCTCGCCGCGCACGCTGCTCTCGGCGAACCCGTAGAGGATCGCCGCGCCGGCGGTGAGCGCGGATAGCGCGAGCATGATCGCCGCCAGCAGATCGACCACGAGCGCGATACCGACGTGAGCAGACCAGCCGCCCATCAGCACCACGAAGGTGTGGCCGCGCCAGGTTTGCAGCACGAGCCAGAGCGCGAGCGCGAGTTGCATTCCCGCAGATGCCGCGACCACCCACCGCCGCGGCGCGCTGGGCCACCCGGCCAGCAGCGCGAGCAGTCCGGTGAGCAAGGGCAACACGACCGCGGCGAGGGCGGCGGACATCACCACACCTCCTTTT